>NZ_CP133265.1:695833-1043750 GCF_030915505.1 Neobacillus sp. OS1-2
ATAGTACAAAGGGTGACAGGCACCAAAAGACAAAAAAACCCCATCCCTGGTAAGGGACGAGGTTTGTTATTCGCGGTACCACCCTTGTAAACACGATATGTATAGAAACATTGTGTTCGCTTCATTCGGATAACGGCATATGCCGGTGCATCTTTACATTTTTTTCGCAAAAAATGGTCCCGATGCCAACTCGGGAGGTGAACTTCTCTTGTCCTGAACCATAAAAGTGCTTTCAGTCGAGGCACTTTCTCCCTACATGGTCAATTGACATGATACTTTTCTCCGTCATCGTTTTTATAATAATCAATTGTTCACTATTATATAATAATTTTCCTCAAAAGGTCAAACCAGTTTGCATCTATTTTTTCAAATAATAGAGCAGAATTCCTGTTGCGACCGCGACATTTAGCGACTCGCTTTTCCCGTATATCGGAATATAAAGATTGGCTGTGGTGCTTGAAAGAATATCTTTTCCGACACCATTTCCCTCGTTGCCAACAATCAGCGCAAATGAATCTCCACTTGATATATCTGTGTATGCCGAAGCCCCTTCTAGTGCCGTTCCGTAAACTGGAATATTTTTTTCTTCAAGTTTGATGATCCATTCATGCAAATCACCTCTAATAATCGGAAGATGAAAGTGGCTTCCTTGTGCAGATCTAAGTACCTTTGAGTTAAAAATATCAACACTGCCGCGACCGACAATAACTGCATCAATACCAGCGGCATCCGCTGTCCGAATCATCGTACCCAGATTTCCAGGGTCTTGGACAGCATCAATGAATAAAAAGGTTTTTGCCTCACCAGCTTCGGAAACAGTTTGTCGGCAAACGGCATAAATCCCTTGCGGTGCTTCAGTCTCGGATAACAAATTCGAAATCTCGTCTGTGACGAGTGTGACAGGTGTACCGGCGGGATCCCAACGGGGCGGTAAGTCCACTTTTTCCGAAACAATCACTTCTATAATTTGCTCACCCTGCTTTAATGCCTCTTCCACTAAATGAAACCCTTCGATTAAAAATGTTCCCGACTTATCTCGCTCTTTTTTCGTTAAAAGTTTTTTCCATTGTTTTACCTTAGGATTATTGACAGATTCTATATATTTCAAAACTCGGTCTCCTTTAAAAAAACTCATGTAATGATAACAATAATACATAATTAAACCAAAAATAGAAAACATATTAAAGAAATACAGGATAAAAAGGAGTGTGTGGATATGAACCTAAATTTGCGTAATGCTATTATTCACAATGTTTCAGGCAACACACAAGATCAATTAGAGGATACAATCGTTGATGCGATTCAAAATGGGGAAGAAAAGATGCTCCCAGGACTAGGCGTTTTATTTGAAATCATTTGGAAAAACGCATCTGAAGAAGAGAAAAAGGAAATGCTTTCCGTTCTTGAAAGCGGACTAAAGTAACCCTCCTACCCAAGCTGCCATAATCACCCCAGGCAGCTTTTTTTATATAAAAAATCCTCGACCAAAACCTTCAGTCGAGGATCCAATACTTTTATTCAAATGTAATCTTATCAACCGTCTCACGATCTAAGCGTTTAATCACTTCGACAATTAATTTAACTGCATTTTCATAATCGTCACGGTGAAGCATCGCTGCGTGTGAATGGATATAACGGGTAGCAATGGTAATGGCCAATGCCGGTACACCATTGTGTGTCAAATGAATGGAGCCTGCATCAGTTCCACCACCAGGGATGGATTCGAATTGATATGGGATATTCAATTCATCCGCTGTATCCGTGACTAAATCACGCAAGCCTTTATGAGCGACCATCGAAGCATCATAGACAACTACCTGAGGTCCTTTACCCATTTTACTCATCGCTTCTTTTTCAGAAATTCCAGGTGTATCGCCAGCGATACCAACATCAACTGCAAAACCGATCTCTGGCTCGATTTTATACGTTGCCGTCTTGGCACCGCGTAATCCAACCTCTTCTTGAACCGCCCCAACACCGTACACCTCATTAGGATGTTCGACGTCTTTTAATTGCTTCAAAACATCAATCGCAATTGCACAGCCAATCCGATTATCCCATGCCTTCGCCAACAGCATTTTCTCATTATTCATAACCGTAAATTCAAAATATGGGACAACCATATCCCCAGGACGGACGCCCCATTCTGAAGCTTCCTCACGGTTTGATGCACCGATATCAATAAACATATCTTTAATTTCAACCGGCTTTTTGCGGGCCTCTGCCGACAGGACATGCGGCGGCTTAGAGCCAATGATACCTGTTACATCACCCTTCCTCGTCACAATGGTTACCCGTTGTGCGAGCATAACCTGCCCCCACCAGCCACCGACCGGTTGGAAGCGCAGAAAGCCCTTATCATCAATTTGGGTGATCATGAAGCCAACTTCATCTAAGTGACCTGCCACCATAATCTTCGGTCCGCCGGCTTTCCCGACCTTTTTAGCAATTAAACTGCCAAGGCCATCCGTTGTTAATTCATCGGCAAATGGTTCTATGTATTTCTTCATCACATCGCGGACTTCGCGCTCGTTGCCGGCAATCCCTCTGGCATCCGTTAATTCTTTTAACATCGTTAATGTTGCGTCTAATTGCACCATTAATAAGCCCCCTTTATGTATGTACTACATTCTTTATTATACAGAAGGAATCTGCAAATTCACAATTTCCTGCTAATAGTTATTTTGTTGTCTTTGATAATTCACTTCGTTTTTATCAAAATATGCCTTTTCGATTTCCTCATCTTTAAAACCTAGCAACAAGGCCAGCTGCAGGTATGACTCGAATAAATATCTAAAGTCAGTCAAGTCTTTGCTTTTGTGAAAGATGGTGATCCTTTCATAAACACGAAGAAACTGCTCCGTTACATTCAAATTAGACTCCCTGATATCTACTTCAACTCGCTGGCGGTCAAAGCCACACTCAATCCCGAGCGACAAAATAAAATGAACCCCATCGACAAACTCTTCTAAAATCACTTCTTTAGCGGAAGATGGTCTCACACTCCAAAACTTAAAACAGCGGGTTTCATTCGCCAATTCCCCGATTTCCACAAGCAAGGCAAGAATTTTCCTTTCGAATAAATTCTCTTCCTGCAAATTGTGCTTTTCCTCAATATGGGTATCCAACGCCGCTTGCATCTTAAACAGTTTTTCAAGTTGCATTCAACTCACACTCCTTATGGAAAAATTATAGCAAAGTGAGAAATAATTGAAACCTTTTTGCAGCATGAGTCGTAATACATAGAAAATGGGTGTAGGAGGCTTAGCCGTGATTTGGTTACTGCGCTTCGTATTATTATTTTTCATCATTTTTGCGGTTTACATGGGGGTTAAATTACTATTTCAATCGTCCCGAAAGCTTGAATCGGCACGTAAACATAAACGGTTCTTACTACTTGATCATGATGATGTGAGAAGGAATTTTCACCTCACCTATAAAGGTGCCGTGTTTGCCGGTGAAAAATACATGGGAACTGCTAATAATACTTTTGATGTTGTGTCCATCTCCATTTGGCCAGAAAACACGGCTTCGTTAAAAGGGATGGTAAAAGATGATTTTTACTATATCGATAAAAAAATACGCGAGTACTATCCGAATGCCGAAATTAGTTGGAAAAGTCCGGTGAAGGAATTCTTACAATGACAGCCGCTATGTAAGCGGCTTTTTATAATAGTATTTTTATAAAAAGAACTAACTCTACAATAGCAAGGACAGGGAAGCCAACTTTAAACGAGGTATGCTTCGTTTTGTGGCGGTAAATCTGCATCCCTGCCGTCGTCCCAATTGCTCCCCCAAATAGAGCTACAAGCCACAAAGTCCGCTCCCTTATTCTATATTGATGTTTTCTCGCCCGCTTTTTATCCACTCCCATAATGAACAGACCAGCGATATTCATAACAACAAAGATTGCTAACATCATCGTCATTCTCTAAATCCCCCTTATAGAAAAAGCCATCCTCATCATAAGAGAATGGCTGGTTGTGAATATTATTTACTTTGTTGTTGTTTAGCAACGTTTGCTAATTCAGCAAATGCGTTTGCATCGCTTACCGCTAATTCAGCAAGCATCTTGCGGTTTACTTCGATACCAGCAAGCTTTAAACCGTGCATTAAACGGCTATAAGAAAGACCGTTCATACGAGCTGCTGCATTGATACGAGTAATCCAAAGTTTGCGGAAGTCGCGCTTTTTCTGGCGACGGTCGCGGAATGCATACATTAATGATTTCATAACCTGTTGGTTAGCAACTTTATATAATGTATGTTTTGAACCGTAATAACCTTTTGCTAATTTAAGAACTTTTTTACGACGCTTGCGCGTAACTGTACCGCCTTTAACACGTGGCATGTAATTTCCCTCCTAGATATCGATCACTTGAGATTACTTCATGTAAGTTAATAATTGACGAATGCGTTTGAAATCGCCTTTAGAAACAAGAGTTCCTTTGCGAAGTTTACGCTTAGCTTTTGTAGATTTGTTCGCAAATAAGTGGCTTGTATAAGCATGGTCACGTTTTAATTGACCAGAACCTGTTTTCTTGAAACGCTTTGCAGCGCCGCGGTGAGTTTTCATTTTAGGCATTGTGATTGTCCTCCTTATTACTTCTCTTGTTTTGGTGCTAAAACTAGGAACATGCTTCGTCCATCCATTTTAGGATGTGATTCAATCGTTGCAACTTCCTTGCACGCTTCGGAAAAACGGTCTAACACACGTTGACCGATTTCTTTATGGGTAATCGCCCGGCCCTTGAATCGGATTGAAGCTTTTACCTTGTCGCCTTTTTCCAAAAACTTAATGGCATTGCGCAGCTTTGTATTAAAGTCATGCTCATCAATCGTTGGGCTGAGACGTACTTCTTTTGTCGTAATGATTTTTTGATTCTTTCGAGCTTCTTTTTCTTTCTTTTGATTCTCGAATTTAAATTTGCCATAGTCCATAATTCGGGCTACTGGAGGCTTCGCATTTGGTGCTACAAGTACCAAATCAAGATTCACTCTTCCAGCAATTTCTAACGCTTCAAACTTGGTTTTAATTCCTAATTGCTCGCCGTTTTGATCAATTAAACGAACCTCGCGAGCGCGAATGCCCTCATTTAACAACATGTCTTTGCTAATAATTAGCCACCTCCAAGGATTTATCAGAATACAACTTCCGGGTCAAGACACCTTACTTGAATCAACAGGTTTGAAAATCTTTTTATCAATGTTACACAAATAAAAAAGTGCGGATGAATACACCCACACTTTACGAAACAAAAGTAATAAAAAAGTTCACGTAAAACCTGCCAACTGCCAAATGCGTCAATCAGGTGAGAAGCGGGTGCTTCTTCTTTTCCCCAAAATAAGTATTCAATTTTCACCTTAGTAACTATACCACAAACAAAGATACGATGTCAACGAACCATTTCCTTGATGACAACGAAATTTATTGTAGCAAGAAACTAAAAATTATTCAACATTTTTTTTAATAAAAAGGGAAGTCTCCCTCCCTTTTTTAAAAACTTTTATTTTTTCACTTCAGCATTAAGTGCTGTAAGAAAGTCCGCGAATGGCTTTGTTTCTGAGTTTTGTTCACCATATTTACGAACGTTGACTGCTTGATCCTCAACCTCTTTATCACCTACAACAAGCATATATGGTATTTTTTGCATTTGCGCCTCACGGATTTTATAGCCGATTTTTTCATCACGGCCATCCAATTCAACACGGAAGCCCTCGTTTTGCAATTGTTCCTGAACCTTACGTGCGTAATCATAATGTGCGCCCGGCGATACAGGGATCACCTGAACCTGAACTGGCGCAAGCCATGTTGGGAAGGCTCCTTTGTATTCTTCAATTAAGAAGGCTACAAACCGTTCCATGGTTGACACGACACCGCGGTGGATGACGACTGGACGATGCTGTTTGCCGTCCTCACCCACATAGGTTAAATCAAAGCGCTCTGGGAGTAAGAAGTCTAATTGGACAGTAGATAAAGTTTCCTCTTTACCTAAGGCCGTTTTCACTTGAACATCAAGCTTAGGACCGTAAAAAGCCGCTTCACCCTCTGCTTCATAATAATCAAGTCCAAGGTCATCCATGGCTTCTTTCAGCATACCCTGCGCTTTTTCCCACATCGCATCATCATCAAAATACTTTTTCAGTATCCTGTGGGTCACGGTAAGAAAGACGGAATGAATAATCAGTAAGGTTAAAATCTTTATAGACCGCTAGAACGAGATTCACTACTCGTTTGAATTCATCCTTAATTTGATCTGGACGAACAAAAATGTGGGCATCATTTAACGTCATGCCGCGAACACGCTGTAATCCAGATAAGGCACCGGACATTTCATAGCGGTGCATTGTTCCAAGTTCCGCAATCCGAATTGGCAGTTCACGATAACTGTGAATGCTGTTTTTATATACCATCATGTGATGCGGGCAGTTCATTGGTCGAAGAACTAATTGCTCGTTGTCCATGTCCATGACCGGAAACATGTCTTCTTGATAATGATCCCAGTGGCCGGAAGTTTTATAAAGCTCAACACTTCCCATCACAGGAGTATATACATGGTCATAACCAAGACGAACTTCTTTATCAACGATGTAGCGCTCAACAATACGGCGGATTGTTGCACCCTTAGGAAGCCATAACGGTAACCCTTGTCCAACTAATTGGGAATTAGTGAAAAGGCTCAATTCTTTCCCAATTTTGCGATGATCACGTTCTTTCGCTTCTTCAAGCAAGCGAAGGTGCTCTGCTAAATCCTCTTTTTTGAAAAAAGCAGTTCCATACACACGCTGCAGCATTTTATTGTCACTATTGCCGCGCCAATAAGCACCGGCAATACTTAATAATTTAAATTCTTTAATCTTCCCTGTAGAAGGAACATGGATACCACGGCAGAGGTCAACGAATTCACCCTGTTGATAAAGGGTTACTGTTTCCCCATCTGGAATCGCTTCGATTAATTCAAGCTTATAGGGATCATCCATTTCTTTAAAAAGCTGAACCGCCTCATCCCTGCTTACTTCTTTTCGAATGATTTCAAGATTTTCGTTAACAATTTTCATCATTTCCTTTTCAATCTTCGGAAGATCTTCAGGTGTTAAAGAAACCTCAAGATCCATATCGTAGTAAAATCCGCCTTCAATAACAGGTCCCACACCAAGATTTACATCAGGATAAAGGCGATTGACCGCTTGTGCCATTAAATGGGCAGTACTATGGCGTAAAACTTCTAGCGCATCACTTGATTCCGGTGTAACTATTTCTATAGATCCGTCTTCGATAATGGGACGGCGAAGATCAAATAGTTGGCCATTCCATTTGCCGGCAATGGCTTTTTTCTTTAAGCCCGGGCTGATGGAAGCAGCAATATCCTCCGTTTTTGTCCCCCGTGCAAACTCCTTTACTGCCCCGTCAGGAAACGAAATCTTTACAACATCTGACATATAAATTCCTCCCTTTAATTTAAAGTGTCCAGCTTCAGCGCCTAGGCGCTTCTGCTTTTCTAATAAAACAAAAAAACCCGCCCCCGGAATAGGGACGAGTTTTGAAAACACGTGGTTCCACCCAATTTTTCATTTTCAGGTACATAACACTGAAAAATGACTTTGGTCAGGTAACGGCTGTAGACCGTCAACCATTACTTACTCCATAGAAAATGCAGTGTTCACAGTTGAAGTTTAAAGGTGGTAAGTATTTTTTTCGTGTTAGGAGATTTTCAGCCGGCGGTCTCCCTCTCTAAAAAACCGTAAAGAAATACTATTGTCCTTATCATTACTTTTAATAAATATAATTGCTATGTACGTTATTATAATCAGTACAAAATAAAAAATCAAGGTACGCAAAACTAACTATTCCCATAATATTATTTTTTATGCATGATTTTCGGAGGATTTCTCATCCACAGACAATTTCTTTACCTCTCGGAGTGCCGCAAAGGTTTTAATAGTTACCCGCTCTTCAAAGATATTTTTAATGGTTCTAACGAGTGGCTCGTTAGGGTCGTTTGCATAAATAAAAATAGAAGTCGGTGCCAACGACAACAGCGGTGCAATGGAGGCAGAATCGACATATACAGGATGATTCACTAATAATTTACGGTCAATCATTTTTGTTAATTCCCCTCGTTTGATCTCCTTTAACTCTTCATTATAAAAAGTAATTTCCTCATCAAATAATACATGAAGAATGTCCATTTTCGGTTCCCGATTCATCAAAAAATCCCTAAGCATTTGCACAAACATTTGATATTCCTGCTCCATTTTATACTCATCAATGGCCAGCTCTACATAACCCTCAAGCATTTGAAGATAGGGGCGCAAACGAAATTTATGGAACGAGTCAAATGATAAAGAAACATGATCTTGAAACACATGGCTGATGGCAGCCTTAATCATATCGAGCTCCTCACTTGTTTCTTTTAAGAAAACAGCTAAGTCGTCTCTCTGACCCTCAAGTACAGAATAAATAATTTCCATAATTTGCTGTTGCTCTTCTAAATCCTCATAATAAAATTGATTCTTAATAATCTCTCTAAACCAGTCATTTCGTTTTATTATTGTAATAAAATCAAAAAAAGCCGTTTTCAGTGCTTCAAAAATATCAACGGATAATTCGCTATCTAAAATTTTTACTATATGTCGATCTTCAAGTAGAAGAATAGTTTCTTTTTCCGGTTTATATGGAACATACTTTAGCAAGTGGGCATAAAATCTTTGTGCATCCAGCTTGCCTTGGAAGATGATTTCCGCCAACCAAATCCCCCCTTTTTGTCAAATCACTGTTTTAAATATATATGGGGGTCTTGGCCAAAATAGAAGTTAGCAGACCAAGGCTTTTTGTATTTAAATAAAAAAAGGATCGCCGTTTTAGTACGACAATCCTAAACACAGTTTATTATCTTCGATTTCTGCCATCTACAAGCACAGGCTCGCTCAAGGTTCGAATTCGTTCCATAATTCGCATGGCCTTCATCTTTTCTTCTTCACCGCGCTGGCTGTATGTTAAGTGATGCTCGAGCCCTTTAAAATCAAAATTCGAGGTGAAAAAGGTTGGAAGACTTTCGAGCATCCGGAATTGCAATATTGGCCCGAGAATTTCGTCCCGTGTCCAGCTCGACATGGCTTCAGCACCAATATCATCCAGCATTAAAATGGGTTCTTTCTTTAATGCTTCAATTTTTTCATTAAGTGTTGAGTCGGCTATGGAGCTTTTCATTTCCCTCAGTAATTCCGGAACATAAACAATCATTGATGAAATTTGTTTTCTTGCCAGCTCATTGGCAATGGCACCTAATATATACGACTTACCTACACCGAATTTCCCGTATAAATAGAGGCCTTTGGCTTTTTTACCTGCTTCATAATTCATTAAAAAAGTTGCCGCTTTATCGCCCGCATCAAGCCGGCCCGTATCCCCTTCGAAGTCCTCAAAGGTCGCCTCAAGGATATCCCTTGGTACATAGAGACTTTTAATTAGCTTTTCATTTTTCTTTTTCTCATCTGCTATGACCTTCAGCTTGCATCGCTTATAGACCACATCAATGGAGTTTCGTGATAGAACCAATTCAGGTTCATATCCCTTCATAAAGTTTATACATTTTTCAAGACTCTCACAGCGGTTGCAGTCCTGACTTTGGTTCGTGTATTCGTATAGTTTACTCATGCTCTTTTCAATCATTTCTTGGGTAATTTCATCTTCATGCTCAGATAAAAATACTTGAACTCCCCGATTTTGCAGGACTTTCTGACGCTGTTCTTGATAGCGCTTTTGAAAGTTCTGATTCGAGGCAAGCCGTTGTAAGGTTTTATTTATCTTTTCCATACGATTCACATCCTACTTCCTAAAGGCTTTTAATTTCTCTTCAATCGCCCGCTTTTTCTCTTCGTCTTCGGTTTTGTTTTCAAGGGAAGAATCTTTAACCGGTGTATTCGGGCTTTCTTCAAACCAATCAGGGATTAACTCGGTTCGAATGGGCTTTTTATTCCCTCTTGTTCTAGCCTTTTTATTTTCATTCTGAGCCGTTTCATTATTTTTGGCGAGTTCCATTGCTTCTTTCACCGTTTTTATTTGCAATCGTGCCCACGTACTTGCGACCGCATCAACATAATTCTTGGAAAATTGCATCTTCGTTTTTCTCATGACAAAATCAATCAAAACATTTACCACACCGGGAGAAAGCTTATATTTTATCATCACTTCTTCTAAAACTTTTAAGTTAGCATCAGACGGTTCCACACCACCTGAGATCTCTTTAAAGACAGTTAGCGGTGGGGTTGTTTCATATGATCGAATCAAATTTTCTTCTGGTGTTTTCGGTTCGGTTAATTGGGTTTGAAGAGCGGCCGGTTGGATCCGATTAATCAGGCTTGGCAATTGGTCATAATTCTCAAATTGATACCAATCGCGCGCACCTTTTCTCAAGTCCTCAATATCAATTTCATCATTCGGATTGATCGCACCTAAGATAAAATTTTTCATTTCAATCGGGTCGATATTATATAAAAATGCAAGATTGCTAATTACATTCTTCACTTTAGATGTCAGTGCTTTTTTAGGAACTAATGATTCATTCAGACCTGCTTCTAACAAAGCAAAATCGAACGAACCCGTATCAATTTGAATAGGATTTGATTCATTTCGGCCAATAAACTGATTATGTTCCCCTGCTTCCTCAATATCTTCTGAAACATCCTGAAGGTATTGCAGGCTTCCGGGAGCAGCCGATGCAAATACGTCCTGAAAAGCCCTCGTCACATCTTGGTATTCTTTTTCCCCCGGCATTTGCTGGACAGTAAAGAAGCGTTTTAGTCTTGCAAAATGATTTTTGCCAATTTTTCTGTAAAGATAAATATTTAACATCCCATCTAAGAAGAATTGCTCGGGATTTAATGGGGGATACAGTTCGTAAATAAAGGAACGATCCTCGCCATTCGTTTTAACATAGGTCTTTAATAAACCAATGCCCTCTAACTTTAATCGCGCCTCATATATATCATTTAAATTCATTTCCATTATGTTCATCAAAAGATGATGTGTGGAAGTTTCAGACCAAAGGCGGTTTTCCTCAAGCTCCATCCAGAGAGTCATATACAAGCTAAAACAAGTTGATCCTATCAAAGGCTGATATAAAAACGTCAGCACTTTACGGTCATACTCATGTAAAAGCCCATTGGCCGCTACCATATACCGGTCGATAGGAAGAATTTCCTGCCAATGCTGCGCCATATCAATCCAACATCCCTTCGTTAGTGAAAAAAGAGCCAAAGATTGACCCTTTAGCTCAGTTAAGATTTTTCCTTTTTGATTAATTCTTTTAATTCATCGATAAATACATTGATATCTTTAAATTGGCGGTAAACAGAGGCGAATCTCACATATGCGACTTCATCGACATGCGCCAGCCTGTCCATCACCATTTCACCAATGGCATCACTTTTGATTTCTGAAATACCCTGACTGCGAAGATCCTTTTCAACACCATGAGTGATATCTTCTAACTCTTTTAAGGCTACAGGTCGTTTTTCGCACGCCTTAATCAAGCCCCGCAATATCTTATCACGGCTGAATTCTTCTCTCGTTCCTTCTTTTTTCACCACAATTAAGGGGATCTCTTCAATCTTCTCGAAAGTGGTAAATCGATATCCGCATTCTTCACATTCCCGCCTTCTCCGTGTTGCACGTCCTTCATCAACAGGCCGGGAATCTAGAACACGTGTACCATAATTTTGACATGAAGGGCATTTCATTGTTTAATCAGCTCCAAATCGACAAAATCCTTATCTTTATCTTATTAAATAGCAGCCCTTTGTACAAGTAGAAGTGTACGAGTTTTATTTCGTTCCAACAAGATTATGTAATTGGCCAATCCGCTTATAATAAGCAGTAATACGGGTTTTTAAAACGGGATTTATGCCTATTAATGAAAATCTTTCTGATGAAATATTAAAATCAACTGCTGTTTCCATCGGTTTTACCGAAACAATTGTGATAATCAAGAAACAAGGGATTGGTTTTTTGACTTCAACCGCAATCTCTCCATGGTCCTTAGATACGGTTATGACCTGACAATCGGCATCATCATGGAAAATTTTTTCGACTGATTGAAATAACTGATTAAAAGTGGCCTTATAATAATGCGTTTTCAAGGAATCATCCGTGTTTTGGTCTGAAGTTTCTATTTGCTTTTTAAACCGTGTAAAAATACCCATACTACCCCTCCAAATATCTACTCTTTAACTTAGTTTACAACATTTCCAGCAAAATATAAAAAGAGATGTACAAGTGGTACACCTCTAAGCTAATTGTTTTTATAAAGATTGATTATAGAACTTTCGCCTGTTTTACATGCACAGGACCCATTCCACGTGGAATTTCAATATTTTCACGCGTTTCGGCATTTAACGCTTCAGCAATATAGTCAGCTGCCACATTCGGGTTTAAATCACCGCATGTATACACATCAATGCTGGCATAGCCGTGCTCAGGGAAGCTGTGGATAGTAAGGTGTGATTCAGAAATAATGACAACCCCGCTGACACCTTGTGGCGCAAATTTGTGAAACGCTACCTCACGGACTTCAGCACCGGATTTAAGAGCAGCTTCGACAAAAGTAGTTTCAATAAAGTCCATATCATTTAATTTTTCAAAGTCGCAACCCCAAAGTTCTGAGATTACATGACGTCCCATTGTTTCCATATTCATTTTTCCCCCTTTAACCTTTTATGATGGTTTCTTGAAATCCTGTTATTGACGGTAACTTCTAACTACCACGGGGGAAAGTTAGTCCTAAGAGGTCCTAACCCTTTAAGTAATTTATCGCTACCTGATTTCAAGAAGTTCACGATGACTAGTATACTTGGTTTATATTTTTTTTGCAACCTATCAAAATAAATTTTTTTCATGATTAATTTTCATAACAATTGCTCATGGTCATTTTTTATTATATCTGCACATAAATGATTCTTTCGGTAAAACTATACTATGCGAAAAAGCCCGTAATGGTACAACCCAATCATAAAAAAATGCCGTCAAATGACAGCATTTTTTTATAATTATTATCCAACCTTCACCTTAGCGGCATTCGCAATTTCCTCTGCGACATATAATGCTAACTCAACAACCCGTGTTGAATATCCCCACTCATTATCGTACCAGGCTAACACTTTCACTTTCCTTGTGCCCATTACCATTGTAGAGAGCCCATCAATAATCGCTGAATGTTCGTTTGTATTAAAATCAACAGAAACCAATGGTTCCATAGTGAAATCCACGATACCCCGTAACGATCCGGTAGATGCTTCAATAAAAGCGTGATTAATTTCATCAACGGTTACATCTTGCTTTAGATCGACCACTAAGTCAACAAGCGAAACATTCGGTGTAGGTACTCGAAGTGACATTCCATGTAACTTCCCCTTCAACTGCGGTAATACGAGTGACAACGCCTTTGCAGCTCCTGTTGTGGTGGGAATAATAGATTGTCCGCATGCACGTGCTCTCCGTAAATCCTTATGTGGGTTATCAATGTTCTTTTGATCATTTGTATAAGCATGGATGGTCGTCATTAACCCGCACTCAATTCCAAACTTTTCGTCTAACACCTTTGCAACGGGTGCAAGACAGTTAGTTGTACAAGATGCATTGGAAATAATATCATGCTTGGTAATATCCAGCATTTCCTCATTAACACCCATAACGATTGTTATATCTTCATTTTTTCCTGGTGCTGTCAAAAGTACCTTTTTGGCTCCCGCGTCTAAGTGCAGGGCAGCTTTATCTCTGTCATTAAACTTTCCTGTTGCCTCAATGACAATATCAATGCCAAGCTCTTTCCATGGAAGTTCTTCAGGATTACGCTTATTTAGTAGTTTAATTCTTTTCCCATTCACGACCAATTCATCATCTAAAGGAATGACATCGCCCTGGAATGGCCCATGGGTGGTGTCATATTTAAGTAAATGAGCTAAAGTTTCTGCTGGATAGCTCGCATTTATAGCTACAATCTCCATTTTATTTTCAAGGATTGCTTTTCGAAAAACCATCCTTCCAATTCTCCCAAATCCATTAATCGCAATTCTCGCCTTCATTTTACGGCCCCTTCCGCATTAGTGTTATACTGTTAACTCGTATTATTGCAATTAGTATAACATATTTAGGTGTAATTGTGATGAATAAATAGCGGATTTTTCAATGTTTTATAATTCTGATAATTTAAAAGAAAAGCGCAAGCGAACCGATGTTGACTTATCGTAGGGCGGAGAGCGAAGGACATTAGACGCTAGGGGCTGGAGCTAGACAATTCTCGAAGTCGATATCAATTCTGATATAACCAAAAAAAGAAGAGTTCCCCTAGGTAACCCTTCTCACATTTCGATTATTTTACGCCAATTCCCCATTCTGTTAAAACATTCATGAGCTGTTTCCTCGTATCAGAGATTGTTCCATTATTATTAATTACCGCATCTGCGAGGGCAACCTTGTCAGACAGCGGCATCTGAGAATGAATTCTTGCTTTTGCATCATCCACTGAGAGGTCATTTCTCTCGATTAATCTTCGTAATTGCGTTTCATTATCCACAAATACCAAAATGGTTTTATCCACCATAAACGTTAGTTTACTTTCAAATAATAATGGGATATCAAGAACAACGACTTTTTCATTGTTCTTTGTTGCGTTATCTATTTGTTTCCTCATTCTTTTTCTTACTTCGGGGTGGGTAATTTCATTTAAGAGCTGTCTTTTCTCTGCTTGATGGAATATAATCGAGCCGAGTTTTGGACGATCGATTTCCCCGTCCTCCAATAAAATTTCCGTGCCAAATTCGGCAATAATTTTACGGTACGCAGGTTCTCCTTTTTTCACCGCCAGGCGGGCCTCGATATCTGCATCGACCACTGTGATATCCATTTCCTTAAACATAGTTGAAACTGTACTTTTTCCACTGGCGATTCCGCCTGTTAAACCAATAACTAGTGACATGGTTGTTTCCTTTCAATCGATTAAATTTTCCAAATACCTATTATTATTAATAAGATCCCTGGCAAAAAGGTAAACTTTTGAATCCATTCAAACTTATGAAAGAACGTTCCGCTTTTGATCCCAAAGAGAACAAATAACGAGCTCATGATCGCAACTGTTGCAGCTAGATAAAAGGGGGAGAAGCCAAGCATCGCTGCCCCAATTCCTGCTCCAAATGAGTCTAACGATAAGGCAAATCCCAGCATAAGCGCTTCAATTCCTGTAATTGTGCCTGATTGGTCAAAATCAGCAGACATTGGTTTTTTCAGGATATTAATGGCAATTCCAAGGGAGCGTATTTCAAAATTCACAATCGTCTTTTCGTGTTTTAAAATTTCCTTTTCTTTTTCAGGACGGAAAAATTGGTACACTACCCAGGCGCCAAGAGCGATTAGAATAAAACCACCAAGGCTTGCCGTAATAGCTGGCGAGAGTACTCTTTCTAGTCCATGTCCAATTGACACAGCTATCATTAAAGAGACAGCCGAGCATGTTGCAATAATCAAAATCGACTTAATCGGCATTACCATTTTCCTCAAACCATAGGTAAACCCAACACTAAAGCTGTCAAGACTGAGAGCAAATGCTAATACGAGTAGCGAGAACAAGTGAACCATATGATCTCTGACTCCTTCCTCCAAAATCACTATGATAGTATATGGAAGGAGCCCATCCGATGTTAACAGAAAAGAAAAAGTGCCTTGGTTAGGGGCGACATTTCTTAAAATTTAAAGTTTTTGACAGGTTGGACAGTAATGCGTTCCTCTGCCACCTACAGTCGTTTTCTCAAGAGGGGTGCCGCATTTTTTACATGCCTCCCCTTTTCGGCCATACGCATATAATTCAAGTTGAAACATGCCGATCTCTCCCTGTGAATTCACATAGGAACGAATCGTGCTACCGCCTTTTTTAACGGCCTCGCTTAATGTTGCAACAATTTCACAATGAAGGACAGTCATTTCCTTTTCATTAAGCGTATTCGCTGAACGTTCTGGATGGATTCCAGCTCGAAAAAGCGCCTCGTCTACATAAATGTTACCGAGCCCCACAAAGAGTTTTTGATCAAGTAAGGCAGGTTTAACTTTCCTGGTTGTCTTATTTAACTTTTCAGCCAAATATTCTACAGTAAATTCCTTTGAAAAAGGTTCGGGTCCGAGTTCAATCAACGGTGCCTTTAAAAATTCCTCCCCATTCTTATATAGGTGCATCGTTCCAAATTTCCGAACATCCCGATACCTCAGTTCCGTACCATCGGTAAAATGGAAAATCACATGCGTATGTTTATCAAACGGCTCGTTCTTCGAGTGGAGTCCATATTTACCTTCCATTCGCAAATGAGAGACTAATGCATAATTACCCGTATAAATAATTAAAAATTTCCCTCGTCTGCCGACATCCATGATTGTTTCCCCTTTTAACGCATCAACGAATTGCTCCACGTCGACAGGGTTTTTAATGATTTTCGCCCAGTAAACGGTTATGTTTTCAATTGTTTTCGTAAGAACTAATTTCTTTAACGTCTTTCGTACCGTTTCAACTTCAGGAAGCTCTGGCATGTCCAGGATCCCCCTTTGCTCTTTTATTTTGCGTCAAACCATGTTGGACCATAGGCATAATCTACCTTTAACGGTACCTTCAATTCAAGTGCATTCTCCATCACGTCGGGGACTAATTTTTTAAGAATCTCCACTTCCTCTTCAGGAGCTTCAAAAATCAATTCATCGTGTACCTGGAGCAATAGTCGGGTTCTTAACCCTTTGTCCTTTAATGCTTCATCCATATCAATCATGGCTTTTTTTATGATATCAGCGGCGCTGCCTTGAATAGGCGTGTTCATTGCTGTTCTTTCAGCAAAACTTCTGATGTTGAAATTTCGGCTTGTTATTTCAGGGATGTATCTTCTCCTATGTAATAAGGTCGATACGTATCCTTTTTGTCTTGCAGAGTGAATGATGTCATCCATATATTCCTTTACACCAGGATAACTATTAAGGTACCGATCAATGAATTGACCAGCCTCTTTTCTTGTGATCCCTAATGATTGAGAAAGACCATAATCACTAATACCATATACAATTCCAAAATTTACTGCCTTGGCATGTCGTCTCATATTTGAGGTTATCTCTTCCTTATCAACGTGGAAGACTTCCATGGCTGTTTTCGTATGAATATCCATGTCATCCTTAAAGGCCTGTATCAGTTTTTCATCACCGGCAATGTCTGCAAGCACCCGGAGTTCAATTTGCGAATAATCCGCGGCAAAAATTACCCAGCCCTTTTCTGATGGAACAAAGGCTTGGCGAATCTTCCGTCCTTCTTCAAGGCGGATTGGAATGTTTTGCAGGTTCGGATCAATAGAACTTAATCTGCCTGTTGCCGTTAAGGTTTGTTGATACCTTGTATGAACCTTTCCTGTTTTAGGATCAATCACTTTTAACAAGCCCTCAATATAGGTAGACTGAAGCTTCCCAAGCTGCCTGTATAGCAGAATATGTTCAATGATTTCGTGGTCATCGGCTAATTTTTCTAATACATCCGCTGATGTCGAATGGCCTGTTTTTGTTTTCTTAAAAGAATGCAGACCTAATTTCTCAAATAAAATAACGCCCAGCTGTTTTGGTGAGTTGATATTAAATTTTTCACCGGCTAATTCACAAATTTTTTCTTCAATTTCGATGAGACGGTCATTCATTTCTTTCCCCATCATCTGGAGACGTTCCTGCTCCACCATAATACCGCACGATTCCATATCGGCCAAAATAAGTGATAACGGCATTTCTAGCTCTGTAAACAATTCATATTGTTCATTTTTTCTTAATTCATCTTCCAGTTTCTCTCTCAGGTCAGACATCGCTAGGCTTTTACGAACAAGATGCTCGGCAAGCTTAGACGGCTCTGGAACTTTCCGTTTGGCACCTTTCCCATAAAAGGATTCATCGGATTGGATATTGTGGATATCATATCTTTTTGCTATTGCAGCCAAATCCTCAATATTTTCCGATGGATTAATAAGATAAGATGCCATTAATATATCAAAGTTTGAGCCTTTTAAATGGATGTCCCGCCTTCTTAAGGAAACTTCAGACCGTTTTGCATCATAAACAATTTTCTTTTTTCCTTCATCTTCCGCCCATTTTTTAAAAGCTGCTGATTGGATGGCTTGCTCCGTAGGCAAGTAGTAGTGCCCATTTTCATTTACGAGCGAAAAACCAATAATTTCGGCAAAATGATAATTATCATCGAGCATTTCCACATAAAAATAATTGATATCAGCGAAAATATCATTCGTTATTTCATTTGGAATGACATATTCAACCTCTTCTAGTGCTTGCTCCTCGATAACAGATGTATCTTCACCAAGCCTATCCAATAAGGAATGAAACCCTAATTCTTTAAAAAGAGCCACTAATTTTTCACGTGTAAAGCCCTCGTAGGAGATTGTTTCTAGCTCAACTTTTACCGGCGCTTGCCGCTCAATGGTGGCAAGTTCCTTGCTCATTAAGGCCTGATCCTTGAATTCTTCTAGTTTTTCC
The DNA here is from genome assembly GCF_030915505.1 of Neobacillus sp. OS1-2. Taxonomy (GTDB): domain Bacteria; phylum Bacillota; class Bacilli; order Bacillales; family Cytobacillaceae; genus Neobacillus. The sequence goes on from NZ_CP133265.1 coordinate 714,380, forward strand.
TTCAATTTGTTTCCACTGACTTGATCAATTGATTTGAGTAGATTTTCTAGGGTTGAAAACTCTTTTAACAGCTTAATCGCTGTCTTTTCCCCCACACCAGGAACACCTGGAATATTGTCAGAGGGATCCCCCATTAAACCTTTCATATCAATAATTTGTTCTGGCGTTAACCCGTACTTTTCCGCAATATGTTCTGGTGTATATTCTTCAATATCAGTAATCCCTTTTCGTGTAATACCGACCGTTGTTGTTGGGGAGGAAAGCTGGGTTAAATCCTTGTCCCCAGAGATTACTTTTACCTCATACCCATCCTTTTCCGCTGATAATGAAAGGGTCCCGATAATATCATCTGCCTCGTAGTTTTCAAGCTCGTATCTTGAAATGCTGTAAGCGTCTAATAATTCGCGAATAAACGGAAATTGCTCTGATAATTCAGGCGGTGTTTTTTGCCTGCCACCCTTGTATTCGGTAAAAGTTTTATGTCGAAAGGTGGTTTTTCCAGCATCAAAGGCAACAAGCATATGTGTCGGCTTTTCATCCTCCAAAATTTTCATCAGCATCATCGTAAAACCGTATACCGCGTTCGTATGAATCCCTTTATCATTATTAAGTAGGGGTAAGGCAAAAAACGCACGGTAAGCAATACTATTCCCGTCAATCAACACAAGTTTTTTCTTTTCCACCATCGTCACCATCCAAAAATTTAATTCTTTTGTAGCTCAATAATAAATTCACTGCCTTCGCCCACTGTACTTCTGACACTTATGTTCCCATGATGAGCTTCAATTAAATGTTTAACAATCGCTAAACCCAAACCAGTCCCGCCTGAATTCCGGCTTCGGGCACGGTCAACCCGGTAAAAACGCTCAAAAATCCGCGGTATTTCTTCCTCATCAATTCCCACACCCGAGTCTTTTACATGAATCCGCACATTCTTTTCATTTTCTAAGAGGATAATTTTCACATCCCCCTCAACTGGAGTATAGGTTATGGCATTGCCTATTAAGTTGATAAATACTTGTTTTAGGCGGTCTGTGTCACCATTCATGATCACTTGGTTCCGGTTGCAATAAAATTCGAGCCGGATGTTCTTCTCCTCTGCTTTACCGGAAAGGAGTGTGATCACATCTTCTAGAAGTGTACGCAACTCAAATTCTTGTAGATTTAATCGAAAGCCTTGCTGCTCTATTTTGGAAAGCTCCAGCAAGTCTTGAATAAGTGATTGAAGCCGATCACTTTCTTTTAAAATGATCGAAAGGAATGCTTCTAATGTTTCATGATTGTTCATCGCCCCATCCAAAAGTGTTTCGGTAAACCCTTTTATGGAGGTAACGGGGGTTTTTAGTTCATGGGAAACATTAGCCACAAAATCCTTGCGCATTTGCTCAAGTCTTTTTAATTCGGTAATGTCGTGAAATACGAGCAATACCCCTTTCCAAACCTTATTAGTTCCAATAATCGGGACTCCATAAACAACAAAATATCGACGTTCAATCAAAAATGAAAGGAGTAATTGTTTACTTGCATTTTGCTCAGTCCGGAATACTTCTTCAACTAATCGACAGATTTCCTCATTTTCAATGACCTCGTAATAAAGTTTATTTAAGTAATCTTTCGAATCTATATGAAAGATCTCAATATAGCCTTTATTGATTAGGTTTATGTACCCGCGGCTATCGATTAACACTAACCCTGCTCCCATGTTCTCAATCAAAACACTTAAGCGGTCCTGTTGCATTTCATGTGACTTTGAGAGATCTTGAAGGTTTTCCGCCAGCATATTAATCGACTTTCCAAGCATTCCCGCATCATCAAAACGATTCACCGTTGTTCTGGCACGGTAGTTTCCATGTGCAAGTTCAATTGCGACCTCTGTAGCCGCTTTTATTGGCTTGGTATACCTTGTGGTAATTCGGATGCCCAATATGATGATGACAACCACAGCAATTCCCAGACCACTAGTAAGGATCCACCATATTTCAACTTTTATCTGTTCATTAAGTGATTCTAAAAAGTCATATTTAAATAACTGCCCAAGCAGTATACCTAATCCGACTAAAACAATAATCATTAAAAAGATTAAGATAATAAATATCCTTGTGCGGAACTTTGTCATTCTCCTTTAGGTTCCTCCAATTTGTAGCCAAGGCCGCGAATGGTTTTGATATATACAGGCTTTTTAGTTTCCTCTTCAATTTTTTCTCGAAGATGTGAAATATGTACATCCACAATTCTAGTATCGCCAGCAAAGTCATAATTCCAAACGGCGCTTAGTAATTGATCCCGAGTTAACACCCGGCCTTTATTTTGTGCAAGGTAGAGAAGTAATTCAAATTCCTTAAGTGTTAACTCAAGATGTTGATCATTAAAGTATGCCTCGTATTTTTCGGGGAAGATGGTTATTTTCCCTATTTGAATTTGCTCTTCTGTAGTATCATTTTCCACCGTTATTTCTGTTTGTATTTGTGTTCTTCTTAAAATAGCTTTCACACGGGCAATAACTTCACGCGGGCTGAATGGTTTTACCATATAATCGTCTGCCCCAAGCTCAAGGCCCAAAATTTTATCAAGTTCGTCATCTTTTGCCGTCAGCATTAAAATGGGAGTCATGATATTATTTTGGCGAAGCTGCTTACATACTTCCATTCCATCTAACTTTGGCAGCATTAAATCCAAAACGATGATATCAGGTGTCTCTGTTTCAGCTAACTGTTTCCCCTCTATACCATCCATTGCTGTTATAACTTCAAAGCCTGCTTGTTCTAAATTATATTGCAATAAGGTGACAATTGACTGTTCATCATCGACAACAAGTACTTTATTTTTCATATATCCCCCACCCTTGCCCTTCGTAGCGTAGTTACCTTCATTATATAGGTAAGGAATAAAGATTATCTAGTTTTATGGGCTGAACGATGTTTGTAAAAGTTAACAAGATTGACATGTTTCTGTTCGAATGATAAGTGCATTTTTTGTAAAATAAATTTAGATAGGTAGAAAGGAAGTGGAATATGGCCTATAAACCTCGCTTTGTCCCCATGGATTTATTAGCTCTTAGAATTTTAGACATACGAATGAAATTGTCTCAAGAGGAGCATAGGTATTATTTAAATAAGGAAAAGGGTTTTGAAGGTGAAGTTCAGTTTGACTTATTGACTGAGCAGCTTCAAAGTGATTGCCTCATTCTAAATGATTTGCTGCTTGAGGTTGACAACTCGTCTTTCCAGCTTGATACCACAATCATATACCAAGATACCATTTTCCCTTTCGAAGTAAAAAACTTTGAAGGAGATTTCATTTACAAACCTGACAGTCTGGAAGCAACTTATGGTAAGGAATATAAGAATCCTCTTGACCAATTAAAACGAAGCAAATTCTCGCTCGGCCAATTACTCAAAAAGCTTGGCTATCATTTTGCCATTGAGGGATCCGTTGTGTTTATTAACTCCGAATTCACCTTATTCCAGGCCCCCCCAAACGAACCCTTTATTTTCCCAACACAGTTAAATGCATTGATGAAAAAATTAAATGCCCGGCCATCAAAGCTTACTAATAAGCACAAGATGCTTGCTGATAAGCTGGTATCATTACATCAAACCAAATCATCATATACAAAGTTACCGGCTTATAATTATGGTAAATTGCGAAAAGGCTTCACATGTGCAAAGTGCAAATCGTTTAACGTTTCCAACCCGGATGGTGAAAGGAAGATTGTGTGTACTACATGCGGGAATGTGGAAAGTATTGAGGCTGTGGTATTGCGGAATGTAAAAGAGATTAAGCTATTGTTTCCGGATATGAAAATTACGACTACTTGTGTTCATGAGTGGTGTGGCGCGGGTGTTTCTATGAAGGCAATAAATAGGATACTTACAAAAAACTTTAGAAGAGTGGGTCATGGTAAATTTTCATACTATGTAAATGATTGATGAGGACGTTTTGGGTTTTTCATTAACAGTTTCCGTCCTCATGAACCTCTCATGAGGACACTTTTGCTTTTTCATTCATGGTTTTTGTCCTCATGAACCTCTCATGAGGACACTTTTGCTTTTTCATTCATGGTTTCCGTCCTCATGAACCTCTCATGAGGACACTTTTGATTTTTCATTCATGGTTTCTGTCCTCATGAACCTCACTATTAAAAATTCTCCAAGGCCTTCCCATGAATTTCTTCTAATTTATGCGGCGGGCATACCTTGAATTTCCCACTAATGACGGTTTCCTTTTTTTCATTAGAACCTAAGACGCTCACCAAAACTGTATGCTCATAATGATCCACGTCAATCACTTCAAGCAATAGCTCGACCGTTCCGTAATGATAGACAGGTTTCGGAAACTCAATCTCTTGGCCTAAGACATGGCTTCCTGGCCCTGGTAAATATTTTGAAATGGCAGAAGTGATCATTCCTATTAGCATAATACTAGGAACAAGTGGTCTCTCGAACGGAGTTTGTGATGCATAGTCATGTTGAATATAGAGAGGGTTGGCATCATCGGTTAATCCCAGATAGAGAAGAAGATCCTTGTCTTCAATTTTCTCTGTTAGTACTAATTTTTCACCTACGGTTATTTCCTCAATTCTTCGCCCTAGTTTTCTCTTTTTTCCTAAAAGCATCAAATTTCACCTCTTTCATTGTAAGCGATTACATAATAAATGATAGAGAAATTCGAGGGCACCGTCTTGACGCCGCCCCCGAATTTCATAAAAGTATAAGCATTACACCAATACTTGCATTACATTTCGAACAGATTCAACAGACTTATCTAATGCAGCTTTTTCGTCTGCTGTAAGATCTAATTCAATTATTTTTTCGATACCATTTCCACCGAGGATAGTTGGAACACCAAGATAAATGCCTTCATAGCCAAACTCGCCCTCAAGGTATGCAATGGATGGTAATACACGACGTTGATCTTTAAGGATTGCTTCACACATCTCAACTAAAGAAGCTGCAGGGGCATAATAGGCACTTCCGTTACCAAGAAGGTTAACGATTTCACCGCCGCCTTTACGAGTGCGCTCAACAATGGCCTCAAGACGATCTTTAGGAATTAAGGTTTCTAATGGAATTCCACCGGCATAGGAGTAACGCACAAGCGGTACCATATCATCGCCATGGCCGCCAAGAACAAAACCAGTTACATCTTTTACAGATAGATTTAATTCTTGCGCAACAAATGTACGGAAACGAGCAGTATCAAGTACACCAGATTGACCAATTACCCGGTTTTTAGGGAAACCAGACTCTTTGAATACGGTGTAAGTCATCGCATCAACAGGGTTTGTTAAAACAATAATTGTACTGTTTGGAGAGTATTTCACAATCTCCTGTGTTACACTTTTCATTACCTTTTGGTTTGTTTGCACTAAATCATCACGGCTCATGCCTGGCTTGCGGGCAATTCCGGCGGTAATGACAACGATATCAGAATCGCGAGTATCTTCATAATTTGAAGTACCAGTGATATTCGCATCAAAGCCTTGAACTGGGCTAGCTTCAAGCATATCTAATGCTTTACCTTTTGTAGGGTTTTCCATTGGAGCGATATCAACTAAAACAACGTCTCCAAGTTCTTTTTGAGCAAGTAAAAATGCAGTTGTAGCACCAGTGAATCCGCCGCCGATTACAGAAACCTTTTTACGTTTTAATGACATTTTAAGCTCTCCCCTTTATGTAAAATGACTTGAGCTGTCTCCGAAAAAACAGCTCAAGTAAAGCCTCAGCGCGTGGCGCATCCGCTTTTTAATTTCTTATTTCATATTTTTGATTAATTCATTTGCAAATTCAGATGTTTTAACTTCTGTTGCACCTTCCATCAAGCGTGCGAAGTCATATGTGACAACCTTAGAAGCAATTGTGTCTTCAACTGATTTAATTACCATAGTGGCTGCTTCATTCCAGCCTAAGTGCTCAAGCAATAACACACCGGATAAAATGACAGATGATGGATTTACTTTGTCAAGACCGGCGTATTTAGGTGCAGTACCATGTGTTGCTTCAAAAATAGCATGTCCTGTTTCATAGTTAATATTTGCTCCAGGAGCAATGCCAATTCCGCCAACTTGTGCTGCAAGTGCATCAGAAATGAAGTCGCCGTTTAGGTTCATTGTAGCCACAACATCAAACTCACGTGGACGAGTAAGGATTTGTTGTAAGAAAATATCAGCAATTGCATCTTTTACGATGATTTTTCCAGCAGCTTCTGCATCGGCTTGTGCCTTGTTCGCAGCTTCTGCTCCTTGCTCTTCCTTGATGCGATCATATTGAGCCCATGTAAAGACTTTATCGCCAAATTCCTTTTCTGCAAGCTCATAGCCCCAATTTTTAAACGCGCCTTCAGTAAATTTCATGATATTTCCTTTGTGCACGAGTGTAACCGATTTACGGCCTTCTTTGATTGCATAATTAATGGCAGCACGCACAAGACGATTTGTACCTTCTTCAGAAACAGGCTTAATACCAATACCTGAAGTTTCAGGGAATCGGATTTTCTTAACACCCATCTCGTTCTGTAAGAAGTCAATTACCTTTTTAGCCGCTTCCGTGCCTTTTTCGTATTCAATACCGGCATAAATATCTTCAGTATTTTCACGGAAGATGACCATATCGGTATCTTGTGGACGCTTAACTGGAGATGGAACTCCTTCGAACCATCTTACAGGACGTAAGCAAACAAATAAATCTAATTCTTGGCGAAGTGCCACATTTAAGGAACGAATACCGCCGCCAACAGGTGTTGTTAATGGACCTTTGATGGCAATCAAATATTCATTGATTACATCAAGAGTTTCAGAAGGAAGCCACTCACCCGTTTGGTTAAAAGCCTTTTCTCCCGCTAAAACCTCTTTCCATACTAATTTACGCTCGCCTTTATAGGCTTTTTCCACTGCAGCATTTAAGACTCTTTCAGAAGCGGCCCAAATATCTGGTCCGATACCGTCCCCTTCAATAAATGGAATAATTGGATTGTTTGGTACGTTTAATACTCCGTCTTTAACCGTGATTTTTTCGCCTTGCATAGTTGTTCTCCCTCCTATTATGTAAAAAACTTGTTCGTGGTATTTCAAAAGACTGAATCAAAGGTTAGTGAGCAGTGCCCCTAACCTTTACTCCTATCTTATTGAATCAATTTTTTGAATAAAAGTAAACTATTATCCTCTTTGCTCGATCGGAACATATTTTTGCATTCCAGGTCCAGTATATTCCGCACGCGGACGGATTAAACGATTATTTTCATATTGTTCTAAAATATGTGCAAGCCATCCAGAAACGCGGCTTACCGCAAAGATTGGTGTCATTAAGTCGTGATCAATTCCTAAGCTGTGATAAACAGAGGCAGAATAGAAATCTACATTTGGCGGTAGATTCTTTTCACCTGTTACGATGTCTTGAATCTTGACGGACATATCGTACCAATGCGGTTCACCAGTAAGTTCAGTTAACTTTTTAGACATTTCTTTTAAATGCTTGGCACGAGGGTCGCCTTTCCGATATACCCTGTGGCCAAAGCCCATAATTTTTTCTTTATGTTCAAGCTTACCGCGGATATATGGATCGACGTTTTCGAGTGTGCCAATTTCAGACAGCATTTTCATAACTGCCTCGTTCGCACCACCATGTAGAGGTCCTTTTAATGCGCCAATAGCCGCTGTTACACCAGAGTATACATCAGATAATGTTGCCACACATACACGTGCAGTAAATGTTGAAGCATTTAATTCATGATCTGCATGTAATACAAGCGCCTTGTTCATTGCTTCAACAGCAATGGAATCAGGTTCTTTACCTGTAAGCATGTATAAGAAATTAGCTGCAAAACTTAAATCTTGTCTTGGTGGGATTGGGTCCAGACCTTTTCTTACACGAGCAAAGGTTGTGACAATCGCTGGCATTTTTGCTTGAAGACGTACTGCTTTACGATAATTGGCTGCTTCGTCCATTAGGTCAGCTTCATCATCATATAAACCTAGTAAAGAAACTGCTGAGCGAAGTGCTGCCATTGGATGAACCTTTTGAATTGGGTACATCTTAAAGTGTTCAATCACTTCTTGTGGCAATGCATAGTTTTCAGCTAGTTGTTGTTTTAACTCAACTAATTGTTCAGCATTCGGTAATTTACGATGCCATAATAAGTAGATTACCTCTTCAAAGCTAGCATTTACAGCTAAATCATCAATATCATAGCCAACGTATGTTAGCGTATCATCAATAATTGAACTGATGGAGGAAGTTGTTGCCACTATTCCTTCTAGACCTTGTTTTACTGTCATAATAAATCTCTCCTTTACATTCTTATTTCCCCAATATTCTTTTTGCAATCAAGAAAATTGCATACTAGCGACATTCTTTTAATATTGACTGAGCGATTGCTCGGGATATCCACAAACATTGTGATTGCCTTTTCATTCACCAATAGAAAGGTTTTTACAAGTAATTAAGCATATATATACGGTTTATGTAAAAAAAGGATACGCTTACAAGCCTATTATAAACAATTATCAAATTTTTGTGAACGAAAAGGAGTGGAAAAATACAAAAAAAATATTATTTTACAAAAAATCTAGCTAAAAAAACTGAAAATTCTCATAGCGACGTATGCAATTCCGGCTCCAATTAAAGGACCAACCGCCACACCTTTAAAAATAGAAACAGAAAGAATCGTTCCAAGCACTAATGCCGTTGTAATTTGCGGATCATCGGCTAGTAATTTAACTCCACCCTTTGCAAGCATAGCGACTAGCATCCCTGAGATGAGAGCTATCCATGCAAATGGTGTTTTAAATGCTCCGGATAAATCTTTAAACCCTATTTCGCCGCTGGCAATTGGAGCTAAAACAGCAATAGTGATCACGGTGACTCCCCAATTAATTCCCTTAGATTGTAGTAATGAAAAAAATTTTGCATCCAATCCACCGACTTTCAATACAAGCAATACTGCGATAGCAACTATTAATGAACTATTTTTAGCAATTAGGCCAATCGCAAATAGTAGTAATAGAAATAATATGGGCTGACTTGGCAATCCTTTCACCATCCTGTCAAAAAATTATCGTACCATAATAGTTTTTATCCAGGTAGAAAATACATTTTTTCGTCTATAGTTATGAAACTTCTACCCTGGTTATCCGTAATAATAATCTAATTGGAAAAATATGCGGTTTTATTCATAAAATGTTAAACTGAAACTATTAATTAAATGTAAAGGAGGGTTGCTTTTGAATCTTACGTACATATACCGGACCGTTCGATTCCTACTTGTGATTGGTGCTGTTGTTTTGACACTCTACCTATTTTATTTCTTATCAACCGTAACCTATCCATTTTTAATTGGTCTTATCATTGCCTTTATGATTAATCCGCTAGTAAACTTTCTTGAAAAAAAAGCGAAAATGCCGCGCGTGCTCTCAGTTCTTGTCACACTTGTCATTATTTTTGCTTTATTTGCGGGGTTAGTGACTTTATTAGTCGCAGAAATTGTCTCCGGCGCTGCCTATTTGGCAAAAGTCGTCCCAGAACATCTTGATACATTAATTAATTATATCGAGGATTATTTTACGGCTCAAATCATCCCCTTATACAATCAATTAACAAGTGTATTTAATAAGCTTGATGCGGGTCAGAAGGATACCATCATCGGAAATATTCAAAACGTGGGAACAAGAGTTGGAACAACGATTGGAACGTTTATTAAGAATTTATTTGGGAATATCCCGAATATCTTATCTTGGTTCCCAAATGCTGCAACGGTTCTTATATTCTCGCTATTGGCCACCTTTTTTATTAGTAAGGATTGGTACCGCTTGTCGGCAATGGGAGGAAGACTCTTGCCTGAAAAGGCAAAAAGGAGCGGTAGAACCGTTTTTATTGACCTAAAAAAAGCATTATTCGGTTTTATTAAAGCACAAGTTACGCTCATTTCGATTACAACAGTAATCATTCTGATTGGTCTTTTAATCTTACGGGTTGATTATGCCATTACGATTGCATTAGCTACAGGTATTGTCGATATTATTCCTTACCTTGGTACCGGTGCTGTGTTTGTCCCTTGGATTATATATGCAGCGATTGGCGGCAATACAGGTCTTGCCTTAGGTTTAGGTGTTCTATATATGATCGTCCTCGTCCAACGGCAAATCATGGAGCCGAAGATCCTTTCATCAAATATTGGTCTCGATCCATTAGCAACACTCATTTCCTTATTTGTCGGATTTAAATTAATCGGCTTTCTAGGATTAATTGTTGGGCCCGTCACACTCGTCATTATCAGCACCCTTTACCGTGCAAATGTATTTCATGATGTCTGGGCATTCATTAAAGGAAAAGAGACATAAAAAAACGTCAGCTCTCATACGGAGCTGACATTTTTCTTATAACACGCTGGCATGACCGTTATAAATAATTCCTCTAGCTGCGTCTACCGTTACTTCTTGACCCTCTTTAAACAATTCTAACGCATTGTCTACGCCAACAATGACGGGAATGCTGAGGCTTAGACCAACCACAGCCGCATGACTTGTTAAGCCGCCTTCTTGGGTAATAAGGGCAGCGCATTTCTCTATTGCCGGTACCATATCACGGTCAGATCCGATTGTCACAAGAATCGATCCCGGTTTTACTTTTTCCAAGGCTTCTTTGGCATCATGGGCAATAACCACTTTTCCAAATGCTGATCTGCGGCCAATTCCCTGCGCCTTAGCGAGAATATCACCGACAACATGAATCTTCATTAAATTTGTTGTGCCCGCTTCACCGACAGGAACACCTGCTGTAATGACAACCAAGTCACCATGCTTCACAATCCCGCTATTTAAGCTTTCTTCTACGGCAATATCAAGCATTTCATCAGTGGTTGTACAAATTCTACCAAGCTGCGGATATACACCCCAAACAAGCTGTAAACGGCGGCAGACATGTTCATTTGCTGTCACTGCTACAATTGATGCCTTTGGGCGATACTTGGAAATCATTCTTGCTGTATGACCGCTTTCTGTTGGTGTAATAATCGATTTCACTTCAAGATTTAATGCTGTGTGGGCAACAGATTGACCAATTGCATCTGTAAGATTATGTTCCGTATCTTTGCTGCGGCTTGATAAAATTTCCTTATGATCTAAGGCAGATTCTGCTCTCGAAGCTATATTATGCATCGTTTGCACAGCTTCTGCAGGATAAAGACCTGCAGCCGTTTCGCCAGAAAGCATGATCGCATCCGTACCATCAAAAATAGCATTGGCGACATCGCTTGCCTCAGCACGAGTCGGTCTTGGATTACGCTGCATCGAATCAAGCATTTGTGTTGCCGTAATAACCGGTTTTCCAAGTGCATTACATTTCTTTATTAACATCTTTTGTACTAGTGGAACCTCTTCTGCCGGGATTTCCACGCCAAGATCCCCACGAGCAACCATCAGACCATCAGAAATTTCAAGAATTTCATCGATGTTATCTACGCCTTCTTGGTTTTCAATTTTGGGGATAATGTGGATATAGGTGGCATTGTTTTCTTCTAATAACTGGCGGATTTCTAAAACATCTTTGGCACGGCGGACAAAAGAGGCGGCAATAAAGTCGACCCCCTGTTCAATACCAAACAGAATATCTTGTCTGTCCTTTTCGGTAATCCCCGGTAAGTTAACTGAAACACCTGGAACGTTCACACCTTTTTTATTTTTTAAGATGCCAGTATTTAATATTTTGGTGTGAATTTCATTAGCGGTCTTATCTATTTCCGTTACTTCAAGTCCAATTAATCCATCATCCAAAAGAATTCTAGAGCCTACATGGACATCATCAATTAACTCATTGTATGTAACAGAGAATTTCTGGGTGGTCCCTTCCACTTCTGTCATGGAGACAATCACGTTTTCTCCAGCGTGAAGCTCAATGGCCCCATTTTGCATGTTATTTGTCCGAATTTCAGGACCTTTAGTATCGAGCAAGATGGCAACCGTTTTTCCCGTTTGCTTTGACGCCTCACGAATATTTTGAATCCGTGCTCCATGCTCTTCAAAATCCCCATGGGAAAAATTCAAACGGGCAACGTTCATCCCCGAATTGATTAAATCAGTTAATTTTTCTATGCTTTCACTAGCAGGACCAATCGTACAAACGATTTTTGTTTTACGTAACATCCTTTTTTTCCTCCCATTTTAGAAAAGGCAAAACCTATTTTCTTATATTGATAATTCTTTGGATAGGTTGAATAGATCAAGGTCTAACGTGTGTTTTCTTTCCAGGGCTTCGATAATGTCATAATCAACAAGCTTATTTTTTTCAATTCCCACGGCACGACCGCCTTTACCTTCGATTAAAAGCTCGACTGCCCTTGCTCCTAATCTACTGGCAAGCACCCTATCGGCAGCAGTTGGCGAGCCACCTCGCTGGATATGTCCTAAAACAGATACTCTTGTATCCATGTTCGTTGCTTCTTGCAGCAGACTGGCAAATTCGTATCCACTGCAAACACCTTCCGCGACAACAATGATACTATGCTTTTTCCCACGCTCTTGACCACTGCGTAATCGATCGGCCACTTCATTCATATCATAATTTTCCTCTGGAATCAAAATGGTTTCCGCTCCGCCTGCAAGCCCTGCCCATAAAGCAATATCTCCGGCATCCCGGCCCATTACTTCAATCACAAATGTTCTTTCATGTGATGTAGCCGTGTCACGAATTTTATCGATTGCATCAATAACTGTATTTAAGGCCGTATCAAACCCAATTGTTTGTTCTGTTCCCGGAATATCATTATCAATCGTTCCAGGGACACCCACACACGGGAAACCTTGTTCTGTTAATGCCTTTGCACCTCGGTAAGAACCATCGCCGCCAATGACAACAAGCCCTTCAATTCCATGGGCTTTTAACTGCTCAATTCCAATTTGCTGAACTTCTTTCTTTTTAAATTCAGGACAGCGTGCTGAATGAAGCATCGTTCCGCCACGATGAATAATATCCCCAACAGAGCCAAGTTCAAGCTTTTTTATATTTCCGGCAATTAGTCCAGAATACCCACCATATATACCGTAAACTTCTATATTATGAAAAATCGCCTTCCGGACAACAGCCCGAATCGCTGGATTCATCCCCGGGGAGTCACCACCGCTTGTAAGTACTCCAATTCTTTTCATCCTATTCACCTCTATCATTGATTAAGAAAGTCTATGTACCTTTTCTAAAAAGTAAATAAAATCAACTGCAAGTAGCGCTTCTCTTATTATCTACATAAAACCTTTGAATATTAATAAAATAACATGAAGAAATGCCTATAACAACCGATTCAAATCAGTAATTAAAATAGACGGAATAATTAGTTAAATGAAAGCGATTTATTTTACACTGAAAGCGCAAACATCACTTTTTTAATGAATTTTTTGTGAACATCATAAAAAAAGTGCTCAACCTGAGCACAATCTCTAATTTACACCAATATAATCCTTCATTTCCGTATATTCGCCAATTGTTCTAAAACGGTTATAACGGTCCGCTATTAATTCTTCCTCTGAAAGTTTAAGCAGCTGTTGAAGGGAATCTTTTATCACTTTTTCAATTTCTGCCGCTTGCATTTTCACATCTTTATGTGCCCCGCCTTTGATTTCGGGAATAATGGCATCAATGATTCCTAATTCCTTCAAGTCAGGAGCAGTAATCTTCATTGTTTCGGCCGCATTTTTGGCAAGTGCTGCATCCTTCCACAAAATAGCTGCCGCTCCTTCAGGAGAAATAACAGAATAAGTTGAGTTTTCGAGCATGTAGATGCGGTTTCCGACACCTAGTGCCAAGGCACCACCACTTCCGCCTTCACCAATTACAATACAAATGACAGGAACCTTTAGACCCGCCATTTCAAAGAGGTTTCGGGCAATCGCTTCGCTTTGACCGCGCTCTTCGGCAGCTTTACCGGGATAGGCACCTTTCGTATCAATAAAACAAATTATTGGTCGATTAAACTTATCCGCCTGTTTCATTAAGCGTAAAGCCTTGCGGTACCCCTCAGGATGAGGCATTCCAAAGTTGCGGCGAATATTCTCCTTCGTATCTTTTCCCCGCTGATGGCCAATCACGGTGACAGGAAGCCCCTTAAATTTAGCTACACCGCCAACGATTGCCTCATCATCCGCAAACGTTCGGTCACCATGGCATTCAAAGAACCCTTCAAAAAGGAAAGAAATATAATCAAGAGTTGTCGGCCTGTTCGCAAGACGTGCAATTTGTACGCGATCCCATGGCTTAATATTTTCATATATTTCCTGCTCTAGCTTAACTAGCCTAGTCTCTAATTTAACAATTTCAGCACTTAAATCGACATCGGCTGTTTTTGTGAACTCTTTTAATTCAGTGATTTTCTTTCTTAGCTCCACAATTGGTCGTTCGAATTCTAATTCCCCTGCCATTCGAGTTCACCTCCCGGATTATGAATATCTAAAATGTTCGTGATCTTCTCCACCAAATCTATTCGTGAAATAATCGCATCTAGCTGGCCGTGTTTTAACAGGAATTCCGCTGTTTGAAAATCCTCCGGTAATTCCTCACGAATCGATTGTTCAATGACCCTGCGGCCGGCAAAAGCAATGAGCGCCCCCGGTTCAGCAAAGTTGTAGTCACCCAATGAAGCGAAGCTTGCAGAAACGCCCCCCGTAGTCGGGTGTGTCATAATGGAAATAATTAAGCCACCGTTATTACTAAATCTCTTTAACGCAACACTTGTTTTAGCCATTTGCATTAAGCTCAGGGCTCCCTCCTGCATTCTAGCACCACCTGATGCAGTGAAGATGATGAAGGGAATCGCAAGTTCATCTGCCTTTTCGATCGCAAGGGTAATTTTCTCACCCACGACAGAGCCCATGCTTCCCATCCGGAAAGTAGCATCCATAATCGCCACAACTATTTTTTGACCATTAACCGTCCCCATTCCAGTGACAACAGCCTCATTTAACTTACTTTTTTGCCGATCTTTTTCAAGCTTTTCTAGATAGTCTGGAAAATTTAGTGGATTTTTCGAAACCATATTTTCATTAATTTCTACAAAACTGCCCTCATCAATAAAGCTATCAATCCGCTCTTTTGCATTCATCTGGAAATGATAACCGCAATGAAGGCAAACCTTTGCATTTTTCACTAATTCCTTTGTGTACATGATTTTCTTACATGAAGGGCATTTGGTCATAATCCCTTCTGGAACATCATGTTTAGCCATGTCTTTTGAAATGGTTGCATATTTTTTCTTTTTCGGTTGATTTTTAGAAAAAAGATCTTTAAGCGCCAAATTAAAACCTCCCTAGTGTAACGCACCTTGCCTTAACGGCAAGATTCTCCATCTTTTGCTATTCAAAAGTCTTTCTATCCTAAGGTAACTTCATACCTAGAAACTCCTAAAAGTGGTCAGACCACCGGGGATTAAAAATACCCTTTTTCCATGGGCTTGTATAACTTCCACTATAAAATAAAAAAAGTTCAAAATCTGTTAGTATTTGTCGGTAAAGTCAGACAAATTTCGTAGTTTGCCATAGGCCGAAAGTGTCTTCTCTTCATTCTTTTCTGCTATTGCTCCCAATATAACCAGATAGTCTTCGCGCTGATAGTCTACAGAATAATCCTCTAATGAATAATAATATTCTTTTAAAATCAACCACATTCTTAAGAATAAGTGGTTATCTGAAACCTCGATAATTCGTTGAAAAAACTCATCATCCGTAAAGCTATCCGTTTTGGTTACCCATTCCTGCAGGGATTCAACCTGCTGCTTGCTGACCCTTTTCAGTGCTAACCGGAGGCAATCCATCTCAATATAGTTTTTGGTTTCGAATACATCCTGCTTTGCTTTTTCATCTTGCAAAATAAATGTACTGAGAAGCTGAACCAATTGATGACCTCGGAAGTCCCGAATAAACGTCCCTTCGCCTCGCCTTGTTTCTATTAAGCCAAGCAGTTCTAGTGCTCTAAGTGCCTCCCGAACGGAAGAGCGCCCGAAATTCAGGCGCTCCGACAATTCCCGTTCTGAAGGAATCTTATCTCCAGTTTTCAGTCCATCACTGCTAATCATTTCTCGTAACTGCTTTACAATCTCTAAATATACTTTAGAATTTGTCACTACCTTAATCACTCACTTTTGCCAATTATCGCGAGCCTTTGCGTTTTTTCCTTAATATCATCAGGATCTACCTTAATACGGGCCACACCGGTTTCCATTGCTGCTTTTGCGACAGCCGCTGCTACATTTGGTGCTACCCTTGGATCAAATGGTGCAGGAATGACGTAATCGGCATGAAGCTCGTCCTCACTGATTAGGCCGGCAATGGCTTCCACTGCAGCTACTTTCATTTTTTCATTAATATGCGTCGCGCGAACATCAAGTGCTCCACGGAAAATTCCTGGGAAAGCAAGGACATTATTGACCTGATTTGGAAAATCAGAGCGACCGGTTCCAACTACTTTTGCCCCAGCTGCTTTGGCGTCATCAGGCATTATTTCAGGATCCGGATTTGCCATGGCAAAAATAATCGCATCCGTATTCATTGATGCCACCATTTCTTTTGTAAGTGCTCCTGCAACGGATACCCCAATAAATACATCAGCACCTTTAATTACATCCGCGAGACTGCCTGTTAAATTATCGCGATTGGTAAATTTGGCTACTTCTGCTTTGACTGAGTTCATTCCCTGCGGGCGGCCCTCGTAAATCGCACCTTTTGTATCACACATAATAATATCTCTAACACCATAGCTATATAGCAATTTAATAATGGCAATCCCAGCTGCACCAGCACCACTTGCCACTATTTTAATTTCAGTCATCTTTTTTCCAATTAATTTAAGGGCATTGACAAGACCCGCTACCGTAACAATGGCTGTGCCATGTTGGTCATCATGAAAAATCGGAATATTTGCTTCCTTCTTTAATCTTTCCTCAATGACAAAACAATTAGGAGCGGCGATATCCTCGAGATTAACTCCCCCGAAAGTTGGTTCAAGCAACTTAACCGTTTCAATAATTTTCTCCACATCCGTTGTATTTAAACAAATGGGAAACGCATCAACACCGGCAAAGCTTTTAAACAAAACGGCCTTGCCTTCCATAACAGGAAGTGCTGCCTCAGGTCCAATATTACCAAGTCCAAGGACCGCCGTACCATCGGAAACCACAGCAACCATGTTTCCTTTCATGGTATAATCGTATACCGTTTCAGGTTTTTCATAAATATCTTTACATGGCTCCGCCACACCCGGTGAATAGGCTAAACTTAAATCATGTGCATTTCTAACTGGAACTTTTGATTTCGACTCTAATTTCCCCTTATTAATCCGATGCATATGTAATGCTTCTTCACGTAAAGTCAAGTCTGTCACCCCTCATATTTATAAAAACATTCTCACTTAAAAACGTCCCGCTTTAGTGGTCAGACCACACAAGTCTCTTTACCAATATAACATATCTTCAAAAGTTGTAAAGAATTAATCTTTTAGAACAACATTTTTTTCTCCAAGTAAATTTCTTAATTGCTGAATGACTGCAGGGGTTGGATTGACGTTGTTTTCTGCCCCTAATTTCACTGACTTTCTAGTCCCCTCATCATGTAAAACAACCACAGCATCCCCTTTACTCGCCTGTAATAGCTGCTTTATTTTTGGCAGTACCAGCTGATCTTGCTGAGTGGAGGAAATTTTAATATATAAGACTGGCTGGTTTACCATTTTTGTTTGTAACCACTGCTCTAATTCTGTTATCTGCTGAATGATAAATTGTCGCTTTTCATCGCGATCTTCTATTTTCCCTTCGATCAGTAGAAAGTTCCCTTGCCGTAATAATGGCTGGTACCTCTTATATACAGTAGGAAATACCACTGCCTCCATTTCACCGCTGGCGTCACTTACCGTTAAAAATGCCATCGAATCACCCTTTTTGGTACGAATCGATTTCAGCGTGGAAAGATATACACCCGCGATGGCCCTTTTATTATCACTTCTTAATTGGTATAACAATGATGCCCCAACCCGGGTGAGATTCTTTTCATAAATAGAAATAGGATGATCAGAGAGATAAAGGCCAAGCGCTTCTTTTTCAAATATCAGCTTATTTTCTAAACTTATCGGGTCAACTTGAACATATTTCGGTTTCGGGATCATTTCATCGTCGAATAAATCAAATTGGTTGGAATCATCCGGTTTGAAAATCTGGGCATGCTCGATAGCTACATCCAAACTTGCCAACAAAACGGCACGATCTTCGCCAAATTCATCAAAACAACCGGAATGAACAAGAAATTCAAGTGTCTTGCGGTTAATTGCCTTCTGAGAAATTCTAATACAAAAATCAAAGAGGTCATCAAATTTTTTACGTTTCCTTGATTGAAAAATTTCCTTTAAGGCGGCACCCCCAACACTTTTGATGGCGGCAAGACTAAAGCGGATCGCATCCGTTTTTTCTACATGGAATGAGTAGGTACTATGATTTATGGATGGAGGCAGTACAACGATTTCCTTTTGCCTCGTCTCCAAAATGTATTGGGCGATTTTTGTGTCATTACCGATGGCCGAGGTTAAGAGACCCGCCATAAAATGGACCGGAAAATTCGCCTTTAAATAGGCGAGCTGGTAAGCAATCATACTATAGGCAACCGCATGGCTCCGATTAAAGCCGTAGTTTGCAAATCTAACAATTAAATCGTATATATCATTCGCAAGTCCTTGGTTATATCCCTTCTTCAAAGCCCCTTGGACAAAATGATTTCGCTCTTTATCAAGAACTTCCTTTTGCTTTTTTCCAACCGCCCGTCGTAAAAGATCTGCTTCACCAAGTGAAAATCCTGCCATCTTCGAAGCAATTTGCAATAGTGATAGGTAAGCATTTGATGTTATCTCCAGCTTTTCCCCCACTCCACACCGTGCATGCGATTTTCACCGCACACGGCGTTCCATCAAGATATAAATTCATTTATTAACTAATTTGGTTTTCAATGATTTCGAATCTAAGGCTTTAAACATTTGGTTAAATCGTTTCTATTTTACATTTCCTTCTCAGTGTGTTTACCTTTCGAATTTGTTCATCATTAAGATTTAACTCATTTAACAGTTCCCTTGTCTTACCTGGATTTGTTGAATGAATTAACCTGTGAACTTTTTCTTTAATGATTATTAGATTTTGGTATTTGTCATCCCCGCCTAGGCTTCTCGGCAGTTTATGGTGACAATGAATATCTCCAATATCTAATACTTCTTTGGTTATTGCACACTTTCCAAGTTGGGCTGAGAATAAAGATAATCGGTTATCGTTGTACTCTATGCTTTCATCAAGGACTGGTGATTTCATAAGATATTGAATCTTTCTTTGAATGTCATAATTTAATGATTGATGTATAAGTGCTCTACCCTTGACTGTGTAATTGCATATTTCCTTTTTAAATTGCATTGGAGCCTTATGTGATATTTTAGCGATTGGAATTATCGCTTGATTACATAAGAAATGAATGCCTTTGCTTTCACCGTATTTATCTTTAATGAATTTACTTATTGTCCCAAAATGTGTTTCAATGTCTTTAAAACGATTTCTCCTAATATTCAAAGTAAGGTAATCCACTTTATGAAAATCTTTACTCACATGAGAAGCGGCATTGTAATAATTGTGTAAACCACTTATTGTCGCATTATATATTCCTATATTTTTTGGCAACTCTTTAGGTTTACTGTGTTGTATTTGTTTAACAGATGACTTAACTTTTCCAATTGCTTTGCTCAATGCTTTATCGTTCATACGTGACTTTACAGTGAATTTATCTTTGCTACTCTTTTTGTTGTAACTCCATTTTGTCCCTTTTCGAACTACCTTCATTTTGAAACCTAGAAATTCTGAATAGTTCTTTTTAAGGTTGACAATTTTGGATTTTTCTTCACTTATATCCAAGAATAATCTTTCTTTTAACCATTTTGTTGTTGCCTCTTTGATTATTCTTGCTTCTGTTAGAGTTCTGCAAAAGATTTTAAAATCATCTGCATATCGAACAATATGCATTTCTTTTAAATTTGTTTTTTGCAAAGCCTTATTTACTGCTATTGAGCAACTATATTGGTGATTCGTTTTTAATCCATTCCATTGAGAATGTATCCACCAGTCGAGTTCATTTAAAACAATATTTGATAGTAGTGGTGATAAGATTCCGCCTTGAGGAGTACCCTTATCAGGATTTCCTTCTCCAATGATTTCTGCTTTTAACATTTTCGAGATTATTGAAACCAATCTCTTATCCTTGATCCCCATACTCCAAATTTGCTTAAGCAGTTTACCATGATTTACATTATCGAAAAAACCTTTTATGTCTATATCCACTACATAATGCAAGTAATTTCTTTGCATTAAGTGATAACATCTTGCAATTGCATGTTTTGTACTTCTGTTCGGTCTAAAACCAAATGAATAATCATAGTATTTAGCCTCACATATTGGTTCAAGTACTTGTTTAATGCATTGCTGTATTACCCTATCTTCTATCGTTGGTATTCCTAACGGACGTAATTTACCATTAGCTTTAGGTATTAGAACTCTTCTTACTTTATGTGGATGATAGTTACGAAGTCTTTTCCTAACATATTCCACAATTTCATCTGGATTAAATTTTGTTAAGTCTTTAATCGTTTTCTTATTACAACCCGCAGTTAGACTTCCTCTATTTGATTTTATTTTCCTATATGCTACCAAAATATTTTCTCGGCTTGTTATGATTTCGATTAGCTCTTTGAAATCTTTACCTCTTTGAGATTCTTTGTACAAGTTGTCGTACACATTTTGGATATCATAGTACTCATTAAATCTTAGTGAACCCTTCTTTAAAGCCTTTGCTTCTTCATTCATTGTCAAAGTCGGTTTACCTCCTCTGAGTTTTCACCCAAAGTGGATTACCTCTCTTAGTCTTACTCGAACCTCTGATTACCAAAATATAACTTTTGAATTCACTTCTTGACTTGTGCCTATCCCTCCACCACTTATTATCATGGTTTCTTCGGTACTGTGGCACTTCTCTCACTTAGACAAAAATAAGTTATAGCTATTAAGCTTTTCCTTATTACCGTTTCATTGAAATTAGGGTTTCTCCACGTCCTAAGCTTTCCACGTTCCTATAACTTTATCTGTACATATACTTTTAGGTGCTTCCTTTGCGCCTGTTAGCTTGTTAGTGCCTGTAACACTATAAGGTATTTCATAAAATCAACTCTTACTTTACCTCACTAACCCCACATATTAAGTGGTAATAGTCTTTCGACTATCTAGAACTCTAGACGCGTACATTCGGAAGTTCGTCAGTTATAAATCAAACATTCTCACCATGAGTATTTTATAGACCCCCGGCATATCACGAACCATATCTTACTTGATACTTTCCAAACAGGTGGGCTCTAGCCACTTTTGAACCAATTCTTACTCATATCTTTCATGACTTAGGTTGTTTCTGCCGACTTCACCAAGCTTCATAAAATAAAGTCTCCTAAAACTTTATCCCATGTTGGAGTATTAGGGAGTTGGTTTCAAGGCGTTACCCTATCATTCCCAACTTCAAGTTATAAGTTCTCTACTCCCATAAAGAGAGTATGTCGCTTTTCGGATAATCTCCTTTTGCGAAACGTGTCACACTGATTTGTTCCTGGTAGACAATGACCCCATACGTATTCTCCAGAATAGACTCTAAATCCGGGTGTGGATATACTACCGGCTCTCGACCATGTTTTCGTTCAATAAACAGAGGGATATTTTCCATTGGGCCCGGACGGTACAAAGCATTGACGGCGA
This sequence comes from Neobacillus sp. OS1-2, assembly GCF_030915505.1. Classification (GTDB taxonomy): domain Bacteria; phylum Bacillota; class Bacilli; order Bacillales; family Cytobacillaceae; genus Neobacillus. The sequence continues at coordinate 736,160 of NZ_CP133265.1, forward strand.
CAATATCCTCAAATCGCGATGGTTTTAATCGTGTTAATACTTTCCGCATTCCTTCTGATTCTAACTGAAATATGCCTGTTGTTTCTCCTTTAGCCAATATTTTGAATGTCTTTGGATCATCTAATGGAACCCGGCCAATATCTACTTTTCTTCCGGTATTTCGGGAAATAGACGAAAGGATAGTTTCAATGAGTGATAAATTTCTGAGGCCAAGGAAATCCATTTTTAAAAGCCCAATTTCTTCGAGGTATTCCATCGAGTATTGCGTCAAGTACACATGGTTGGATCCACGTTGAATTGGGATTAAGTCAATGAGCTGCTTTTCACTGATGACGACACCTGCAGCATGCGTGGAGGTATGCCTCGGCAAACCTTCAAGCTTTAACGCGGTGTCAAAAAGTTTACGGTTAAGCGGGGTCTCATTGATAAACCTTCTTAACGGTTCGGATTCTTTGTAAGCTCCTTGCAGGTCTATACCTAAATGTGGTGGAATCATTCTTGATAATTGCTCAAGTTCCTTTGAATTTAACCCAAAGGCCCTGCCGACATCTCTTAGGGCTGCCTTTGCAGCAAGTGTTCCAAAGGTAACAATCTGTGCAACGTGCAGTTCTCCGTATTTCTGTGCCACATATTCGATTACTTCATCACGGCGATGGTCGGGAAAGTCAATATCAATATCAGGCATCGAAATACGCTCAGGATTTAAAAAACGTTCAAACAATAAGTTATGTTCAAGTGGGTCGACATCTGTAATATATAAAACATAGGCAACAAGTGATCCTGCGGCTGAACCCCGACCCGGGCCAGTTAAAATCCCCTTCGATCGTGCATATCTCATAAAATCCCAAACAATTAAAAAGTAATTACTAAATTTCATCCGCTTGATGACTGCTAATTCAAAGGATAACCTGTCAAGATATTCCTTGGTTGGATTGGAAATGCGTTCACGAAGACCCTTTTCACATAACATCTCGAGATATTCCTCTGCCGGCATATTATTTTCGGTTGGAAAGGTTGGTAAATACGTTTTATTTAATTCAATGTTTACGTTACATCTACTAGCGATCCGCAGCGTATTTTCTAGTGCATCGGGGACTTCGGAAAAGCAATCGACCATTTCCGCAGCCCTTTTTAAATAAAATTGATCACTGTCCAATTTCTCGCGATGATCATCCTGTAATTTGTCACCATTTTTTATGGCCAACAAACATTCATGCGCAAACATATCTTCCTTTTCCAAATAATGTACTCTGTTGGTTGCAACAACGGGTACATGTAACTCATTTGAAATAGCGAGAAACTGTTTTCCAATGGTCGCTTCCTGTTCAAGCTGATGATGTTGAAGCGAAAGAAAAAAGCTGCCGTTACCAAAAATGGCAACTAACTTTTTAATCAGCTTTCTGGTCATCTCCTCGTTTCCGTTTAACACAGACTGTTCAATTTCCCCTTCAAGGCCAGGTGTTAAAGCAATTAGCCCCTTTGCGTAATGTTTTAGCCATTTTAATGGGAGCCCATGATCAGTCTTAGTTTGAACGGCACTGGAAATTTTCAAAAGATTTTTAAAACCGTCCTCATTTTCAGCCAATAGGACTAGCGGATAGCATTCGTTCGGAGTGATTTCACTTTCCACATCTACTGTTAGCCCAATAATTGGTTTAAGATTATTTTTTTTACAAAGTTTATAAAATTCAATTGTTCCATGCATCACATTTCTGTCGGTTAAGGCGATCGCCGAAAAACCTTTACTCTTTGCATTTTTGATTAAATCTGGGACAGAAGCGGTGCTTGTCAACAAACTATAGGCACTATATACATGAAGGTGAATAAAAGACATTTTGCCTCACCTTTCCTTAATCTTATTATCTATTATTTATTATAAATCTTAATCGCAGAAAAAGAAAATATGTTCTCGTTTTTAACTATTGCTTTGCAAAAAACATATTCCCCAACCATTGTCCATATAAATGAATAGAGATTATCTATGAAGGCGGTTGAAGGAATGAAAGAAATTGGTTTTTTTCCTGCTTTTATCGAAAGCTATTTTATTGCCTTAGGAGTCGTGCTTGGTGGTTCATTAATTGGCGGAATCGCCTCTTTCTTAACTGGACAACCACCGCTTACGACAGTCTACCGCTTGTCATCAGCACTTAGAATCTGGGCCATTGTGGCAGCGATTGGCGGGACGTTTGATACGGTTTATACCTTTGAAAGAGGTTTATTTAATGCAGATACAAAGGATCTTTTTAAACAATTTTTATTAATTCTTTCTGCCTTAGGCGGTGCCCAGACAGGAGCACTCATCATAAATTGGCTGACACAGGAGCATATATCATCATGAGAATCCCTCCCTACTATCATCGACCCGCATGGCAGCGATTTTTTTCTGGGATGGCAGTTGGCGGCGCCATCAGCTGGTGTATTTTTCTATATATTTATGGCGTTTGGCAAGAGGAGAATACCGAAATGATTCGTAAGCAGCAGGAGAACATTGTTGATTTAAATAATGAGAAAAAGATATGGCAGGAAGAATATAAGGAAATAAACAAGCGGAATATTGAAAACTTGACTGTTCAGAATTTTAATATAAAAATCACAAACTTTGAAAAATACAAACTGGATTCATTAAGTGTTCTTGAAACGGAAAATGCGGTAAGGGATGATCTCAGTTCATTGCTTGCTAAGGACTTAGAGACTGTCTATAAAAGCAGGGATTTACTAAAAAAAATAATTGAAAATAAACCGGTAAAAATCAATGAAAAAAGATACAAACTGAAGGTAAAAGAAATGGTTATTTATACAAATGTATCGATACAGCTTGAAATACAGTTTGAATAGAAAAGTGGAACGACCCTCCTTTAATAGGTCGTTCCGCCTTTTCTATTTTGAATACTGTTCACATACCGCGTCTACTTCCCGCAAAACATCCTTTACCGTCTCCCAAGAGTAAATCGACGCTCCCGACGCAAGAGGATGGCCCCCGCCATTAAACTTTCTTGCAACTCCATTGATAACGGGCCCTTTCGAGCGCAGCCGCACACGTATTTGATCGTCCTCCTCAATGAAAAAGACCCATGCGATAATTCCTTTTACATCTCCTAAAATCCCCACAAGCAGGGATGCCTCTGCGGGCCTTGCATCATATTCTTTTATTAACTCTTTCGTAAGTTTGACGGAAGCCACTCCGTTTGGCTGAAGCTCAAAATTTTGCAGGACATACCCCTTTAACTTAATGATATTTGGTTCTAATTCATACATCTTATCAAATAGTTCAGTCCGTGAAAAATGATAGTGAATCAATTCCCCTGCATAGGCGAATGTCTTATCTGTGGAACTAGGAAATAGAAATCTTCCTGTATCCCCGACAATCCCGGCAAATAGAAGTCTTGCCGCTTCATCGTTCATTTTTAGTCCTTTATCTTTTCCTTTTAAGTAGAACTCATAGATCATTTCACTGCAAGAGCTTGCTGATGTGTCCACCCATAACAAATCCCCGTAAGGGTCTTCGTTTGGATGATGATCTATTTTTATAAGCTTATCTCCCAATGTGTATCGCCCGTCACATATTCTCTCGGCATTGGCGGTATCACATATAATGACCAATGCCCCGTTATATACCTCATTCTCAATCACATCTAATCTGCGCATGTAATGTAATGTCGGCTCTTCTTTCCCAACCGCAAATATCTTTTTTTCGGGATAGGATTCTTGCAGAATGGCAACCAAACCGCCTTGCGAGCCATAGGCATCAGGGTCTGGACGGACGTGACGATGAACAATGATGGTATCATATTGTTCGATTGCTGCGATAATTTGCTCAATCATGGACAATGCTCCTCATGAACCAATAATGGCTTTTTTTTTAAATACAGGTTAAAATAATAGAAGATTTTTAGAAACTTGGAGGAACCAATTATGTTTGTACTCGTTGTATTAATTGTCGTTTTATTTGCTTTCTATTTATTTTATAAAACAAAATACATTAGAAGCAACCGTCAAGTTGAAAAGAAATGGCTTTCAGCAAAATCAAATATTGCTCTTGGACTTTTTGTCTGTCTGTTTGGTATGAATCACTTACTATTTATATCAGAATCGACTGTTTCCTATATTGTGGCTGCCGTTTTTAGTATTTACGGAGCCGTATTTAGCTGGATTGGATTCAAAAAATATAAACACTACCATCCATTTGCAATTGAAGAAGCTCATATGCTAGATGCCCAAAAATAATAGGAAGCCGTTTCTCAAGTTGAGAAGCGGCTTTTTTATTTACTACAGCTTGGATCAAAGGCTAGTTTCTGTCAATCAATTGGCACATCATCATTGCTTTTCCAACTAAAATTCCCTCATTGAAAACTTCCACATCTACCTTCCCAAATTTACGTCCTACTTCCAGTATTTTCGGGAAAATTTCTAAGGTGCTTTCCATTTGAACCGGTTTAATAAAGTAGATCGACATATTTTCCACGACCAGGTCGCCTTTTTTATAGCTGCGTAAAATCCGGTTGGCTGCATCCGCGACAATGGTTGTAAATACGCCATATGAAATAGTCCCAAGGTGATTGGTCATTTGCGGTGTCACTTCGCATGAATATACTTCTTCACCTTTTGGTTTACCCTGCATTAACACCATTTGATTGGTCACAATGTCATCAATGGTTTCGCCAACCTGCGGCTGCCGTTGGTTCATTTGCAATGCCTTTAATACATCCTGCCTGCTGATAATCCCTTCTAAACGGTTCGAGTCATCGGCAACGGGGAGAACTTCTATTCCCTCCCAGACCATCGTATGTGCAGTCGATGCAACACTTGTTTTCCCATGCACCGTCATTGGATTTTTGGTCATAATCTTATCGATGGAGGCCTCCATATTCTGACCCAAAATATCCTTACTTGTGACAATCCCCTGAATTTTCAAGTTTTGATCGACTACAGGATAACGGCTGTGCGTTGTCCTTTGATTAAGTTCATGCCATTTTGACACTTTATCAGATGTTTTTAAGTAAAAGGTATCTGTGAGTGGGGTTAAAATATCCTCTACTAAAATAATTTCCTTTTTAATTAATTGGTCATAGATTGCCCGGTTAATCATCGTAGCGACAGTAAAGGTGTCATAACTTGTTGAAATAACCGGCAGTTCTAATTTATCTGCCAGCTTTTTCACATGGTCCTCAGAATCAAAACCACCGGTAATCAACACCGCAGCGCCGGCTTTTAAAGCTAACTCATGCGCCTGGGTACGGTTTCCAACGATTAACAGATTTCCAGCTTCCGTGTACCGCATCATGGCCTCTAGCTTCATGGCACCAATCACAAATTTATTGAGGGTTTTATGCAAGCCCGTCCGCCCGCCTAAAACTTGCCCGTCCACAATATTAACCACTTCGGCAAAGGTTAGCTTTTCAATATTTTCTTTCTTCTTCCGTTCAATTCGTATAGTACCTACTCGTTCAATCGTACTGACATAGCCTTTATTTTCAGCCTCTTTAATTGCCCGGTAAGCTGTCCCTTCACTCACGGTCATCGCCTTGGCGATTTGCCGCACTGATATCTTTTCCCCAATAGGGAGTTTATCAATGTATTGCAATATTTGTTCATGCTTAGTAGCCAAGACCTTCACCCTTTATAATTTGAATTCCTAGTTATTTAGTCAGTTTAATTTATTCCCTAAATTCTATTATAAAGTTTAAAGGTCTTTGATTCAACGAAGTACTCTAGATTATCATACAATTCTTATTAATATGACCGGGTTTTTCTCTTTGCACTCTGTTGCAGAGGCTTTTTTACTAACTTTTTCGGACTATAGAGAAGACCGGTAAGATTCCCAGCAATCACAATTAATGCAAATGAAAGCCAAACAATCGCGAAAATCCCTTGTGTCCCTTCTGCTGTCACTGATAATTTTGGCACAGCAAAATAAAGCATAAAACCACATAGAAGCAAGCAAAGTAAATACCTGTTTTTTTTCATTTCTTTTACCTCCTTTGTTAAAAAGACTGCTTGTTTCATCTTTATGCATACAGGAGGAAAAAAAGTATGTGAAACCACTAAATCAACTAAATTTCAATTGCCTCACCTGGAACGAGCACTTTTCCATTCTTCCCCTCCAACCTCTCAATAAATTGATAGGGGTCTTGTTTAATTGGCGGGAAGGTATTGAAGTGAATCGGTACAATTGTCTTTGCATTCAGTAGTTTAGCTGCATAAGCCGCATCCTCAGGCCCCATTGTAAAGTTATCACCTATCGGTAGGAAGGCTACATCAATTGGATGGCGTTCGCCAATCAGCTTCATGTCGGAAAACAATCCAGTATCGCCAGCATGATAAATTGTCTTGCCTTCATTACTGAACAAGATACCCGTTGGCATTCCGCAATAAACGATCTCATTTTTATTTGTTACATAACCAGAGCCGTGAAATGCCTGAGTGAGTTTAACCGTTCCAAAATCAAATTGACAGGAGCCGCCAATATTCATTCCGTGTGTTTTGACACCCTGCCAGCTAAGGAAAGTAGTCAGGTCTGCATTCGCAACCACAAGAGATCCGTTTCTTTTCGCTATCGCAACCGTATCTCCGACATGATCGTTATGACCGTGAGATAAAATAACCACATCAGCATTTACTTCATCAGCCTTTAAATCAGTTAAACTATTTCCTGTAATAAAAGGATCTATTATAATCGTTTTTCCATTTGTTTGAATTTGAATAACTGAATGTCCATGGTATGAAATCTTCATCATCCCAACTCCTTTTAAATTATTATATATGTACTTCAATAAATCATATGGAAATCCTTCTACATTTATTTCCATAACTCTTTTGTTTTAGCACTAAAGTAGGAATAGTTATTTTACATTCCTTTATAAAATTGTTACTCTCAAATAGGATCTAACATTACTAAAAAGGGGAGCCCTACATATGAATCAACGATTACTAAAGCTTCAAACATGGATGAAGGAAAACGGGATTGAAGTCAGCTTTCTTACTTCTACCGAGAATGTATTTTATTTAAGCAGTTATTTCACAGACCCGCATGAACGTTTACTGGCGCTGGCTGTTTTTCAAGAGGAAGAGCCATTCCTCGTCTGCCCGGCAATGGAAGTACCTGATGCCAAGCGCTCAGGCTGGGGTCATGAAATCATTGGCTATAGCGATATCGAAAACCCATGGGAAATGATTCTTACCGCCATTAATAAAAGAATCAACGGGGTTTCAAAAGTGGCCATTGAAAAAGAACATATGAATGTCGAACGCTACGAGCATCTTACACAGTTATTCCCTAAGGCGTCATTTGTTTCTGCAGAAGAAAAATTACGACTGCTGCGGATGATCAAGGATGCCAAAGAATTAAAAATCATTGAAGAGGCTTGTGCCCTTGCCGATTATGCCGTTGAATTCGGTGCAAGTGAAATTAAGGAAGGCAAAACAGAACTGGAGGTCCTCAATGCCTTAGAGTACGCCCTAAAGCAAAAGGGTGTGACCGAAATGTCATTTTCAACCATGGTGTTAACCGGTGCAAACGCGGCTTCCCCACATGGCAACCCAGGGGAAACGAAAATTCGCAAAGGTGATCTTGTTTTATTTGATTTAGGTGTTGTTGTTGACCGGTATTGTTCTGATATAACAAGAACCGTTGCATATGGGGACATCAATGACAAGCAAAAAGAAATATATGATACGGTATTAAAGGCACAACTCGCTGCCATTGAGGCAAGTAAACCGGGCGTTACAGCTGCAGAAGTTGACCTTACAGCAAGGCGGATTATTGCTGAAGCGGGTTTTGGCGACTATTTTCCACACCGATTGGGTCATGGACTTGGAATTGGCGTTCATGAGTACCCTTCTATGACCGAAACCAACCAGCTGGTAATCGAAGAAGGCATGGTCTATACAATCGAACCAGGGATTTATGTGCCTAATGTGGCTGGCGTCCGAATTGAGGATGATATTTATATTACCGCTGATGGGGCAAAGGTGTTAACCAAGTTTCCAAAGGAATTACAAATAATTAAATCATAATTTTACACTTATTTACATTGAACTCTTATCGATTTTGATGTAGTATACAAATACAGGCTGCGTTGTACGTAATCATAATAAAGTTTTAACCTTTAAGCTGTAAAAGGGAGTTTAACTATCGAAGCCAGAATGACAAGCCTCCGTCTATAAGACATGGAGGACATGCAGAAAGGTTTCTGAGAACACCCACTTTGAGGAGTGGTGGTTTAAAACTTTCTTATATTCACTACGGCAAATGCGGCTGTATAGGTAGTATTTCAACCCAACTTCATTTTGGAAGTTGGGTTTTGTTTTTGATACATAAAAAGAAGAGGACCCGCATCCTCTTCTTTTTACTTTTATTATTTTGTTAACAATGTTTTCGTATCTTTAAACTCAACTCCATGTGCTTCGGCAACTGCTTGATAGGTCACATAGCCGTCGAGAGTGTTGATTCCTTTTAACAATGCCTCATTATCTAAACAAGCCTTTTGGAAGCCTTTATTGGCAATTTGCAGCGCATATGGAACAGTCACATTTGTTAATGCAATCGTAGAAGTTCTTGGGACGGCACCAGGCATATTGGCCACAGCATAATGGACAACACCATGCTTTACATATGTTGGATGATCATGTGTGGTAATCCGGTCGGTGGTTTCAAAAATTCCACCTTGGTCAATGGCAATATCCACCACAACACTGCCAGGCTTCATCGATTGAATCATCTCTTCACTGACTAGTCTTGGCGCCTTTGCACCGGGGATTAACACAGCACCAATAACTAAATCAGATTCCTTAACCGCTTCAGCGATAGTAAAAGGATTAGACATTAATGTTGTCACATCGGAACCGAATATATCATCTAATTGGCGAAGACGGTCCGGGTTTAAATCAATGATGGTAACCTTTGCACCCAAACCAATTGCCATTTTCGCTGCATTTGTACCTGCTACTCCGCCGCCAATAATGGTAACGACACCTCGTTGCACTCCTGGGACACCAGAGAGGAGAATTCCCTTGCCGCCGTAAACCTTTTCTAAAAATTGGGCACCGACCTGAGCAGCCATCCTTCCAGCCACTTCACTCATAGGGGTCAATAATGGAAGAGTTCTATTCGCCAATTGGACGGTTTCATAGGCAATGCCAACTACTTTATTATCAATTAGTGCCTTCGTTAATTCTGGCTCAGGCGCTAGGTGTAAATATGTAAATAATATTAACCCTTCACGAAAATATTGATATTCAGTTGGGATCGGTTCTTTTACCTTCATAACCATATCCATTGACCATGCTTCCTTAGCAGTTTCCACCAGCATCGCGCCTGCAGTACTATAGTCTTCATCCAAAAAGCCTGAACCAAGCCCTGCTCCTATTTCAATAAAAACCTCATGACCAAAGTTCACCAAATTTGTCACTCCGGCTGGTGTCATTGCTACACGGTTTTCATTATTTTTGATTTCTTTTGGTACCCCAATCCGCATGCACTTACCTCCAATTAATATCCTTAATAGAAAGACCTATATACCTTTATTATATCCGTTATTACCAGGAAAATGAAATAATGGAGAATCTTTATGAATCATTATCCGAAGAGCCTTACCCAGTGGGCAAAGCTCATTTCATAACCTGTTAATAATAATAAGGGTACGGAAATGGGTACCCGTAATATGGATATGGATATCCATACGGAGCAGCTAATAATGCACCGGTTGCTACCCCACCCAGAAACGGCAGCCCGTATCCAAAACCTGGGCGACCATACCCGAAGCCCGGTCTTCCAAATCCGTAGTGCCCGTACCCGTGGCCGAATCCACCGTGTCCATAACCACCGCCATGGCCAAAGCCGCCGTGACCAACGCCGCCATGGCCATGAACCCTCTCATCAAAGTTAATAGGCATCCCATACATTTCGGTATTCATTTTGTTTCTCCTCGCTTCACTTAGGTTTACACTTTTCTATTTAAATGAACTTTACACCTTAAGAATATGCATGATTGAAAACAAATTCTTGGGCAAACGCCCTGTATGACTGAATTTCTTAGACAAATAACTATACGTTCCACAAGAAAAGACTGTCCCATGTTTAGGACAGTCTTTCCTATTTGTTTACATGTACCTAGTCCTCAGCTGCTGCATAATCCTCGCTGTCAGCTAAAGCCGTTCCTTCCCCCATAAAACCACTATTATAGGAATTCATAATTTGTTCACTTACCTCATTTAGACCTTGTTCATCATATTCAAAAGAATATTTGTTATTTGGATCCCGCTTTTCCATCGTGGCATTCCCCTTCCTTTGTAAGTTACTTCATTATTGTTCGAAAAATTGCAACAGTTATACGTTGTTAAATATTGTATAATCAGGGTAAGGAGATGATAATCATGGGACTTAAATATCAAAATATTTTAGTCGCAATTGATGGATCAAAGGAAGCAGATTGGGCATTTCAAAAGGGGATTGAAATCGCAAAGCGAAATCAAGCGGGACTCTTATTAGTTCATGTGATTGACACAAGGTCGTTTGCCTTAATTGAAGCCTATGATACTGTTATTGGTGATCGGGCAGAAACACTTGCAAAGGAAATGCTTGAAAATTATCATAAGCAAGCTGTGGATGCGGGGTTAACAAATGTCCAATACGAAATTGAATTTGGCTCACCTAAAATACGAATTCCAAGAGATATAGCTAAAAAACACAAGGTGGATTTAATTCTCTGCGGTGCCACTGGAATGAATGTAGTCGAAAGATTTTTCATTGGCAGTGTATCAGAACATATTGTTCGTTACGCTCCATGTGACGTTCTGATCGTTCGAACCAAAAAAGATATTGACGAAGAATAGATAGCTGATTCATGCACGGAGCCCTTTGCCCCGTGCATTTATTTTTCTATTACTAATAGGTTTCTCGTGTATGGCTAACGAAACTATAGTAAAATAAAGCAAAACAATAGCATGGAGGCTTTCGAATGATAGAGCATTTCGCTTTTGATCAACGTCTTGGTATTGCGATTCCTGATTTGACTATGGAATGGGATGAATATAGCGCGGAAATACAGCAGGAGATTCTGTTAACCTGGGAGCAAACCCGCGGTTCCATCCCTGACCGTATTGCTGAGCTCGAGGAGGAGATCAATGATAAACAAGCACAACTTTCAGATGAAAGTGATTTCCCACGCTCCTGTCAATTAAACTCTGAAATAGCGGATCTCGCTTCGATTATCAATGATTTATGGCTTTGGTACAGGGCAAACCAGGTAGTTAGCAAGGTACATCTATAAGAAAAACTCCCCAATGCAGGGAGTTTTCGTTGTTTATATATCCTTTTTAATTTCCCTCACCACATGTCCAAGTTCAGGTAAGATTAACTTATTCATGGCCAATTTGACAGCTCCAGTTGAACCAGGTGTGGAGAATACAGCCTTATTTTTAACGACTCCGGCAATTGCTCTCGAAAGGATTGCGCTTGAGCCGATATCCTCTTGATAGCTTAGCATTCTGAACAATTCACCAAAACCAACGATTTCTTTTTCGAGAAGATTTTGTACGGTTTCAATCGTTACATCACGCTTGGCAATTCCAGTGCCGCCATTTGTTAGGATGACATCAATATCCCCTCTTTCACAACCTTTTACAATTTCGTTTTGAATCTGTGCTGCTTCGTCCTTAACAATAACATAATCAACAATCGTATGCCCTGATCCTTCAAGCAGTGTAATCATCAGCTTACCGCTTTTGTCTGTTTCTTTATCTCTTGTATCACTAACTGTTATGACTTTACAGTGAACTGACTTTGGTGCTTCTTTTTTATGCTCTTGCGTACTCATCGTTAAAACTCCTCTTTTTCCTTGAGATAACGAAGTTGATAATACCTATGCGCAACATCCGTTACTTTTCTCGTTAATTGATAATTAGCCCCCGCCCCTATTGCCATGCTGATTAGCGGGATCCCCTGAATGACCTTTTTTCGAAACAGAGCAATGACCATAGCTTTTAATAATTGCTGAACCGGCTGTTCCAGCCAAGTGATATCGGTAATCTGCTCGTTCCCTTGATAAAAATATGACTCATCATTTTCGGCTAAATCCGCCATTAACGAGTTCCATCCCTTTATTTGAATTCGTGGCGGTAACGTCGCCGTATGAAAAACCTTTAATGATGTCATCATTTCATAGGGGGTATTCACTTCAAAACCGTAGGTCATGGCAATTAATTGAACGATTCTTAAATTAATGACCGCCATCGCCGGAATATCTGCCCCTAAGAGAAGCGTGCCTCCAGTCCCTGCAAGTCCCCCTTGGGCAAACGAATATAAACGGTGCCTCGCTATTTGCTGCTCTGCTATGTATTGTAATTGGTCAATCGTTAAGTTTCTTATATCCGCTATTTCTTCGATATCTTTACTAAAAATTCTTCCTGACGTAAGAATTCTTTCCTTTGCGTCCATTTGAAGCTGTGAGCCTTGAATCATCCCATGTAAATGAAATAACCATGTATCAATAAGGGAAAAGAATTGTTGTTGCACCTTTTCAGGCAGTAACAAAAAAGAACGTTCTAAATATTTTTCATACGTTAATTGAAACTCATTTGCCTCGTAATTTAGTAACTTTTCTTCCCATAAGCGTATTTCATTTAAGACACTTGCTTCCCGTTCTGTCAATGGCATCTATTCTGACCTCCTCCGGCTACATTTCTTTTTCCAGTATATCACAAAAAAATTAGACTTAAAAAAGGCAAAAGCCATTTAAAATAGCTTTTGCCTTTTTTAGATTATGAACGTGTTCCTGCTAAACGAACAACGTCCCGAGCAATCATGACTTCCTCATTTGTCGGAATGATAATAACTTTAACCGGCGAATGCGGATAGTTAATGAATGCTTCTTCGCCCCTCACCTTATTTAGAGCGGGATCCCAATAAACGCCCATAAATTCAAGACCTTTAAGAACATTTTCTCTAATCGTGTCACTATTTTCACCGATTCCGGCAGTGAAAATAATCGCGTCAACACCGAACATACGTGAAGCATAGGAACCAATGTATTTATGGATTCGATTAGCAAACACATCCAATGCCAGCTGTGCTCGTTCATTACCCTTATTCGCTTCGATTTCAATATCTCGAAGATCGCTAGAGAAGCCGGAAACGGCTAACATACCGCTCTTTTTGTTCAATACGTCTAGAACTTCTTCTGCGGTTTTACCGGTTTTCTCCATGATATATGGAATAAGTGCCGGGTCAATATTACCTGAACGGGTACCCATTGTGACCCCTGCAAGTGGTGTAAAGCCCATCGAGGTATCAATTGATTTTCCACCTTCAATGGCCGCAATACTTGCACCGTTCCCTAAGTGACATGAGATTAAACGAAGCTGTTCAACGGGGCGTCCCAATAGTTCAGCTGCACGCTGGGAAACATATTTATGGCTTGTGCCATGGAAGCCATACTTCCTGATTCCATATTCTTTGTAGTATTCAAATGGCAGACTGTATAAATAAGAACTTTCCGGCATCGTTTGATGAAAGGCTGTATCAAAAACAGCAATAGCTGGGACATCAGGAAGTACCCGCCTAAATGCCTTAATCCCTGTTGCATTTGCTGGGTTGTGCAATGGTGCAAGCTCCGATAGCTTTTCAATCTTGTTAAGTACTTCATCCGTAATAAGAGCTGAATCATCGAAAGTTTCTCCTCCGTGGACAACACGGTGACCGATTCCATCAATTTCAGTTAAGGATTTAATGATGCCTAATGTAGTTAATTTATCTAGCAGCATTTGTACCGCGACTTCATGGTCTGGAATATCAATAATTTCTTGGATCTTTTCCCCATTGGCCGTGATAGTAAAAATTGAATCATTAAGACCAATTCTTTCAATTAGCCCTTTTGTAATAACTTCTTCACTTGGCATTTCAAATAATTGAAATTTTAAAGAAGAACTTCCCGCATTAATTGCAATGATTTTTGCCATTTTGCTACCGCTCCTTTTATATAACAACATCGATTTAGGATGTGATTCGAATAGTACACCTTATTTTGTGCAAACCAACCTTGTTTATTTCCCTCAATTCCTCATTTAATCACTGAAAATCGGACTTTTCAAGGGATATTTCCAGTGGTAGCGGTTCCAATGCAAATGTTCATATATTCACAGTTTTCTTACTCTTGTAACCCAAAACAAAAAGGATAAAACCGGTAATCAAAACCAGCTTTATCCTTTACTATCTTGAAACCATTTTTCAATTTTGGCTAATATTTTATCCATTGCAACAGCGCTTGACAGACTTGGTAAATGCACGAGTAATGCTTCCTTTGGCGGCTTGACATTTTCCCCTTTTTTCTGTAAAACCAAAATACTTTTAGCCGATTGTTTATTTTTAAACATGGTCGTCGGTAATTGAAGCAAGCCCTGGATAATCAGATTTTCCTTGATAAATTCATGAAGCTGAGGTGCCTGTTCACTTTCAAACAAACCATTGGGAATGAGGAAGAATAAGTATCCTCCCGGTTTGGTATGTTTCACACTTTGTTCAATAAATAAATGATGAGCATACGAGTGGCCCTTCGAAGCTTTTAATTGATAATCTTCCGCTCTTATATCATTGGGATAGAAGCCAATCGGTAAATCGGCAATGACAGCATCAACAGGATCGATAAACAAAGGCTCCAAACTATCTTGATTGAAAAACTCAACAGGATGCTGCTGTAAATTTGCATTTACGTAGGCAAGCTTAATTAAAATATCGTCAATCTCGGTACCAATCGCGGTAATATTTTTATGTACGTGGTTTAAAACGGTTGTAACTAAATTCCCTGTTCCAACAGCAGGGTCCAGGAGGCGGAATGATGGCTGCTTAACAAATCGTTCCACTAAATAGCCTATTAGCATCCCTACAGAATCCGGAGTCATCTGGTGGTTAGGCTGGACATTTTCCTTCATCCCTTTTAAGATCACAAGCTGATAGGCTTTACGAATATCCTCATTTGAATATTTAACCAGGTGTATTTCTTCATATACCTTCTTAAGCCTTTTCAGCGTGAGCTCACTTAACTCATCTTGAAGAATGGCGCCCTGAAATAGATTTTCCCCTGTATCTGCAAGTGCCTCAAGGTAACTGTAGGATAATTCCTCTTGTAAAATAAGTGCTGTTTCATTAAATAGTGTAAATAACTGTTCAACCGGAGACAGTTTCATTATTTCCCCTCCACTCCTAAATTTCCTTATTTATTCTATACGAGTATGTATTTTTTAAACAAGTATAAAGGCCTCGCTTTAGAGCCGAGGCCTTTTAAAGATTTATAATTATTTTGCCGCTTTTGCAGCTTCAATTGCAGCTTCGTAGTTTGGATGGTTCGTTGCTTCGCTAACATACTCGACGTAAGTCACGGTATCATTCGAGTCAACAACAAAAACCGCGCGAGCTAATAAGCGTAATTCTTGGATTGCAACCCCATATGCTTCTCCAAAAGATAAATCGCGGTGATCAGAAAGTGTTTGAACATTTTCAATGCCGCTTGCCGCACACCAGCGTTTTTGTGCAAATGGTAAGTCCACACTTACTGTTAAAATTTTTACATTACCTAAGCCGTTTGCTTCTTCATTGAAACGGCGTGTTTCTGCATCACATACGCCTGTATCCAAAGAAGGTACAGAAGAGATTAGACGAACTTGACCTTTTGTATTTTCTAACGTTACTTCCGATAGATCATTTGCAAGTACAGTAAAGTTTGGAGCTTTGTCCCCAACCTTCACTTCACTTCCTAACAAGGTAATCGCATTTCCTTTAAATGTTACATTTGCCATTCTTTTCATCCTCCTTTGTCTTTTAAAGTCATCCACAATGAGATGAATTGACTTTAATATGTACAGTGTAAATATATCTTTTCAACAGTGTATTTGCAATTATTTAAACCTCAAGAAAAAAGTTAACCTTCCTTTGATGAGGAAGATTAACCTTCTCCTTATAATTCAAGATCCACTTTTGGCTGCTGTTGTTGGCTTTGCTGTTGCCTATTCTCTTCTTTTTTCGAGAACATTTGCTGAATTTTATCGACTGCCTGCGGAGCAAGTTCTAAAATCTTTTCATATAAATGGGTACTTTCATCAAGATGCAGCATTTTGACACCATGTGAATTTACAATTAAAAAAGCGATTGGCGTGATGGAAACACCGCCGCCGCTTCCGCCGCCAAATGGAAGGGCTGATTTTCCTCCGCTTTGCCCCTGGCCTTGACCTTGGCCTTGACCCCCACTTTGGCCGCCTTGCGACTGGGAGCTGTCGAGTTTAAACTCACTCCCTCCAGCAGCAAATCCAAACCCTACCTTCGATACTGTTAAAATGACACTTCCGTCAGGGGTTTCAACAGGATCCCCGATGATAGTATTCACATCAATCATTTCTTTCAAGCTTTCCATTGCGGTCGTCATCAAACCTTGAATTGGGTGGTCAGACATGTCTATTTCCTCCTCTTTCAAACGGATTTCGTTTTTTCACTTTTAAAATTACTAGGCGGTTTCCCGCCTTTCCAGAATTTAATCAGCTTTAATCCTGCGAGAATAGCATACCCGATTCGAAACTGAAACATACACGTTAACTGTGTTTGAATGACAGCAGCTTGAAAATGGGGAGTTACCGATAAATGTGGCATCTGCTTTAACCGAAAATAATGACTAAGAATGCTGACAATACTCCCTTTTATTGCCCAAATCGCACCTGTCATCATTCCGGTATGCGCCGCATCACCAACACCCATCAGTGTCTGCCATTCAAAACTCTTTATTGTAACCCTTTTTAAAAATTTCCTAACAATCACATGCAAATGGATAACCTTTTCTAGCAGTTCTTTTGTTTTTTGAAAGCTACTCGTAACGTCATTTTGGGTAATTTGGTTTACCGTAGAATCTGGGTCTTCAGGAGCCGTATCCCCCATATGTGAATGACTTTCTACCACCAAACTTGGTGAATTATCATCAATTTTTATCAAAGGGACATTTAGCTTATATTTTATGAGTCCAAACCATATCTTAAACACTACCTTTAAATCATCATTGTCATTATGATGATAATAATTTACAAGAATCGTTAACTTCGTAAAAATAATTAAAATGAATAAGAACAATAGGACCAATATAGAAAGCCAGAGCCAAAACAATTTGTTCACAACCTTTCAGCCTATTATTATTCGCTTTTATGAAAAAAATAAACCTGCCAACTTATTGTTGACAGGCCCTGAATCCTTATCTATCTACATGTATGACCGTGGTATCAGTAAAGATATCATGTAACCCTTGCTTTTTCGGTAAAAAGGCAACAATGATATAGCCAATGATGATCGTTGCCGAGATAAACCGACCAATCCATTCACGAAAAATAATCGTTCCCCAGGACATTTCATCATGTTTTAAGTCCACAACCTTTAAGCCAAAGACCATTTTGCCAAGCGTTTGCTTAAAGAATTTTGTCATTAACACAAAATATAAATAAAAGATGACCGTAGATGCAATCGAAACGGGGGCGAATATAGAAAATTCGGTTAGAGAAATGTCAAACGCTCGAAATATCGGGTTTATTAGCAGGCGTTCGAAACTTTCCACTACTAGCAAATCAAGCAAATATGCCCAAAAACGCATCCAGAAGCCCGCATATCGAAAAGGATGATCCTGTAAAACAGGTTCAGTCGATTCCATTTAACTTCCCTCCCTTATTCTGCATATAAGTACATTAGGCGTGGAGAATTGGGCTTGGAAAGGATTTTCATGAGCCCCGCCATTTCTACATCACCGCTGATTAATTTTTGCGCTTGAAACTTAAATAACGAGCCTAAACCGAGATCATCCGAATAGCGAACTACCTTTGCTCCTTTAAGCTTCTCTTGCTTTTTCATTTGATTAATGACATCTTCAAGGTAACCAAAATCATCGATGAGATTAATTTCTTTTGCCTGCCGTCCATCGTACACCCGTCCATCTGCTATCTGTTTTACTTCCTCGACACTCATATGGCGGCCCTCAGAAATGACCTTAACAAATCCCTCATACGAGTTATCTATCATTTTTTGTAAAATTTGCCGCTCTTCATCCGTCATTTCTCTCGTAGGGCTCATAATGTCTTTATACTTACCACTTTTAATTGTGACAAAATCGACACCATATTTATCTGCCAATCCCTTGTAGTTATATCCTTCCATTATGACGCCAAGTGACCCTGTTAATGTTTCCGGGCTGGCAAAGATTTTTTTGGCTGCTGTTGAAATATAATATCCACCTGAAGCTGCCATCGACCCCATCGAAATATAAACTGGTTTTTGACTATCCTTTTGGATATCAATTAGCTTATCGTGAATTTCTGCACTCTCAACGACACCGCCGCCTGGTGAATTTACTCTAATAATGACGCCCTTCACCGAATCATCCTCTTGCAAGTAGGTTAACTTTTTCATAAAGTCTTGATGGTTATAACCTGAGCTTTGCAGGAATGATCCTGTTTCACCGCTATCTTGGATGACACCGTCAACATCAAGAATGGCAATTTTCTTTAATTCACTGCCTTCCTTAACGACTTCCTCTGTTAATGGTTGTTCAGCAGTCGCCATAAAATCACTGAAATCTGTTTTAATCCCTTTAAAGGCAAATGCCGACAAAAAATTAATCACAATCGAAACAAAAAATAATGCCGCAGCAATTCCTAGGGCGGCCCAACGTTTTCCATTCAACTGTATCTCCCCCTCACATTTCTTTCGTCTAGAATTCACATCCCTGCTTTCATATTGTTTCAAAAAAGTGCTAAACTAATTTCAGACTATCATTATTTTAACAAAGATTAATTTCCAAATGTTACATTTTCATCTTTAAAATGGAGGGATAGGAAATGGAAATAAGACGTAATATTTATTTTTATCACAAGCGGGATGCGGACATGCTCTCAAAAATGGCTCCCCTAGTCGAAGTGGCTGACCGATATGGTTTTACCATCGTAAATGATTATCGTAAAGCTAATATCATTGCCAGCGTGGGTGATGATGGAACTTTTCTTCAAGCGGTGAGAAAAACGGGCTTCCGAGATGATTGTTTATATATGGGGATATCAATCAAGGATAGTTTGAGCATGTATTGCGATTTTCGTATAAGTGATACCTCCAAAATGATTGAGACCATCACAACGAATGAACAAATCGAGGTTCGCCGCTATCCGATGATTGAAGTGAACGTTGATGGCCAAGGCACCTTCACATGTTTAAACGAATTTAGCATTCGCTCATCGATTATTAAAACACTCGTCATTGATGTTTTTGTGGATCAGCTTCACTTAGAAACGTTCCGTGGTGACGGATTAATTGTTTCAACACCAACGGGCAGTACCGCCTATAATAAATCCGTGAATGGGTCGATTGTCGACCCGCTTCTATCCTGCATGCAGGTGAGTGAGGTGGCTTCTGTTAATACAAATCGTTACCGTACACTTGGTGCCTCATTTATTATTGGCAGTGAACGGACACTTACACTTAAGGTTATTTCCGAAGGCAACGACCATCCAACAATGGGAATGGACAATGAAGCCTTAAGTATTCGTCATGTGGATAAAATAAACATAAAAATAAGCGGAAAAAAAATTAAAACCTTAAAGTTAAAAGACAATTCTTTCTGGGATAAAGTGAAGAGAACCTTCCTATAAAAAAAGCGCAGGGCGCGCGGAGCTAGACAATTCCCAAAGTCCAAACTTATACTTCTTTTCATTTTAAAAAAACCTTATCCGCAAATAGGATAAGGTTTTTTCTTTATTATAGTGTCGCTCGCTTTTCTTTACGCCATTTCATTTCTGTCACGAGCTTTGTTTTTGAAAGTGAATAAATGGTTAGTGCTGTCCAAATAAACATGAAGGCTAAGAGCTGTGATTTTGAAAAATGCTCTTGATAGACAAATACGCCTAAAATAAGGGTTAAGGTTGGTGCAATATATTGCAAGAAACCAAGTAAAGAGAGCGGAATCTTTTGTGCCCCTTTTGCAAAATAAAGGAGTGGCACAGCGGTTGCAACTCCTGCCCCCATCAATAATAAATCCGTTCCTATACTCGCTGTTAAAAAGGAGTTTGAGCCTTGAATAATTAAGTAAATCATGTAGATAGCTGCAATGGGTGCAACAACAAGGGTTTCTAAGCTCAGTCCCACGGACGAATCCACGTTAATCAACTTTTTCGCTAAGCCATATAACCCAAAACTTAGTGCCAAGGAAATCGCAATCCAAGGAAATACACCATGAGAAACAGTGACGATTACTACTCCAACTGCCGCCAAAATAAAGGAGATATATTGGTAGATCGTTAATTTTTCCTTCAGTACCACCATTCCCAATAAAATACTTACAAGGGGATTTATATAATAGCCAAGGCTCGCTTCAATCATATGCCCGCTATTCACTGCCCAAATATAAATAAACCAATTCACGCTAATTAATATAGAGGCAATCCCCAATGCGTACATTTGCTTTTTATTTTGAGCAAAACCTTTTAAGGTTCGGACAAATAATCCCCATTTTTTCGTAAAGAAGAGAATAATTAACATAAAAATAAAGGACCAAAATATCCGATTTGCGAGAATCTCCTTGGCATTTACATGATTCAATAATTTCCAATAGATTGGCAATAGCCCCCAAATAAAATAAGAAAAGGCAGCATGAATGGCCCCTATCTGTGTGTCCGTCTTTTTCATATGTCTCCCCAAGCCCCTATTCTTTCTAGTTTCGAAATATCTTCATTATAACGTGAAACTCCAAAAATGGGGGATTTTTTTACTTAGCACCTACTCTTTTTCAAATACAATTGTGCCGCCAATAACCGTCATTTGAACAGGAACCTTAGGTATTTCAGAAGGTTGGAGGCTGAATATATTTTGTTCCAGCACAGTAAAGTCAGCTAAATAACCTTCCTTAATCATCCCACGGTCATGTTCATGACATGCCGCAAAGGCGCTACCCTTCGTAAATAAACAGATAGCCTCATAAACACTTAATGCCTGTTCTTTGCCATAAACGATTCCTTTAGGATCATTTCTATCTGTTCTTGTTACCGCTGCGTGGATGCCAAACAATGGATTAGGCATTTCAATCGGCGCATCGGAACCCCCGGCACAGTGGAGACCTGCATGTAAGAGGGTTTTCCACGCATAGCAATAATCCAAATTTTCATGGCCAATCCGATCCATAACCCACGGAAAATCTGACGCAAGAAAAACAGGTTGGATATCAAGGATGACAGGAAGCTTCTTCACCCTGTCAATTAGGTCTTGACGTACAATTTGAGCATGAATTAGCCGGTCTCTTCCAGGTCCCGTGAGTGGGTGGACTTCGATTGCATTTAGTACATATTCAAATGCCAAATCGCCAATGGCATGGACGGCTACAGGAAGATTGCAGGAACGTGCCTTAGCGACTAAAACATTTAATTCCTCTTGATTAAATATGGCTACACCATTCGTATCTGGTGCATCATTATAGGGATGGCTTAGAAGTGCAGTCCTTCCGCCGAGCGCACCATCAGCAAAAATCTTCATTGCACCGATTTCTATCCATTCATTACCCGAATGGAAACTTGCACCTTCATTCACCATATCATCCACAACCCCATGGTGAACAAGTAAATGAGTACGGAATTTATTTCCCTCTTCTTCAATTACTTTTTTAAACGTCTCAAATGTACGATGGTATCCCCCGTAATAATGTAAATCCTCTGTGTGAACACCTGTAATCCCTAGTCGACATAAATCTTTTATGGCAGCCTTCATTGCCTTTTGTAAATATCCTTCTGAAACAATAGGCACCACTTTGTTGATGAGGTCCTGTGCTGTATCCTTTAAAAGACCTGTTAACCCAGACTTGGCCTCTTTTTCAATCACCCCTCCGGGGGACAAACTGTTTCCTCTGATACTCCAGCCAATTCAAGTGCTTTCGTATTAACAACCATCGCATGACGGCAAACCCGTTTTAGAAGAACCGGATTTTCAGGGAAAATTTCGTCTAATTCCGTTCGATGGATCATTTCCGACTGTCCCCATAGGTTCTCATTCCAACCATCACCAATAATCCACTCGCCCTGTTTAAACTGACTTCCATATTCCTTAACGGCTGCAAAAATGGCTTCTTTTGAGGTCATCTTTGATAGGTCAAGACGGATTAATGTTTCCCCGTGTCCAATTAAATGGATATGGCTATCAATAAAGCCGGGGAACATCGTCCCGCCGTTTAGGTCGACCCGTTCCGTAATCCTTTTGTTAAAAATTTCTTCTAATTGCCCTTTTTCACCTGTTTGTACAATTCGATCTTCCTCCGTAAAAATGGCTTCAACCGTTGATCCCTCACCTTCTAATGTATAGATGGTTCCTCCGTACCATAACTTGCCCATTTTTAGTTCCTCCCTTCGTTTCTAAAAAAAACTAGCAGACGGTAAACACCGCCTGCCAATATGTCCTGAAAAATTATACTTGTTTCAGTGATTCCATTTCTTTTTGACGAAGCTCAATCCGGCGAATTTTTCCAGAGGTTGTTTTTGGAAGTTCGGTCAAATACTCAATTTTTCTAGGATATTTATACGGAGCTGTAAGTGTTTTTACGTGCTCCTGTAAGGTTTTCGTTAACTCCGGGTCGACAGGACTGACATCGTCCTGTAAAACAACAAACGCTTTAACAATAAAGCCGCGGATTTCATCGGGACTAGCAACAACGGCACATTCCTTAACAAACGGATGTTTCACAAGCGCATCCTCTACTTCAAACGGCCCAATCGTATAGCCAGAGCTAATAATAATATCATCACTGCGGCCTTCGAACCAGAAGTAGCCTTCTTCATCCATTTTGGCTCTATCGCCCGTGACATAATAATCTCCGCGGAACTGCATGGCCGTTCTTTCGGGGTCTTTATAATAATTTTTAAATAAGGCAGGAGTTTCAACATGGACGGCGATATCACCAACTTCCCCAACGGCACAAACTTGGCCATCCTCATTGATAATCTCTACCCTATTTCCAGGTGTCGGCTTGCCCATTGAGCCCGACTTCAATTCCATCCCTTTTGTAACTCCCACAAGTAATGTATTTTCGGTTTGCCCATAACCGTCACGAACATCAATGGCAAAATATTTTCTAAATGTGTCAATTACCTCACGATTTAACGGCTCCCCTGCGGAGACGGCGCTGTGAAGGTTTGGCAACTGATAATCAGCTAAATTGTCTACTTTTGCCAT
Organism: Neobacillus sp. OS1-2; assembly: GCF_030915505.1. Lineage (GTDB taxonomy): Bacteria > Bacillota > Bacilli > Bacillales > Cytobacillaceae > Neobacillus. The sequence continues at coordinate 759,372 of NZ_CP133265.1, forward strand.
TAACCGATATTCCGTCGGTGTGCAGCAAAGGACATTGACATCATATTTTTGCAAGAGTGCTAAATATTTTTTCGGTTCAAATTTTCCGTTATACACTAAACCAGTTCCACCTGAACCAAGGACAGAAAGGAATGGGCTCCAAATCCATTTTTGCCAGCCTGGGCCTGCTGTTGCCCAAACCGTATCGCCCTCTTCAATACAAAGCCATTTAGATGCTGCTGTTTTTAAATGAGCGAATGCCCAGCCATGAGTATGGACTACACCTTTTGGATTTCCAGTTGTCCCTGATGTATAGGATAAAAAGGCCATATCATCACGAAGAGTTTCAGCAATCGCAAATTGTTCACTAGCTTTTTCCATTTCAGCATCTAGATGAATCCAGCCTTCTTCCTCAGCTCCCAATGTGAACTTAACCAATGGTTGTGTTTCGGTAATATGTTCAAATTGATCAACATATGGGTAATAACTGATGACTGCCTTTACATCTCCGTGTGAAATACGGTACTGCAGATCTTTCTCCCTTAGCATTTCCGAACTAGGGATGACCACCATTCCAGTTTTTAATGCGGCCAAATACACCACGTACGCTTCAATCAAACGCGGTACAATAACGAGAACCACATCACCCTTGTTTAAACCATTCTGAGTAAACACATTCCCCGCTTTGTTCACTCGCTTCATTAGTTGCTCATATGTAACTTGTTTGGTTTCACCTGACTCATTTTCCCATTTTAATGCCACTCTTTGCGGATTTCCTGCAAATCGCTCCATTTCAGAAACGAGATTATACTGTTCTGGTGCAATTAGATCTTCCCTCTTCATGACTTCTCCTCCTTAAAAATAATAATCTTATATAATAATTATACAGAAATAAATAAAAATTTGGATATATTAATTAATTTTTATTTAGTCCTAGTACCTGATGCTAATTATAAACCTATTATCTAAAAGTGAAAATAAAAAAGAGAGCGGGAGTTATCCTCCACACTCTCTGTAGCCATTGTATTTATTTTTGATTAACGAGAGAATCCGCCGCCTAATTGTTGTTCAGCCATTGCTACTAGACGTTTTGTGATTTCACCACCAACGGAACCGTTAGCACGTGAAGTAGTATCTGCTCCAAGGTTTACACCAAATTCGTTTGCAATTTCAAATTTCATTTGGTCAAGAGCTTGTTCCACACCAGGAACTAATAATTGATTTGAATTGTTGCTTGCCATGTGATATCACCTCCTTGTGAGTATAGAATGTGTAAATCTTATAAGCTTCATTCTATAATCCATTTGGTAATTGTTCACAAAAAATTCAAATTCTGCTTTTAAAATAATGATTGAAATTCTGTATGCTTGTCGTCAACTGGTTTAATAACGATAGTCTCCACTTCATTGATGGCAACTTGAATCATTGGTTCAAAATCAAAAAAGCTTTCAAAATGTTGTACTTTTTCCCTTTTCGGCTTGGTTTTCGGAGAAGATGGCACAAAAATCGTACAGCAATCTTCAAACGGCCGATTAGAAATTTCCAAGGTATCGATCTCCTCGGCAAGTTTAATAATATCCGTTTTATCCATCGTAATCAAAGGACGTAAAATTGGTGTATTTGTCACTTCATTAATCGCGAACATACTTTCTACCGTTTGGCTGGCTACTTGTCCAAGGCTTTCACCGGTAATAATAGCCAGACCTTCACGCTTTTGTCTAATTCCCTCAGTAATTCGAAGCATCATTCTTCTTGTCGATGTCATGGAGTAATTCTCTGGAATTTGCTCACGAATCGCCTGTTGAATAGCTGTAAAGGGCACGATATGAAGGGTAATCGCACCGTAAATCTCAGCAAGCTTCCGTGATAAATCGATCACTTTTTCCTTTGAACGCTCACTTGTGAATGGTGGACTGAAGAAATGGACGGCTTCAATTTCTAATCCCCGCTTCATGGCTAAATATCCGGCTACAGGGCTGTCAATCCCACCAGATAACATGAGCATCGCCTTTCCACTTGAACCCATAGGAAGACCGCCAGCACCTTGAATGGTTTCACATGAAAGATAAATAGCTTCCTTTCTGACCTCAATTCGTAAATTGATATCAGGGTTCCTCACGTCTACTTTAAGTCCTGGAATGGATTGAAGCAAATGACCGCCAATTGTGTGATTAATTCCGTCTGTATTTAATTCAAACGATTTATCCGATCGTTTTGGCGTAATTTTGAAGGTCTGCCCTTCCATGTAAAGAGATGAGACTAAATCTAGTGAGGCTTGTTTTAATACCTCAACATTCCTTTCCACCTTGATGGCGGGACTGAAGGATTGAATCCCAAATATATTCTTTAATTTTTCGATAATTTCTATCCCATCTTCACCATTTAATAAGACATACATCCGATCACGACTTGATTCGATTTTAACTTTTGGGAAGGGAGCGAGGGCAATTCTGACGCTTTTTCTAAGTTTATCAACAAATTTATTGCGATTTCGGCCCTTTGTTGAAATCTCCCCATAGCGTATAAGTATACGATCATATTTCATTTATTCCATAACCTTTCTTAATTGGTTTGCTGTATTTTTCATTGCTAAGATTACCGTTTTTGCTTCCTCTTCCGTATTTTCGAAAGAAAGGCTAATCCTGATTGCACTTTCAGCTAAACTTTCGGGAACACCCATAGCCAGCAGTGTTTTACTTGGTGACTTCCTTTTGGAAGAACAGGCACTAGTCGTCGAAACAAATACCCCTAGCTGCTCAAGAGCATGGATAAACACTTCCGATTTCATTCCGGCAAGGGAAAAGTTAACGATATGGGGCGCTGAATTTTCAATAGGTGTATGGATGACAACACCTTCTATTTCGGAAAGCCCTGCTCTTAGGATCGACTGAATTTTTTCCATTTTTTTAATCCCCGTATCACTTTTATCCATTGTCATTCTTAGGGCTTTTGCCATTGCCACAAACCCAGCAACATTTTCAGTACCGCTGCGCATCTTTCGTTCTTGATCACCGCCTGAAAATAAGGGAGTAATTTTTGCCCCTTCACGTATAAACAAGGCACCTGTCCCTTTTAACCCATGAAACTTATGCGCAGAAAGCGAACAAAGATCCACATTGCTGCTATATAGTGACAAGGGAACTTTTCCAATTCCCTGGACATTATCAACATGAAATAATAGTGTTGGATGATTTTTGACCAGTTCCCCAATTTCTTTAATCGGCTGAACAGTCCCTACTTCATTGTTCACCTGCATGATGGAAATTAAAATAGTATCTTTTCGGATAGCCTTTTCGACATACTCAACACGAATTCTACCATTTTCGTCAACCGGCAGATAGGTAATTTCAAAACCCTCCTGCTCAAGCTGTTCCATGGCAGCACGTACCGAGGCATGTTCAATACTGGATGTTATGATATGGCGGCCTTTATTTCGGTTCATGAATGCAGCACCTTTTATCGCAATGTTGTTACTCTCTGTCCCACCCGAGGTAAAATAAATTTCAGTGGCTTTTACCTTTAAAAGTTTTGCCACCTGTTCCCTCGCTTGCGATAATAGCTTCTCAGCCTGCCCCCCATACTGTGAAGTGAGGATGGATTTCCATAATATTCACTTGAAACTGTTAAAAAGGAATCTAATACTTCTTTATATGGTTTAGTCGTTGCACTATTATCAAAATAAATCATCTTATCTCCTCCGTACAAATGTAAATCTTATCATAAAGATCATCAATTTAAAAAGAAAAACCGATTTGACCATTAAGGGTCGAATCGGTTTTATCTATTCGGTTACAATAGTTGCTTTTATTTTTTTCAAAGCTTCTGGGTCTATTCCTTCAAGTGACGCGGCAACTTGCTCCAATGCCTCTTGATAATCGTAGTGCCTAAATGCCATTTCTGCATCAGTTAATCCTTTGGCAATAGATGGATACTGACTTCTATATCGATTTCCATACTGAATGGCTCTTTCAGCTAGCGTCACATTTTCTATTAATTCATAGGTTGTATTAACAAGTTTCTCAACAGTTAAAACAGCGACTTCCAAATACTGATTAAGGGCGGAAACATTAAGCGGCTTTTCTTCAAGCTGATAACGAACATTTTGAATGCTTTCGTTCGTATCTTCGAATAAATAATGATAATCTGCGGGCACTCCCGGTACATTATTTTTCTTCACAAGACGGACAGTATCGCCAACCCTTTTCGTTAGTTCCATGATTTTTTTTCTTGCTTCAAGTTCATCTTTCCTAAGTGCCTGGAGTTTAACGGCAAATAACTGCTGCCCCTCAAGGATGACATCGAGTTGATCTTTAATATCACTTAATTCTTCACTGAGTACGGTTTGCGCAGTTCCGTTTAGTTTTAACTTTTCAACCAAAATTTCATAGTGCTTATAAACAGCCGCAAGTTCCTTTTCAAGCTCCCTCTGTGTTTCAAGGTCACTATCCGATATTTGATAACTTTGCTGTACCTGCAGCATCTCATTGGAAAGAAGCTCATTTTCTCTTTGTGCCGAAACTAGTAGTTCATAGGCTGCCTTTTCATTTTTCTGCACGTAATGCTTGGCATGTACTTCCTTCTCTAAAAGGTCAAAAAGAATGTCGATTCGATCTTTTACTTCTTTTACACCTTCTTCAGCTTTATCAATTTCAATCGCTTCAATGAATGCCAGGTTTTCAGCCAGTTTTTCCTCCAGGCGTTTAATTTCCTGCCCAACATTAATATGTTCCAAATAATATTCCTGCTCCACCATTTCTCGTTGTCCTTCTATACAGTCGGAAAGTTGATTTGGAAGCAATGAGTGACACTCAATTAGCAGCTGTGGAATGACATCCATATGCTGTTTTATGGTTCCAAGCTGACCTTGCATCTGTAAAACCACTTCTCTTGCCTCGAGGTAATTGCCAAGTTCCGTTTTCTCATCGAATTCCTGAAACTTTTGTGCCGTTTCATTAAGCTTCATTTCTAAATGCTTTTCAGCAATACCAAAGCTATGCCGGTGAGCAAGCAGCGTTTTCTTCGCTTCTCGATATAATTCTTTTAACTCCTCTATTTCTAGTCTATTTTTTTCTTCACTGCCAACTAGCTCATGTAGCTCTTCCAAAATCTTTTTTATCTGATTCTCAGTTTCTTGCAATCTTAAATCAATTGCTTGTTGAACCTCTTTAGCTTTTTTGAATCGGTACTTGTCAATGTATTCCTCCGCATCAAATAGCATTTCCTCTAAGTTCGGGAGCTTTACTGTTACTACGTCATCCCACTCGCTCCGCCAACCCTCGAAAAGCTCTTCTGTTTGTCCAGTCATATTTAATTGCTTTACCTTGGACATTTCATCTGGTATTGGTCGATTTAATAAATCAATTTTCCATGCTTCCAATCGATCCATTTCTTTAAAGTACTTTTTCTTTATTAAATATCCTACTAGAAACAAGGCCAGTAATAGGATGAAAAATCCAATGAAATATTTCACAAGTAAGCCCCCTAATTCAAACAACATGATTCTCCTGATTCAGTAACACATCTATATTAATAAATCTCTTCCTGTTCTATTCAATGCTTTTATGATACCATGTAAACGACAATTTTTGACTATAATTTTCAATTTTTTTGTAAAAAGAAAAAAAATAGCGATTTCCGCTATTTAATGATTGCGCCCTTTTTAATGGACAGATCTGAGCATAATGTTTTATCAATCCAAAAATGAATATCCTTTAAATATTTTTGTTCAAAAAATGGTTCATTTGGAAAGATGTACAATACCTCCCGCATATAGTGATTATTCATATATGGCATCATCAAAAAACTTTTTAGTTGGATGATTAAATAAGGAATCGAATGGGGACGAAATTCATTCCACTCAAAGCCTCTTTCAAAAATCTGCTGGAAATAGTATTTTTCTTTAAGTGAATAAGTCGACATGATTTCCCTCACCACTTGGGAATCCATGGACATTTCTCGATAAACAAAACTTGTGAGTTGGATATTTTCAGATTGAAAATGGAGCAGATCAGCTGCAATCTTCTTCAAGCACTCCTTAGCGCCGCGATCAATGGATGCATAGGCCCCCTCAATTTTACTCATGTACTGTTCAAAAAAATGCATAAAACAATATTCCAAGAGACCTGGTTTATTATGGAAGTGATATGCTATCGCTGCAGTATTAACTTTTGCGAGAGTAGCAATATCCCTAATAGATGTTCCTGAATACCCATTTGTATTAAACAACGATATTGCAGCCTTCACAATCGCATCTTTTGCATTTTTCTTCATTCCTTCTCCCCCTTCAGGATCCCCTTATATAATGATTCTTGATGTCACAATTGTTTCCTTTATGAAAATATCGACAAAGTCTGCTCTTTTTCTTTTTATTTTGATAAAATGAATAGTAAATCGTAAAGGAAAAAGGTGAAAATACTTGTTTAACGTCGAAATGTATACTGGCAGTCGTGAAGAAAATTATGAACTTGTAAAAAAACAGCTACAGGCCCTGCTTCATGATGAGCCAAATCAAATTGCAAATCTTAGTAACGCCTCTGCACTATTAAACCAATTTCTCGACCGTGTTAACTGGGTTGGATTTTACTTCATGGATACCAATGGGGAACTTGTGCTTGGACCATTTCAAGGATTACCTGCCTGTATCCGGATTCCCCTTGGTAAAGGAGTGTGCGGCACAGCAGCCTTGAAAAGGGAAACGATCCGTGTGATGGACGTTAATCAATTTCCCGGCCATATTGCTTGCGATTCCGCATCACAATCAGAAATTGTCATTCCACTTCTCAAAGGGGATCAATTAATCGGGGTCTTAGATATTGATTCTCCCGAAACAGACCGCTTTGACGAACTTGACCAAGAAAAACTGGAAGAATTTGTTGCCGTATTAATGGAACATATCTAAAAAACTCGCCACGCTGGCGAGTTTTCTTTAAATTTTTTGAAATGCCTGTTCTAAATCTTCCTTAATATCTTCCCAAGCCTCCAGACCAACAGAGAGACGCAGCAAGGTATTTTCAATCCCCATTTTTTGTCGTTCTTTCTCGGGCACAACCGCATGGGTCATGGTTGCCGGGTGCTGGATTAACGTTTCAGCATCACCAAGACTAACGGCTATTTTTATCAATTGCAATTGATTCATAAATTTTTGCGCTGTTTCCTTTGTTCCTTTTATCGAAAATGCGATGAGTCCGCCCGGGGTTTTCATTTGTTTTTTCATAATCACATAATCCTTGTTTTCGGGATCGCCGGGATAATAAACATCCTCAATTTTTGGATGATGTTTTAAAAATCCAAATATTCGGCTTGCATTTTCTGCGTGACGATCCATCCTCACCGGAAGAGTTTTTATTCCTCTTAGGAGCAGCCAGGCATCGAAGGGTGAGATGATCCCGCCGATGTCTTTTTGCGTCGTTCGTGCTACATGCCGGATAAATTCCTTCTTCGCGATCACTAATCCGGCAATGACATCCCCATGGCCACAAATATATTTCGTCGCGCTATGAATGACGATGTCACAGCCCCATGTGAGAGGGGTTTGTAAATAAGGTGAACAAAAGGTATTGTCAACAACAACGGGTATTCCCTTTTTAGTTGCTATTCTTGCGACCATTTCAAGATCTACAAGCTTCATTGTTGGGTTAATCGGGGTTTCGATGTAGATACACGCTGTATTTGCCAGAATTGCATTTTCTACTGTTTCCATTGAATCCATCAAGGAAAAGTCATGACTAATCCCATACTTTTCCTTTAAAAGTTCAAGCAATCCAAAGGTACAACCATACACGCCTTGTGAACAAAGGATATGATCGCCTGTCTTAGTTAATGTCAATAACACCGCACTAACTGCTCCATTCCCGAAGAAAAAGCTAAGGCCGCCTCACCGTTTTCTAATGCTGCCACCCTGTCTTCCAATACTTTTACTGTTGGATTACTTAACCGTGAATAAATGTAACCCTCTTCCCTCCCGGCAAACCTATTTTCTCCTTGTTCCGCATTGGCAAAGGTAAAGGTTGATGTTTGATACAATGGCGGAACTAAACTACCTTGATGTTTCTCGGCCTCGTATCCCGCGTGAATAGCCTTTGTTTCAAACCTTGAGTTGTTTTCTTCCAAAGTGGTCCCTCCTGTCTTTTCTTGAAAGCGTTTTCAATATTGCTATAGATTATGTATTTGGCAGTAATATCGGTAGGGCACCCAGTTAAATGAGTGCCTCATTTACCCTACTATGATTGCCTTCTATTACAACTTTGTTCTTTCCGGTTTCTTTTGCCGTATATAACGCCTCATCAGCCCTTTTAAATAAGGATTGATAGGAATCTTTACTCTCTTTATTCCAATAAGAAACGCCACATGAAACTGTAATATGAGGCTTAGAACGTTTTGCAACTTTTTTTACCAACCGACACGCTATTGCTGCTCCTGTATCTAAAGGAACTTTAGGAAGATAAATGGCGAGCTCTTCGCCACCCCAACGGGCACCAATATCATGTTCGCGCATGTTTCCCCTTATAAGATTGGCGACTTGTATTAACACTTCATCACCAATCTGATGTCCATATGTATCATTTATTTCTTTAAAATTATCAATATCCAGCAAAATAAAGGTACCTTCCTCGTCGTTCTTCATGGAACACTGAATTTTTTCATCCAAAAATTTTCGCGAATGAAGTTTTGTCAAATGGTCAGTGGTAACCATTATTTTTAATTCTTCTCTCAGCATGGAGTTGGTTAACGCTAATGAAGTATGGTGCACCAGCGACTGAAGAAGCGTAAAAGACTCAAAGGTAAAGAAATATGGACAATGATGCATGATCATGCAAAAGCCTCTTAATCTTTCGCCGACAACTACTGGTACAGCCATAATAGAATGAAAGCTTGTTCCATGATTTTTTTCTGGAAGAGTAAAATCCCCTATAAAAAGCGGTTCGTTTTCCTTTTGCAACTTTTCTATTATGTGGTTTACATAGACTCGGGCCTGCCTTGTGAAAAAGTAGGGGGTTGACCCTGGAAGTATTTTTGCTTTTGTTTGTTTTTGGGAAAATAGAAAAAAACCAACCTCGTTCGCTTCAAAAGATGCCTTAATTTGTGTAGACATAAATTCAAAAGTCTCAGCCATCGGCCGGTTAGAATTTAGTTGGTGTGAGGTTTCGTTTATTAATTGCAGGTCAGAAATAGTTCGTAGTGATAGTTGATATAACTGAGCGTTTTCCAACGCTCCTCCCGCACAGCTCGATAATAATGCCATAAACTCTACATCGTATATAGGAAATCCCTTTGTAAGAGGTGCAATCACCTGTAGGACCCCATAGATCTCCCGCTTCCCTTTTAGGGGTGCATAAAGGACGGCATGTCCCGTTTGAGTACTCTCAAATTGAACAGCGCCGGATTCAAATGCCTGTATGGCGGCAATATTTTCACCATCGTATTCAAGGTCAATAATAGGAAGGTCATTATGGCTATATGTATCCATTGAAAGAAGTAATTGATATGAGAAATTGGGATAAATTTCTTTTAGTACAATAAATAATTCCCCTAATAAGACATCTACATCAAGGAATGAATGAAGTCTTTCCGTTATTTGAAATAATTTTTTATATTTCACAACATCCAATAGTAAATCTCCTTCAAGATCGAACATTTCATCTCACCTATTTTTAATTCCATATATATACATCGTAACCTAATTATAGATAATATTGGGATACTTTTGTTATATTTTTTTGAATAATTTATTATTTTTTTATAAAATGTTTTTTAACACTTATCATTGTTTAGTACAAATAAACTTGACTATTAAGGAATAAAAATTATATAATACTCTTTGTGTAAAATATTGCAGCCTATAAGAATAAACTTAACTGGCTCATTTTGTTCCTCACACCTTTGTGATGGTGCATCGAGTAACCCTCCGCTGCTAGGGCGATGGTGCATGAAAACAAAATGACTATTATTGTGTTTCTTAACGGTTTTTATTTTACCAAAATAAAAACACGAAGGAGGAGTCATTCATGGCTCGTTATACTGGCTCTAGCTGGAAAATATCCCGTCGTCTTGGAATCTCTCTAAGCGGCACAGGTAAAGAATTAGAAAAGCGTCCTTACGCTCCTGGACAACATGGTCCAAACCAACGCAAAAAGCTTTCTGAATACGGATTGCAATTACAAGAGAAGCAAAAGCTTCGTCATATGTATGGTGTAAATGAGCGCCAATTCCGTAACTTGTTTGTAAAAGCTGGCAAAATGAGCGGCGTTCACGGCGAAAACTTCATGATTCTTCTTGAATCACGCCTTGACAACCTTGTTTACCGTTTAGGTCTTGCTCGCACTCGTCGTGCAGCACGTCAATTAGTTAACCACGGACACATTATGGTTGATGGTTCTCGCGTAGATATCCCATCATACCGCGTAGCTCCTGGTCAAACAATCAGCGTTCGTGAAAAATCACGCAACCTTGACGTCATCAAAGAAGCAATCGAAGTAACTAACTTCATTCCTGATTACTTAACATTTGATGCAGACAAATTAGAAGGTACATTCACTCGCTTACCAGAGCGTTCTGAACTTGCTGCTGAAATTAACGAAACATTCATCGTTGAGTTCTACTCACGTTAATTGATTTGTTTCCTAAAGAGTAATTTCAAAAACCCTAGAAACTGCGTTTTAACACGGTTTCTAGGGTTTTTCTTTGCTTACATTTGGCTCTCCTAGGTATGCAGCCTTCCTTTTAACCAGGCGCGGGGACGATAGGGACCGACCGGGATTTGGATCAAGCTTGTTTTTTCTTTCGAATCAATCCCGTAAAGTTCATCACATGGGTTCACGTCAAATCCTAATAACGGATGTCCTCCCATTCCTAATGCACACGATACCAAAAGCAATCGTTGCAAGAGTATGCCTGCTTCCATTTGTTGAATGCGATATCCTCTATATCCCAATTCCTTTTTGAGGTGTTCCCGGTCTCCAATGACATGCAGTACTAGTGGAACTTGGAACAGATTTACATTGGGCATTGTTAATCCATTTTGTAAATACTCCCGAAAATCCCCCCGAGCTATTCTTCGAAGTGCATGAGCGCTTTTGTCATACGCGTAGGCACCGTTTGGAACTCCTTCCACATTATAAAAACAGCCATTTAACGAAACACGGTTCTCAATCCCCCCCTGTCTGTCGTCAAGGTCACTATGATACGAGAAGGAAAATGTTTCTTTTAACAAAACGGAAAGTTGTAATAGACTCACACTTCCGATAATAAAATCAAGATCTGGAGAATGCCGCTCTCTAAAAATGGATGCAAGATCGTATGAAAAGTGCTCAGCGAAGGGAAGAAAAATTATTTCCGAATCTAAGGAATGTTTCACATTACTTTCTTTCTTTATCTTCACAATTGACTCTGTTGTTTCAAACATGGATGCTCCATTTAATTTTCTTATACTAGGATAATCGATAACCCTCTTTGAGCGGTTATCGGAAAAAGGCTCCAACAGTGGCACTTCCCGGCACAATTCAGTGGCAGAAACACCTTCCAGTTTAGTATATTGGTTATCTGCACGATAGATGTTTGGATTAACAGATAAAGGAATAACCGCATATACACTTTCATCCTGATCAGACAGCCCAAGCAGATGATTAATAGACTTATCGAGAAATTGGTAGCATACCTGTGGCGAAACCCCCATCGCGTTGGCCACTTCTAAAGCTTGCCCTATTAGCACACCTGCATCAAGCCCTTGGAGCCTGTAGGAAAAATTATTGTATTTGTAAAAGTTCTTCCAAAAAAATGTCGTGACAAAAACAGTACAAAAACTTTCAGAAAGATCATAGCTATTTCCAAGACTTCTTGATAAGTAGGAATCGTAATTTCCTTCCCGCAGTAATAGGAGGCGGTGGTGAGCCGCATCGTAATGGTAAATTCCTACTGGTGCATCCTTCAGCTTTACATACACATATAATTCATTTGGATATAATGCCCCTCCTGAGGGAACAAATCTACGGAATAACTGGGCATAGCTCATATCGGCTGTTTTCTTGTTGTCTTCGATTAAAGCGGTATGGGCGTACTGAGAAATACCGTATACATACCATAAGAAATGCCCTAGTTCCTTAAGACCCAGTTCCGTTTGAACCTTCCCTTTGGCCAGTGTTAACGGTACATCTGCACTTAGTGGAATCTCTGGTAAGTCCCGGTACAGTTTAAATGGAAGCGGTGCATCCTCCCAGTCCACTTGCCAATCTGGAGGAGCAACTTTTTCCGTATTAAAGTGCAGATGATGGACAAATGTTTCAAGCTCCACTCTTACACCTCTTTTCTATTATGGGAATGGGTGGGGATAGGGATTAAGCTGTTCATACGATAAAGGCTGTTTCATAAATCCAAGTTTCATTGGCACGCTAAGGACCCTCTCCAGTCCTTTTACACGAGTTAGGTGATGTCCGAATGTCATCGGCAACATACCCGGGATTAATACTTTCACACAGAATAATCCATTCCGTTTGGTTATCGGTGACGTTTGGTCCACCACAATGACCTCAAGATCTAATCGGCGGAACCTTTGAAGAATATCCTGAAGATCTTCAAGCAAATCAGTGTTTGCGGGCGGTTCCTTGAATTCTTCCGCAAATGTATATAACGGACGTTGATCATCTAATAAAAAATTCAGCCGTTCCTCTGCTTCTCGCAGCCCATAGAGCAAACCATGATCCTCCATGCTGCGTACGGCAAAGGAATTCTGTAACATTTGTTGATATTTCTGCTGGTTTGCCTCCAATTTTTCGTCATGCACCATCATTCCTGCAAGCTCGTAAATAGCACTTTTTACAGCCGATACTGGATCAAGGCTAGCACCAGCTGCACAAATGAGATTTACACCCTTTGATCTTCTGTTCTTTGCCACTGCCCACACGCTTGGAATTCCATGTTCCATTGTCGAATTGAAAATATGAAGGTCATATCCCGCCACTTCTCGTATCCGCTCAATCATCAGCTGTAATTCTTTATCGTTCACCGAACGAATGTCAAGACGCGGTAGGGGGAGTTTTGCATACCAAGTTATCAAGAATGAATCTCGCTCGACAACTTCCAGTATGGCATGGAAAATAGCTTCTTCTAAACTTCCCCCTAAGGCACATCCATTGGAGGTTTCATAAACAAATCCCTCACCATTCCCCAGACTGTAATAAGCGAGTAACTCTGGTACAAGTATGGGACGTTCTTGAGAAAACGAATATCCCCAAACCCAATTCATTGGGACATCAGGATGAAACGGTTTAAATGGAAAATGGGGCGTGGCATATTGTTCCTTTTCATGCAAACCAACACTTGCAGGATTTAGTGCATTTTGCTTTACATTATGATAACTATCACGAACTACTTTCCTTTTTCCTCGAGGACCGATCCCGCAATATCGTTCCAGTCCCTCTAAAATGGCAGTCAGCTCACTCATTTCATAGGAGTTAGACCGGCCCGCAACTCCCTCGTCCACTTCAAATAATGGCATGTTCACTAAAACATCAGCAAATGGCAGCGTGAAATCCTGCATTTTTCCATTCATGACACCAGTTCGGTAATCCAGATAGTCCTTGACCAGTACTGTTTTAAATTCATCCATAGAAAGGCTGCGATAACCACTTCCATTAAATTTAGGACTAGATTCTAACTTAATTTGAGCTAATTCTACTGTATCATCAGGTAATGGACTGCAAATCGGGCACAAGGGATCTGGTAAGAAAAGGTGAATAGAATTGGTTAACGTTCTCAGGTTCAAAATGAAAACTCGTTCTTCTAAATGGCTGGGCTCCCTTTGAAGAACCCTATCCACTTCCTTACAAATTAAAGATGCCATTTGTGATAGACCTGTTCTTGATGCCCATGCATCTCGATTTCCACTTTTGCCTTCTGCCATCCTTAGCTGCAACTGCCACATTTCTTTCCGATTAGATCCAGCTATCAAGCGCCGAATATCTGCGCAGCAAGAACAGCCTGCACTATCAGGGTGTACAAAAGGACCAATAATTCCTTCCCCAAATGAAACAAAACCCCTAAGCCACGGGATACCTTTTTTCCTATATTTTTCTTCTGCTTTTTGATAGATGGCTGGCTTCCAGTCATCGTGCAGAACCAGAGCTATTTCTGTTTCTTCCGGAACCTCTTCAAATAGGCTTTGACGCCTAACGGGATGATTACCAGACAGATGATCAAAGACATAGTCCGCTAATAAACCATCTCCATTAATGAGAATATGGGCGTCCATCAGGAGTCCTCCTCTCGAACCTTCACACCATACACCCCAGCCAATTCCTGTTTTAAAAAAGGCTCGAATGTCAGATCATAAACGAGAAGGCGTTTATTGTTGTCGTTCAATACCTGAATAGAAGATTGCAAGAGCTCAAACTGTGTGATTTCTTCACAAGATGGGATTCCGAGTTTAAATTCTTTTTCTTTCAGAAAAACAGCTGATTCCGTTATCCTTTCGGTTGCATGCAGCTGATTTTGTTTATCCGAAAGCGCTTGTTGTAATGCCATTCGTAAAGCCAAAGTTGTATTTAAACCTGTACCAGTGTATTTTCGTCCTTGCGACTTTACCCATATTACAGGGAAACCTAGTATTTCATTTTCTAAACCGATGGTCGGTGCACCATTTAGGGTTGTTAAGGTTTTTAAATAATATCTACAGTGTTGATCTTCAATTTCTCCTAATTGTACGCGAAAAACAGGAACCAATGGATCCACCTTTTTATTTCTCAATTCTTCCACTAAATAAGATTGTAAACCGCGGCAAACTGCCTCTTCGACTATTTCTCCTGCACCAATTCCTATCATGCCCCTTGAAATGTTTTCACCAGCCATATCAATTGGTTTACAACATGCCTTGAACAATTGTGAAACATACATTTCAATGCCAGTCAGCCCCGCTTCCCGCCTTGCCTCCTCATGTGTAAGACCCGAACAGATAACCTCTGGCAGGAGATCTGCTGGTCCCTCTGAGACTGGATTAACCGCTTGAACATAGCACTGCGAAAGAGGGAGCTGTTTCAAGTCTCGCTCCTCCCAGGTATGGAAAATTCCTGTTTCTTCAGATGTTAATAGATTGAAGTATTCCAAGAAGTTACGTGAGGATTCATTTTTACTCTTTTCTTGCTCTATCCTTACATCGAGATCTTCCACTAGTCTGGGCGAGACCCTTTTATTTGTCACCAATGGATGTTTGATGTATGAAATCCAGTCTCCCTCCAGCGTTTCGAGATCGAGTTTGTAAATTTTATTACCCTGATCTGATCCTGCAATTCCTGTTGCCTTCTTAAAAAATTCGAATACGGTGACATTGGCCAGAATGGATCCAGTAGTGGTAGAGTAAGATTGCGGCTGCCGCTCTCTTTGCAAGGAGGATTGATGGATTCGACGCCAGGCGGACTCCCAGCACCCCTTTGATTCCGGGTGTACCAATGGACCAGCAAGCCCCACATGGTCTAAATATATGGCAGGCAAAAATGTCTTCCTTTGCTCTTTGCAAACCATATTCAGATCCTTTAGTTCTTTTACATTTCCATCCTGTGTGACATATAGAATCCAATCATACGGAAGCAAAGCCTCTTGCCAAAAACTCCTTTCATCCCTTTTTTCAAATGGTATTTGCTCAACCTCTACATCAGAGTCAGCATTGTAGGCATTGCGTACTAACTCATTTATCCGCAATTGATTTGTAGGGACTGAGTCAGTTAAGATGAAATGGAATTTGGGAAGTCCCGATTCAATTAATGCGGAAGAAAGTGAAACCATTAGCGGTCCAGAACCGATAACCAGAACTTTAGTCTGACGGTATTCTTGAAAACGGTACGCTCCGGAATCCACAAAATTCTCGATAAATTCAATTTGTGAAGCATACTTTTCCAGCACTTTTGGGTTTAAATCATGTTTCCTATCTTGGCTTACATCGCGAACAAAGCCACTCTTGTACAACGTTTCACCAATCTCAAATACCCTGTTGCGATACGGTGCCGTTAATCCCTCTGTTAATTCTCCCAGTGATTTCTCCCCGTTAAACATCGGCATTAATTGTTCAATCCATTGGTAAATCGTATGTCCTTCCATTCGAAATGAACTTACATTATTTCTAAAAAACACACCACCTTTTGGATCTGGCAGGTAAAATGAATCCCTTTTGACCTTTAAACGTGTGGACGGGGTAAGTTTTGTCATTCAACTCCTCCTTCATTCAAAGCAATCCTAATGATCCCCTACCATTTTATGTCCTTTAATTTGTCCATTAGAATAAACAAAAAAAAGTGCCTCCTGCCGCACATGTTCGCGCAGGGGCACTTTTTTCGAAACATAACTATTATTTTCTGAGACTCCAAGACAACTATATAAAACCGATACCGAATCCAAAACAGCCGAAACCGAAACCGAAACAGCCGCCACCGAAGCAGCCGCCACAACCTCCACATCGGAAACCGCAGCCGCCACAACGAAATCCGCAGCCCCCGCAACGAAATCCAATCAACCGCATATCTTGGCTCTGAGGATCTATAGGAACTACTGGACCAACTTGGTAATGATCCATTCCTAATGATTGTAAACCATTCTGAAAATTATGCATTTCTTCCTCCCCTTTGTATTTATTCAACAGGTTGCACCTAATACGAGAGTGGAAACGAAGGTAATTTGTCAGTTTTGTGTAAATTAAACTTTAAAGTACCACGAGTGCTCTCTTCAACAAAATATGATTTTTTTAGGTTGTTGCCACTGATTTAATAGCCTATTTTACATACGCTATCCACCTTCTGGATTGGCAAGTTGAGGGAGGTTTTAAAAACATACGATGTCTTTTATACAACAAAAAAAGGCCCCGGAAATCCAAAGGGCCCAAACTCAGTTAATATTTAATTAACGTGTACTTCTTTTTTCCTCTTCTGATAATCGTAAATTGCCCTTCAATCCGATCATTTACATTAAGGACATAATTTGTATCTGTGATCTTCTCACCATTAACGGTAACAGCACCATTTGTTATGTCCTCACGTGCCTGCCTTTTAGATGAGGAAATTTTCGCTGAAACGAGCAAATCAACTAAATCACCCTCTGCTTCTTGTGCATGAAAGGAAGGAACATCCTTAAAGCCTTGTTTGATTTCCACAGCGGATAGATCTTTAACATTTCCGCTAAATAAAGCTTGCGAAATCTTAATCGCTTGCTGTAATGCTTCCTCACCATGAATTAATCGTGTCATCTCTTCTGCTAACGCCTTTTGAGCTTTACGAAGATGCGGTTCTTCCTCAACAGACATTCCTAATTCCTCAATTTCTTCATGTGATAAGAAAGTGAAAAATTTAAGGTATTTGACAACATCCGCATCAGCCGTATTAATCCAGAACTGGTAGAACTCGTAAGGTGTTGTCTTCTCTGGATCAAGCCAGACGGCGCCGCCTTCTGTCTTTCCAAACTTTGTCCCGTCTGCTTTCGTCACAAGCGGAATCGTTAAACCAAATGCTTTTGCGCCTTCAGGCTGCATTTTTCGAATTAATTCCAAGCCTGAGGTAATATTACCCCATTGATCACTGCCGCCAATTTGTAATTTACAATTATGATGTTCATACAAATGATTGAAATCCATCGCCTGTAAAATGGTGTAGGTAAATTCGGTAAAGGAAATACCTGTTTCAAGTCGGGAAGCAATAGTATCTTTTGCAAGCATGTAATTCACCCCAATATGCTTACCGATATCACGTAAAAACGAAACAATATCCATGGATCCTGCCCAATCATAGTTATTCACCATAACAGCGCCATTTTCACCCTCAAAATCAAAGATAGCTGCTAATTGCTTTTGGATGCCGGCAACATTTTCCTGCACCTTCTCTAAAGTTTGCAGATTTCTCTCTTCACTTTTTCCGCTAGGATCTCCAATTAAGCCTGTTGCACCACCAACTAATACAATCGGGCGATGACCATGTTGCTGAAATCTTCTCAACGTTAAAAATGGTACCAAGTGACCAATATGCAAGCTGTCTGCAGTTGGATCTGCACCGCAGTATAAAGAGATTTTCTGGTTACTTAAAACATCTTTTAGTCCTTCTTCATCTGACTGTTGGTAAATAATCCCTCTCCAAGCTAAATCCTCTAAAAAATTCATTCAAAATCCCTCCGTTAAAAAAATAAAAACGCCCCTGCAATCATGCAGGGACGTAAAATACGCGGTACCACCCAGCTTGAGGAACAAACTCCTCCAACTTAAAAAAGATAACGGTTTGACCGTTTTCCGCTACTCGCCATTGGTTTCACAGAAAAAGCTCAAGGAGGTAATTCATTCTTCTATATGTATCAGCTTTCACCACCGCTGACTCTCTACAAACAGGGATAGAAGAACTACAGTTGGTTCCCTTCACAGCTTCAAAATTATTTTTTTGTTATCATTTTTTTAACATATTTCCCCCCTTCTGTCAAATAGCAACTGGAAATTTCAGAAAAATGTAGAAGGTTGTCAGTTTTTACCCTTCTGTATGCTATAATGAAGGGGATTTTATATTGAGGTGATGCCCTGAATGAAAGAAAGAATACAAGTGTGGATGGAAAAAGCAAAATCCGTACTTACCTTGATTACCCATAGAAAAACCGTTAAAAGTGCTAGAATCACCTATCAGGTTTTTTGGAACCTGTTTCTCCTTGTGCTGACTGTCCTCATTCTTGGAGGATCCTTTGCAACAGGGGTGGGTGCCGGCTATTTTGCCTCACTTGTTAAGGATGAACCCATCCGTTCATACGATAGTATGAAGAAAGATATTTATAATTACACGGAAACCTCAGATTTATATTTTGCCAATGATGTCTATCTTGGCAGGCTTCGAACCGACCTCGTCCGTGAAGAAGTAAAGCTTGATCATGTTTCGAAGGATTTGGCCAATGCTGTAATTGCAACTGAAGATGAATACTTCTATCAGCATAAGGGGGTTGTTCCTAAGGCCGTTTTCCGTGCTCTCTTTCAAGAGGTGACAAACTCTGCCGTTCAATCTGGCGGAAGTACATTAACCCAGCAATTAATTAAAAATCAAATTTTAACAAATGAAGTTTCATTCCAGCGGAAAGCAAATGAAATTCTACTTGCGCTTCGGTTAGAGAAATTTTTCGATAAAAAGGAAATTCTAGAGGCCTATCTAAATGTTTCAACGTTTGGAAGAAATTCCTCCGGTCAGAATATTGCCGGTGTGCAAGCAGCGGCAAAAGGGATCTTTGGGAAAAATGCTAGTGATTTGTCACTGCCACAAGCAGCTTTCATTGCCGGACTTCCGCAAAGCCCGTTTGGATATACACCTTTTACAAGGGAAGGTACGGTGAAGAATAATCTTGAGCCGGGTCTGACACGAATGAAGACCGTATTGAAAAGAATGGTTGATGGGGGGTACATCAACCAACAGCAATATGCAGAAGCTTCGGCTTACGATATTACAAAGGATTTTACTCCGCCTGCCCCTAATCCGCTTGAAAAATATCCATGGCTTACGTTTGAAATTGAAAAGCGTGCCGTTGAGGTTCTTACCACTGTGCTTGCCGAAAAAGACGGATACACTGAAAAGGACCTAAAAAATGATGATACTCTATTTTATAAATATAAAACGTTAGCTACCCATGATCTGCATCAAAATGGGTATCAAATTCATTCGACTATTGACAAAGATATTTTCGATGCCATGCAAGTCGTAAAGGATAATTATAAAAACTATGGCCCTGATAAAGCCCAGCAAAAAGAGGATCCTGAAACAAAAGAAACAATTACGGTGATGGAGCCGGTCGAGGTTGGGGCAGAACTGATTGAAAATAAGACGGGAAAAATTATCAGCTTCGTTGCCGGTAGAGATTATGATAAACAAAAGCTCAACCATGCAACAAGTGCTGTCAGACAAAACGGCTCCACCATGAAGCCGCTGCTTGTTTACGGCCCAGCAATTGAATTGGGGAAAGCCGCACCGGGAACACCTCTGCCAGACGTAGCATTAAGCTTGGCTCCAGGCAAAAGCACACCTTGGCCACGAAACTACGATTTAAGGTATAGCGGGATTGTTTCTGCCCGTTATGCATTGGCAAAATCATATAACGTTCCTGCAGTAAAATTATACAGGGATATCGTTGATCAACAACCGGCTAAATATCTTGAGAAGATGGGCTTTACTTCGCTTATTAAACCGGATTTCGAAAACCTATCTACGGCCATCGGCTCGTTGGAAAACGGGGTTACAATTGAAGAAAATACGAATGCATTTAGCACATTTGCAAACAACGGGAAATTTATCGACGCGTATATGATAGATAAAATTGTCGATAAAGACGGAAAGGTTGTTTATCAGCACGAAGTGAAGCCGGTTGATGTCTTTAAGCCTCAAACTGCTTATTTAACACTTGACATGATGCGTGATGTTATTAAGTCTGGTACTGCAGCGGGAGTGAACAGCAAATTAAACTTCAGAGCCGACTGGGCCGGTAAAACCGGTACAGGGAATGAATATATTGATTCTTGGTTCGTTGCAACCAACCCTAATGTTACGTTCGGGATTTGGACAGGATATGATACACCAAAATCCCTTAAGACCTCCGGCATGTCCTATAGCCAGCGGACAAATAACCTTTGGGCAGAATTACTAAATTCTGCTTATAGCATTAAGCCGGAATTAGTGGCTCCAAAAGAGACCTTTCAAATGCCTGAAGGAATTGTAAAACGTTCCTATTGCGCTGTGTCTGGTTTGTTGCCATCTTCAGCTTGTTCAAAAGCAGGTTTGGTTGAAAGTGATTATTTTAATGTGAATGATGTTCCTAAAAAAGTTGATGATAGCTTGGTGGAAAGCAAGTTTGTCACCATTAACGGGAAAAAATATTTGGCTCTGGATTCCACACCACAAGAGTTTTCCCAGTTTGGTGTGATCTTAAACCCTGACTTTATTACGCGAATGGTCGGAAAGAACTTTAGGAACACAAGTCAACTTATTCCAAAGAAAGATCGTTGGGGGAAAATTCTCGTTCCTGATGCTAAAATGGTAGATAACGGGAAAAGTCCTGATGGAGTAAGCCTTACCGTTTCCGGTAATACGATCACCTGGACGTCGTCACCGGATAATGACATTGTCGGTTATCGAGTCTATCAAGGCGGCACTAAGGTAGCGAGTATTGTCAGCGGCTCTAGCCTTTCCTTTACAGGAGGCAACGGGGACTATCATGTCACAGCCGTCGATATTGCCGGCAAAGAATCCGCACCATCGAATCATGTTGCGATAGGGGCAGTTACAGAAACTGAACAACCAACACCTTAAACAGAACAAAACTTTCTATACTTTAGGGGTGCAACCAAATAAGCGGAGTTTTTCCGGCTAAATGCAGAATGGGACACGTTTTAGGGCAAAATAAACGGAGCTTTTCCGGTTATGCCAAGCAAAATCCCTCATTTTGATATTTTTCGAGCCAATAGTCGGAATTTCTCCGTTTATTTTAGCTATTTTCAGTGCTATTTCCTAATTAAGCGGAATTTCTCCTCTTATTTTTCTAACTCGCAGTCATGCGGCTAATGAACTTGTACCACTTATGGGTGCTTATTCAAAAAAGGCTTAGAGATAGTAGCATCTCTAAGCCTTTTTGACTGTGACGTTTATGTGATTGAATCTGCGATTTATCGTTTTGCACCTCACAAGTAAATCCGTTAAATACTTTCCGCAGCGGTTTTTTATTTATTAGTCTTCCATTGTAGACAAGTCGCCTGTTGGTAGGTTTAGTTCCCAAGCCTTCAAGACACGTCTCATAATTTTCCCACTTCGTGTTTTAGGCAGCTTATCACGGAAATCGATTTCTCTTGGTGCCGCGTGGGCAGCGAGTCCCTTTTTCACAAACTGTCTGATTTCCTCTTTTAGTTCATCCGTAGCATCATAGCCATCTCGAAGGGCAACAAAGGCTTTAATAATTTCGCCCCGGACAGGGTCTGGCTTACCAATAACCCCAGCTTCCGCTACTGCCGGATGCTCGACAAGTTTACTCTCCACTTCAAATGGACCAACCCGCTCTCCTGATGTCATAATAACATCATCTACCCTGCCCTGGAACCAGAAATAGCCATCCTCATCCATGTATGCAGAATCCCCGGATACGTACCAGTCACCTGGCATGAAGTAGGATTCAAATTTATCAGGATTATTCCAAATCGTGTACATCATCGATGGCCAGCCTTTTTTAATGGCAAGATTCCCCATCCGATATGGAGGCAGCTCATTCCCCTGGTTGTCGACAATGGCTGCCTCAACACCTGGAATTGGTTTACCCATTGAACCTGGCTTGATCGTCATACATGGGTAGTTACTAATAAGCTGTGCGCCTGTTTCTGTCATCCACCAGTTATCATGAATGCGCTTATTAAATACCTTTGATCCCCATTTAACAACTTCTGGGTTTAACGGCTCACCTACACTTAATACATGGCGAAGGCTGCTAAGATCGAATTTCTTTACTAATTCATCCCCTGCACCCATCAACATCCGAAATGCGGTAGGAGCACTGTACCAAACCGTTACTCCGAAATCTTCAATCATTTGGTACCAAGATTCAGGGCTGAAACGGCCGCCAATAATGACGTTGGACGTTCCCGTTAACCACGGTCCAAAAATACCATAGGATGTCCCTGTAACCCAGCCTGGGTCGGCTGTGCACCAATATACATCGTCTTCTTTTAAATCGAGAACCCATTTTGCTGTTTGATAATGCTGAATCATGGCATTATGTACATGCAAGACCCCTTTTGGTTTTCCTGTAGAGCCGGAGGTATAATGCAGGATTAGGCCATCTGTCCGATCAACCCATTCAATTTTGAGGTCCTTGCTGGCCGATTCAAATTTCCCCAAAAAGTCAATTACCTGCCCTTGATCCTGGACATTTTTTCCGATAAGAAAAATATGCTTCAAATCAGGTAATTCATGAACTGGTACACGTTCCAACAATTCAGGCGTCGTCACTAAGACTTTTGCTTCACTGTCTTGAAGGCGGTCTCTTACAGCCCCTTCCATAAATGCTTCAAATAATGGCCCCACGATGGCACCGAGTTTGATCGCACCTAAAACAGTAAAATAAAGCTCCGGAGACCTTGGCATGAAAATAAAAACGCGATCGCCTTTTTCCACATCCCCGTAACTCTTTAATACATTTCCCGCCTTATTTGATAGTTCTTTCATTTCCTTAAATGTATATTTCTCATTTCGGGAGCCATCACGATAGTATAGGGCAATCTTATTTTTCCGGTGGGTTTTCGTATGACGGTCAATGGCTTCATAGGCCAAATTAACAAGTCCTGTTTCACTCCAAGAGAATTCCTTTTCTGCTTCCTTCCAGTCAAAATGCTTGTATGTTTCATCATAATTGCTCAGATTATGCTCCCCTTGCACAACTGGCAGCGCTTCCACTTTCATTTCCATCTCCCCCTCTTTGCTAATATGAGATTATTATAGTACAAATAGTAAGTATTCACAATTTTAAAAATAATATTTAAGAAAATTTTGTTAACAAAATAATTTTATATAAAGCAGAAAATTTTGTGAAATCGCTTTCTATCGATAAATTTTATGTATAATAGAATTAATACTAACGATCTCTCAGGTAGGTGACCGTATGGAACACAAGAAGATTTACAATGCAAAACAATTAAAAACTCCACGGGGAACCCTTATTATTGAAGGCCCCATTTCTTCTAATAAACTAGCAGGCTATGAATTCCATGAAGACCTTGTTGCATTCCGTCCGCCTGAACAGCAGCATCAGGCCTTAATCGGTATTGCTGAGCTACCGGAAGGTCGAATTATTATTGCACGACACCGGAATACAATCGTTGGTTATGTCACCTATCTATACCCTGATCCGCTTGAACGCTGGTCTGAGGGTAAAATGGATAATTTAATTGAATTAGGTGCGATTGAGGTAATTCCTGAATTTCGCGGCAGTTCAGTTGGTAAAAACCTTTTAATCGTTTCAATGATGGATGATGCGATGGAAGATTATATTACCATCACTACTGAGTATTATTGGCATTGGGATTTAAAAGGAACCAAATTAAATGTTTGGGATTATCGCAAGGTCATGGAGAAAATGATGAATGCCGGAGGCCTCGAGTGGTATGCGACCGATGATCCTGAAATTTGCTCCCACCCCGCCAACTGTCTGATGGCGCGGATGGGGAAACGGGTCGATTTAGAGTCCATTCAAAAGTTTGACCGGTTACGGTTTATGAACAGATTTATGTATTAACATTTTCCTGACAGTACTCTGGATTGAGGGTGATTTCTTATGATAGTAGAAGAAATTATGAAAACAGATGTTGCAACACTATTTCCGACTGATACCATTGCAGATGCTATGAAAGTAATGGAGACACGAAAAATCCGTCATATCCCAATCGTTAATGATGAAGGGCATTTGGTTGGCTTGGTTACTGTAGCAAAAATACAGGAGGCCACCCCATCCATTTTTCATGCCAATGAACATCCTGAAGATTTGAAAAAATCACTTGCGACGATTATGGAGCAAAATATCATAACAGGGCATCCACTTGATTTTGTAGAAGAGGTAGCGGGACTTTTCTATGAACACAAGATCAGCTGTATCCCCATCATAAATGATAGGAAACTAGTGGGAATTGTAACTGAAACGGATTTGCTGCGCACAATGGTTGAGCTAACTGGTGCCCATCAGCCGGGTTCACAAATCGAAATTAAGGTACCTAACCTTGCAGGTGTACTTAGTGATATTACTACTGTTATCAAAAGACGGAAGGCGAACATTCTAAGTGTCCTTGTTTATCCTGATAAAACGGATGATCATTTTAAAATTCTAGTGATTAGGGTTCAAACCATGAACCCGACGGCACTTATTCAGGAACTTAATCAAGCAGGACATCATGTTCTATGGCCAAATCTTCCGGGGATTTCCCAATGAGTGATCGCTGCTCCTTTATTTTTTCAGAAGAACTGCTGAACTATAAATTCAGCAGTCATCATCCTTTTAATCAATTCCGGCTTAAATTAACAGTAGACCTATTAAATAAACTGAATGCACTAGATCCTGAACAGGTGATTCCGCCTAAAATGGCATCTGAAGAAGAGCTGTCCCTAATTCATGACAGTAGTTACATAGAAGCAGTGAAAAAAGCAGGACATGGGCAACTACCGAAGGAAATAGCTGAAAATTATGGGTTAGGTACAGAAGATACCCCGATTTTTCCTAATATGCATGAAGCAAGTTCCTTATTGGTTGGCGGTACATTAACAGCTGTGGATCAAGTGATGACTGGTAAGTCCCTCCATGCTCTCCATCTTGGTGGAGGATTGCATCATGGCTTTCGCGGCAAAGCATCCGGATTTTGCATATATAATGACAGTTCAGTAGCCATTAAGTATTTACAGGAAAAATACCATGCACGCGTGTTATATGTGGATACGGATGCCCATCACGGTGATGGTGTTCAATGGTCATTTTATGATGACCCTACTGTATGTACCTTATCGATCCATGAGACCGGGAGATATTTGTTTCCAGGTACAGGAAATCTAAATGAGCGGGGACAAGGGAAAGGCTATGGCTATTCCTTTAATATCCCTGTCGATGCTTTTACCGAAGATGAATCATGGCTGCATGCCTACACACAATCCATTAAGGATGTGGCTGCCTTTTTTAAACCGGATGTTATTCTGACTCAAAATGGTGCCGATTCACATTATTACGATCCATTAACACATTTATCAGCAACAATGAATATCTACCGGGAAATACCAAAAGTTGCCCATGAAATTGCCCATCAATATTGCAATGGGAAGTGGATTGCAGTTGGTGGCGGCGGGTATGACATCTGGAGAGTAGTCCCAAGGGCGTGGGCACTTATTTGGCTCGAAATGACGGAAAACTCAAATTGTTATGGCAGATTACCGGAGGCTTGGCTCAATCAGTGGCAAAAAGAATCACCGGTTACATTACCAAAAGAATGGGACGACCCTGAGGATTTATATACTCCAATCCCAAGAAAAGCGGAAATTACCGAAAAAAACTTACTGACGCTTGAAAAGGCACTATATCCGATTCGTAATCAGCAAAAAAGTGAATCAATGTAAAAAAGGCTGCCGTATTGGCAGCCTTTTTTGGTTATTTTGTTGATTGCCTGTGTTCAATCCGATGTGGAAGAACCACACTATTTTCTTCCGTTTTTTCTTTATTCATTAATTTGGTTAAGAGTCGCATGGCAACAGCACCCATGTCATATAAAGGTTGTACAATCGTGGTAAGCTGTGGACGTACCATCAGTGCCAGTCTTGTATTATCTGAAGTGATGATCTCAAAATCCTCAGGAACATTAAAGCCCTTGTCCTCTGCACCATGAACGACACCCAGAGCCATTTCATCTGAACCCACTAAAATGGCAGTTGGTCTTTCAGCAGCTTCCAGTAATTTTTCTATAGCTTCAATCCCGGAGTCGTACGTATAATCCCCTTCAAAAAGTAGCTCTTCATTAAAGGGGAGGCCGGCTTCCACAAGCGCACGCTGATAGCCTTTTAATTTTTTCTGGGCATTTTTTGGCTCATGAAGCGGTCCAATCACAAAGGCAATCTGTTTATGACCTTTTTCAATGAACTCTTTGGTCGAATCATAAACGGCAGCCTCATAATCGATATTGACGGATGGAATTTGATTTGATTCTTCAATAGAGCCAGCCAAAACAATCGGCACCGGTGATTTTTCAAATTCCGCCACATGGTCAGCACTAATATTTCCACCCATAAATACAATTCCATCAACTTGTTTTCCAAGCATCGTATTCAGCAAGTGTAATTCCTTCTCTTTGTTTTGGTCGGAATTGCTTAAAATAATATTGTATTTATACATGGTGGCGATATCTTCAATACCGCGTGCTAATTCAGCGAAAAAGATATTTGAAATATCAGGAATGATCACACCCACAGTAGTGGTTTTCTTACTTGCTAATCCTCTTGCTACTGCATTTGGCCGATAGCCTAATCTTTCAATAACCTCTAACACCTTTTTACGGGTTACCGGTTTTACATTTGGATTTCCATTAACAACACGGGAAACCGTTGCCATTGATACATTTGCTTCCCTTGCCACATCATAAATAGTGATATTCACTTAAAACACTCTCCTAAAACGTACATTGTTTTTCTTTATTTTACAACAGCTTGAATAAACTTAGTCATGAAATGTATGTGATAAGTTAAACAATCTTAACATGTACTTAATGATACGACAAGAATAGTAAAGCCGCAATTGCATTTGTCAATTATTTTTTAAAAACACCTCTTTTTCATGAAAAAACCTTCTGCAAAGTCTGCAGAAGGTTTTTTCGGAAAATAGCTAAATTAAAGCTTAACAAAGTTGGATGCAAGCAATTCACTATAGAAATGGTCAAATTGATCAAGATTCATTTGTTGTTGCGCATCAGATAAGGCAACTGCAGGATCTGGATGAACTTCAGCCATTACTCCGTCAGCACCGATGGCAATAGCAGCCTTCGCACATGGAAGCAGTAAATCTCTTCTGCCGGTTGAGTGCGTAACATCTACCATAACTGGTAAATGTGTTTCTTGTTTTAAAATAGGAACGGCAGAAATATCCAGTGTATTCCTTGTTGCGCGTTCGTAGGTTCTAATTCCACGCTCACATAGAATAATTTGTCCGTTTCCTTGTGCCATTATATATTCTGCAGCATTGATAAATTCTTCTATCGTTGCTGAAATTCCCCTTTTTAACAAGACTGGCTTTTTCACCGCACCGGCGGCTTTTAATAGTTCAAAGTTCTGCATATTGCGGGCACCAATTTGAATGACGTCAATATAGTCGCAGGCCATTTCAATATCAGCCGGGTTTACAATTTCACTGATGACAGCCATATCAAACTCATCTGCTACACGTTTTAAAATTTTCAGTCCCTCTACGCCCAACCCTTGGAAATCATATGGAGAGGTTCTTGGTTTATAAGCACCCCCGCGAAGTAGCTTTAACCCTTTTTCCTTCATTGCTTTTGCCACTGTTGCTACCTGCTCATAGGACTCAACCGCACAAGGGCCAAAGACGAAATGCTGCTTTCCGTCGCCAATCGTTTCGCCTTTTAGATTCACAATCGTATTTTCAGGCTTTTTCTTCCTCGAGACAAGCAATGCTTTTTCATGGTCATCTTTTTGTAAATCTAATCCTGCTTTAAATATTTCTTTGAAAAGATGGTCAATAGTTGAATTCTCAAATGGTCCATCATTATGCTCTTTAATCACTTCAAGCATTTTTCTTTCACGGACTGGGTCATAACGGTATACCCCTTGATTTCCTTTAACCTGCCCTATCTCTTGAACAAGCTGCGCTCTCTCGTTAATAATCTTCAACAATTCTAAGTTTAGTTCATCAACACGCGTTCTCAATTGATCCAATTCATTATTAGCCATTATTGATCCCCGTCCTTTCTCCCCGCAAATCATTATATCCAGAAATGTTAACTAGTATTTTCCGCCATTAACGAATGATTTACAAGCTCTAAGTGTTAAATTTTAAAAATTTTAATAATTAGGCTTTATTATAGCTGAAATGGTTTCCTTTGTCATCTCTTTTTTCTTTAATAATTAAACGCTTTTAAGCACTAAAGTAAAATGATATAATAGCTTATTTTATGTGAAAGAATCTCAATATGTTCGTTTAAAAAAGTCTTTCAATAAATAAAAGGATGAACGATTCATCCTTTTTGTCATTCAATCGTTACTCCTTCTCACTGCCTGCATTTCCCAAAGAACGACTGGTAATTTTCCAGTGTGAAGCGTTCCATTCCACTTTCCCATTTGCAAAAAGAAAAGCTTGTGGTGATTCGTGCTTAATCTGAAATCTCTCTGCGACCTCATTTGATAGTGGGCGTGAATCTTGAACGGCTAAATAATAGGTTGGTACATTCTGATTTTCATTCGCAAATTTTTCATACTCCTTGTATGCAGCATGGCTGATTGGACATGTTAAACTATGCTTTAAGAGATAAAATTTGCTTTCATTTGTTAGCAATTGATCAAATTGTTCAATGGATTCAATTTTCCTAAGCATTTATACACCCTCCAGTTGAAAAGCGGAAGCGCCTTGATCAGGGGCTATGCCCCTAGGCGCTGGAGCTAGACATAAAATTAGTAAACGGTGAAGTCATTTTATCACTTCACCGTTTTAATCACAAATAATTAAATTTTAACCTTACTTTCCTCTTCGTCAAACGCCTTTTGCGCTGCCTCTAATTTTTTTCTGATCTCACTGCTGTCTACTGATTTAATTTCAATTGATTTTTTAGTGGGACGATTTTCGTTTGGAGAATGAATGGGAATATAGTTTACTTCCGATTCCACCGCTTTTTCTTTTGGATTTTCGTATTTTCCTTTTACTTTACTGATTAACTCGTTGGATTGCTGAACAAGCTCTTGGGATAGGGATGACGTTTTATCCTTAAGCGTTCCTGCTGAACCGCTCAATGTACCCCTGAGCTCCTTTCCTGTCTTCGGAGCCAAGAGAAATGCCGCTGCGGCTCCAAGCACACCCCCGATTAATGCACCTAGTAAAAAGCTATTAGAAGACTCCTCATTGCGGCCCTGACTCGTTTCTCGTGATTCATATTCTCTACTGGACATGTTAAACCCTCCTTTATTTAGTGAGCTCTAACCTTCTGTCTTTCCTCTGTGCTACCTTCCGCCTTTGATTGCTTTCTTGCCTGCCACTTATCCTTTAATTCAAGAAAAATATTACTCCATTGAACAATTTGCGAGATTTTCTCTTTACTCTCTTCTACCTGTTGATCAACTGTATTAGTAATATTCTTAAGTGTTCCATTAAATTGGGAGACTGTTGTTCCCACATCTTTTACCGCTTCCACTACACTATTTAACCGTTCGGATTTTTGCTGAATATCGTCGGCAAGGGCATTGGTCTTTTGTAAAAGTACCGTGGTTTCTGTTGTCACGCCGTCTAATTGTTTTTCTAAACCAGTCAATGTGTTTGAAACACTTGTAAGTGTACCTTGTAGTGATTTAAGCGTTTTTGATATGTAGATGACAAGCACCAAAAAAGCAATGGCTATCAAGGCTACGCTTAAGTATAAAATAATTTCCATCGTGCACCTCCGTATTAACTATCCATATGTATTACCCATCCATTACGGATATAAACCTCGTTCATTATCTTATACTACTTCCCTATTTTTGTCTTGTTTTCCTGCCATTTATTAAAAAATTTGCCAATACTATTTGTTGTTAGTTCAACTTTCCCTACCCGTTCGGGTACAATAGATGTGTATGGTGATATATTTTTGATGGAGGCGTTAGTGTGAAAGATCCTCGTATAGAGAAACTGGCTAAAAATTTAATCAATTATTCGGTGCAGCTCCAAAAAGGCGAAAAGGTATTAATTGAAAACTTCGGATTGCAGCGTGAACTTGTTACTGCACTCGTGAAAGAGGCATATGCAGCAGGGGGATCGCCCTTCGTACTGCTAAAAGATCATCAGGTCGACCGCTCTTTGCTATTAGGCGCACAGGAAGAGCAATTTGGCATGATCGCTGAATTCGAGGCAAATGTCATGAGTAAAATGGATGCATACATAGGATTGCGCTCAGGAGATAACATCAATGAACAGGCTGATGTCCCGGATGAAAAAATGAAAATCCACGGGAATACAATCGGCAAAAAGGTCCACCGAGATATCCGCGTTCCAAAAACGAAATGGGTGGTGCTACGATATCCAACCTCAAATATGGCGCAATTAGCCAAAATGAGCACAGAGTCGTTTGAAAACTTCTACTTTGATGTGTGTAACCTGGATTACAGCAAAATGGATCAGGCCATGGACGGCCTTGTTGAACTGATGAACAAAACAGACAAGGTTCGCATCACAGGCCCCGGGACAGACCTTAGCTTCTCAATAAAGGATATCCCAGCCATTAAGTGCGCGGGCCGGCTAAATATTCCTGACGGTGAGGTTTACACTGCCCCTGTTCGTAACTCAGTTAACGGAGTGGTAACTTATAATACACCATCCCCCTATCAAGGTTTTACGTTTGAAAATGTGAAGCTAACATTTAAGGATGGAAAAATTGTTGAGGCCGTGTCGAACGACACGGATCGGATTAATAAAGTATTTGATACCGATGAAGGGGCCCGCTATGTTGGGGAATTCGCCATTGGCGTAAATCCATTTATCCTAACCCCAATGCAGGACATTTTGTTTGATGAAAAAATTGCCGGCAGTTTCCACTTCACACCTGGGCAATGTTATGATGATGCTTTTAATGATAACCACTCTAATATTCACTGGGATATGGTCAATATTCAGCGACCAGAGTACGGCGGCGGGGAAATCTATTTTGATGATGTATTAATTCGAAAAGATGGATTATTTGTAATACCGGAGCTAGAAGTATTAAACCCGGATAATCTCAAATAAGTAAAAGGATGCCAACTAAACGCTGGCATCCTTCCTTTTTATAAAAGTTGTTTTTCATATGATTCCTGGAATTTTTGAATATCTCCAGCTCCCATAAAAATAATTACACTATTATCATATCCGTTTAATACAGAAGTGTTTTCTTCGGAAAGGATTTCAGCGCCCTCAATTTTATCTTGTAAATCTTTGATCGTCAGCTTCCCATGATTTTCTCTTGCTGATCCAAAAATTTCACATAAATACGTTTTATCTGCCTGCCGTAAGCTCTCCGCAAAATCCTCTAAAAATGCCTGTGTTCGTGTGAAAGTATGCGGCTGAAATACTGTAACAATTTTTCGGTCAGGATATTTCTGTTTTGCCGCCTCAATCGTTGCCTTAATTTCAGTCGGATGATGGGCATAATCGTCAATTAGGATTTGAGAACCAATTCTTTTTTCAGAAAACCTTCTTTTGACACCTTGGAACGTTTGTAAATTCTCTTTCACCACTTCTACCTTAATTTCTTCGTAATGACATAAACCAATGACTGCAAGTGCATTCAGTACACTATGATCGCCGAAGGTTGGGATTGAAAATGTGTCATAGAAGGTATTACGGATAAAGACATCAAAGCTTGTTCCATGTGTAGTTTTCACAAGATTTTTAGCTTGATAATCGTTTTCTTCGCCAAATCCATAAAATAAAACCGGAACCTTGGCCTGGATTTTTTGCAGCTGTTCGTCATCCCCATAAGCAAAAATTCCCTTTTTCACCTGAACAGCCATCTCTTGAAAGGCGGAGAAGACATCATCAATATTGGCAAAATAGTCGGGATGGTCAAAATCAATATTCGTCATGATGGCATAGTCCGGAAAATACGATAGAAAGTGTCTTCTGTATTCACATGCCTCAAAGACAAAATACTCCGCCCCCTCTTCCCCTTTTCCTGTTCCATCGCCGATTAAAAAGGAGGTAGGCTTTGCCCCTGCAATGGTATGGGCCAATAGGCCTGTTGTAGACGTTTTTCCGTGTGCGCCTGTAATAGCGATACTAGTAAAATTTTGCATAAAGTCGCCTAAAAAGCGATGGTACCGAACTATAGGAAGGCCAAGCTTCATAGCCTCTTGAATTTCTTCATGGGTATCAGGAAACGCATTTCCTGCAATAATGGTCAATCCCGGCTTAATATTTTCCTTTTGGAAGGGAAGGATTGTGATCCCCGATTTTTCAAGGGCATCCTGGGTAAAAAAGTGCTTTTCGACATCGGAGCCTTGCACCTGAAATTTCATATCATGCAGAACTTGTGCAAGTGCACTCATTCCAGACCCCTTAATACCTACAAAATGGTAAATAGTCATAGAAGAACCTCCAACCAAACGTAATACTGTAAAACAGTATATGACATCTGTCTGTATTTGCTAATTGTCTTTTAGAATCTAAGAAACGTATCGATTAATTATTACATGAATGAAAACCATTTAGTTATTATACCACTGTTCTTTTGTAAAAACTATTTGCATTCTAATATTTTATATTGGCAAGACCGTTCTCCAGTATATTATTTGTCCCGGAAAATAAAGAATGCGACAGGTTACGAAAATGTACTAATCCTGCATTGTCTCTAGATCAGCTTCCGTTATTAAAACATCACGCGGCTTGCTGCCATTCGCCCCGGTAATATATCCGTTTTGTTCAAGCATATCCATTAATCTGGCTGCCCGGTTATAGCCAATTTTGAAGCGCCTTTGTAAGCTTGAAGTGGATGCACCACCTTGATCGACGATAAACTCACACGCCTCATAGAAAAGCTCATCTTCTTCTTCCGTTACCTGTGCCTTTTTAAGCAATTCTTCCTGTTCAAACAAATACTCAGGCTCCCGTTGCTCTTTTACATGGGCAACGACAAGATCAATTTCTTCATCCGATACGAAGGTACCTTGGAGGCGTACAGGTTTGGAGGAGCCATTTTCTAAAAATAACATGTCGCCTCGTCCAAGCAATTTCTCTGCACCGCTAATATCAATAATCGTGCGCGAATCTACCTGTGAAGAAACGGAGAAGGCTACACGTGTCGGGATATTAGCTTTAATTAATCCTGTTATGACATCCACTGATGGTCTTTGTGTCGCAACAATTAAATGAATACCACAGGCTCTTGCTTTTTGGGCAATCCTGCAAATCGCCTCTTCGACATCTGCCGGCGACATCATCATCAAATCAGCTAACTCATCAATGATGATCACAATAAACGGCAGCTTATCAGAATAGCGCTTATGCTTCATCGCTAACTCATTAAAACGATTGATGTCACGGACCCCAGTATGGGCAAATAGTTCATACCGTCTCTCCATCTCATCCACAGCCCATTTTAATGCTGCTGTTGCTGCTTTCACATCCGTGATTACGGGACTGACTAAGTGTGGGATCCGGTTATAAGGTGCAAGCTCGACCATTTTCGGATCAATTAGTAATAGTTTTAAATCTTCCGGGCTTGCCTTATACAACAGACTAATCAAAATAGAGTTAATACATACACTCTTTCCCGATCCGGTCGCCCCGGCAATTAATCCATGCGGCATTTTTTTCAAATCGGTCACAATCGGTTTTCCAGCGATATCAAGTCCGAGCACAGCAGTTAAGGGTGAAGAGGATTCATGAAAAACGCTGCTCCGGATAATTTCGTTAATTAGTACTGGTCTTGATTTTTGATTTGGCACCTCAATCCCAATCGTATGTTTTCCGGGGATAGGAGCCTCAATTCGGATATCCCGTGCTGCAAGACTTAGTTTTATATCATCGCTTAAGTTGGTTATTTTATTTACTTTTACCCCAGGCTCCGGTTGGACCTCAAAGCGGGTGACGGAAGGCCCCTGTGTCACATTGACTACACTTGCACCGACATTAAAGTTTTTCAATGTTTGGTTTAACAGCTCTTCTTGTCCCTGTAACCACTCGTGGTCCCTTACCTCGGTTACAGGCGGGTTTAACAAACTAGATTCAGGGAGTACATATAGACCATCTTCCGAGATTATTTCAACTTCACTATTTCCTCTGGATTCCACTATTGGCTTTTCGATTGGAATAATCTCAGCATTTACCGCTGACTGCTGTTCTAATTCCCTTTTTCGCTTTTGTTCTAATTGCTGTTCCAATTCTCTTTTTCGCTTTTGTTCTAATTGCTCTTCCAATTCTCTTTTTCGCTTTTGTTCTAATTGCTCTTCCAATTCTCTTTTTCGCTTTTGTTCTAATTGCTCTTCCAATTCTCTTTTTCGCTTTTGTTCTAATTGCTGCTCAAGTTCCCTTTTGCGTTTTTGTTCTTCCCATTTTTGTTTGTCCTGCTTTAGCATCATTACGTTGAAAGGTAAACGCGACCGTTTTGGAGCTTGGGGTTCAGGGTCAGGGATGGCTGCATCTACGTCCTCCCTCTCCTCACTTTCAACTGCCAATTCCGCTTCCGGAGTGACAAACTTCACTTCAGTTACCGCTTCTTCTTTTTCTTCCATTGGTTTTGTAAACAAAACCTCAATTGGTTCTTCCTCGACAATAAATGGTTGATCATGTTGATTTTCAAACTCCTCATGTGAAAAGTGGCTTAACTCATGCTCCACGATTACATCGGACTTTTTAGGCCTGTTAAATCCGAAAACGGGCGAAGGAATCTCAGTAGGATGAAACGGCCCTCTGGTTTTTGGTGAAATTTCTTTTTTAGTTTTGGGGATTTCCTTTTTAACAACCCCTTCTTCTGAAGCTTCTGATTTTCTGCGTCTTTCACTAAGCTTCTCAGGTCTATTTGGCAGCAAGCGTTCCGGCTTTTCCTTTTGAAGCCTCTTTGGCGGAAGCAGCGGAGGATTACTGCCTTTAGGGTATTGATACGAAATTCTTGTATCTAAGTCTTTTAGACTATCATATTGAAATTGAGGCGAATGGGTATCCGGATAATGATTATGTATGGGGATATCGTTATATTCCTCTTCATCATCCTTTTTAAACTTTTGTAACAAATCGTGAATCCAACTCAAAACTATCACTCTTTCTACTTCTTCTATCATTCTATTTTATACAGTAATGCTTATTTTTTCGAGATAATTTTTGAGAATGAGTCGAAATATGCCCCATTTGGATATATCAGGAATAACTTTAAAGAAAAAAGACCACCTTTTGATGTGATCCTCATTCTCCTTCATTTTATATTAGAATTTATATCATTCGACTTTGAGAAATGTCCAGCTCCAGCGCCCTAGCGGCTAGTGTCCTTCGCTCTCCGCCCTACGATAAGTCAACATCGATTCGCCTCCGGCTCATAGTGTTTCCTTTATCTCAGTTGGAGCGCTCCAGGCCATACGCCGCTGACCAGGGCGCTTCCGCTTTTCTATTCACTTATTTTTCCCTAAAATAAATATCGGTTCTAATTCCCCGTCCTCATAGTAAAAGGACAAGGCGGTGATTGGCACACGTCCACTCGTAAAAAAGCCCATTGCCATTTGCGCAAGAACATCATAACCCCTGTCATTGCGAATATCCGCGATAATTAACACATCCTGATGCGGAACGGCAAGCACCATTTTACCAGTAATTCGTTTCTCCATCTCATTAAGAAATCCTTTATTTAATATCCTGCTGGCATCATATCCATCATTGGTATTAAGAAAATAAAAGCTGTTCCCGGCAACTTGATCCTCTTTTAGTTCCGTTGACAGAGACCGAACATTAAACAAGGCAATTTCCTTAATTCTGCTGGCATCCCATCCCTCTTTTTCCATGATCTTTGCGTCGATCATACGGTACGTTTTCCCCATGTCATACGCATAATAAATGTTTGTTTCCGCTGTATGTTTGTCAATCAAGAACGGAATGCCTTCCTCAGCCTCTGACGGAAAAGACGCAGAGCGGATGACAGGAAAGATTTTTCTCTCGTGATCTGTTAACTGTATAGGATCCTCCATGGCGCGCAGACCCTCTTCCACGTAGTAGACAATCTCATCAATCGCCTTTTCTTTTTCTTCATCCCATTTTCCAATGATTCCCGGGATGGAAACGGTAATTCCTTTACCGATTACTTCACTTTCGATGCGGAGCTGATCCTTTTCACGGTCATAGGAAAGTACTCTGTCTTTCCCAGCTAAGCGCGCCTCTAATTCACGACGCATTTTTTTGCTATCCATTTTCATATGTAACCCACCATTTCTAGGAGCTGTGTATCCTATTGTACATGAAAAATCCCCCATCTCAAAAGAAAGGGGATTTAGCTTTCTAATTTATTTTAGATCAGAAATGAAGGCTTCGATTTCTTCTTGTGTTTTTCGGTCTTTACTAACAAAGCGGCCAAGCTCTTTTCCGTTATCATACGCGATAAAGCTCGGAATTCCGTAAACGTCTACTTGTTGGCATAAATCAATAAATTGATCACGATCCACATGAATAAACGTGAATTCAGTAAATTTGGCTTCTATTTCCGGCAGCACCGGTTCGATAAAACGGCAATCGCCGCACCATTTTGCTGAAAACATAAAGATTGTCTTTGATCCGCCCTGAAGTTGTTCAAATTGCTCCATTGACTCTAAGTTCTTCAAGTTCAACGCCTCCGATTTGCTTTGTTGTTAGTTCCTTCCCAAATCATAGCAGTACTAAAGCATTTCCGTCCAATGATAAGCATCTCGTTTATTATTCCTTCGTTTCTGTTGGGTATTCCACTGAATTCACGATTTGCATCATTGTTTTAGAATCTTCATTCATATCACTTGTATTTATTTGAGTGGTTATTTTCGCACCACCAACACCGATGGTTACTTCATTCAAGCCGTCTTTCAACTGTTTAATTGTCAAAAAGCCAAATTTATTTTCTTTATTTGTCAACGTTTCATTCATATCGAGCTTTTTATATTGTTCAATCGTTGATTGATAAACCACCTTGCTTGAAGAATCCTCCTGTGGATTAACAAATAAAATATAGGTGTCAGAGCCCTTTTGTAAAATAATATTATTGGATGATTGATCTTTAATGCTATAACCGGAAGGTAGATAAAAGTGGATTTTTCCACTTCTTTTATTGGGCTTGTTCACTTTTTCCGTAAACGTCTTTTTTACAGTTTTAATAGTGGCTTTACTTTCATCCTTAAACGAAGCATTATTGCACGCACTTAATAGCAGAATCGATAGCATGAAAATGATCATTGTTTTGGTTACTTTCAGATTTCCCGCCTCCTTGCATATGTAAAAAGTCCTATTTATATCATACCTTCCAGAATATTCAAAAGACAAGACTTTTGTCGATTATTGCTGTCGAAAAAATATGATTATCTCCAAAGTTGATTTTGCCGATAGCAATATTGTCCGACTAATAGCTTTGTTACATGTGTAAACATATCCATTCGATTAATCATTTCATTTGTAAAAATCCCAATGGCCCCTTCGTGCTTCCTCACATTTTCCATCTTGGAATATTCATCCATAACCGGGCCGAGTTCATCCCCTGCCTTCAGTCTCTCTGCTACCTGCTCTGGAAGAAGAATTCTCGCTCCTCCGGCAATGATTGGCTCCATGTTGCGAGTTGCGAGCGCACCCCAGTTACATAGCAGCAATCCATGGCTCGTTTCATGAACACCCCCCTCGAGTCCAATCGCTATATCTCCATTGCCTTGTTTTAACGCACCGACCGCGCGATTGATAGCTCCTTGGATGGTTTCCTCATCCGAAAATGGCTGTGCATTTACTCCGGAAGGAATATCAATCGAAACAAACTCCGCTTCCTGATCTGCAAAACTATTCTTTACCGCATTTATTTTTGCTGGATTCTTTGATCCAATGATGATTAACATGAAAGTATCTCCTTTTTCGCATCAAAAAGGAGGCATAATCAGTGCCCCCTAAAGATATCAAAATTTATTTCCACTTTGAGAATTGTCCAGCTCCAGCTCCCTAGCGGCTCGTGTCATAAGCCCCTGAACAGTGCGCTTGCGCTTTTCTAATTAACTGTTTGATTTAATCGTGTCAATTGTTGTTTGATCACAAGCTTTGACGAGTTTAACTAATAATTCTTTAGCAGCAGCGTAATCGTCCACATGAATCATGGAGGCATGTGTATGAATATATCGTGAACAAATACCGATGACCGCACTTGGAACGCCCTCATTGGATAAATGAACACGGCCGGCGTCTGTTCCACCTTGGGAAACGAAATATTGATATGGAATATGGTGTGTTTCTGCTGTATCAAGAACAAACTCGCGCATACCGCGATGTGTAACCATGGAACGGTCAAGAATACGAAGTAATGTTCCTTTGCCTAATTGACCAAATTCATTTTTATCTCCGGTCATATCATTGGCCGGACTGGCATCCATAGCAAAAAAGATATTGGGCTTAATCATGTTGGCTGACGTTTGCGCACCGCGTAAACCAACTTCCTCTTGAACGGTTGCACCAGAATACAAAATGTTTGGCAATGTTTCATCTTTTAGTTCCTGGAGCAATTCGATCGCTAGGCCGCAGCCGTAACGGTTATCCCAAGCCTTTGCCATAATCTTCTTTGGATTTGCCATTGGTGTAAATGGACAAATTGGCAAGATTGCTTGACCAGGCTTGATACCAATCTGCAGGGCATCTTCACGATTGTCGGCACCAATATCGATCAGCATGTTTTTTACTTCCATTGGTTTGTTTTTCTTCGATTCATCTAAAAGATGCGGCGGAATCGAGCCCACCACACCAACAACTGGGCCATTCTTGGTCATGACTTGTACGCGCTGGGCAAGGAGAACTTGACTCCACCAGCCCCCAAGCGGTTGAAAACGGAGCATCCCATTATCAGTGATGGTCGTTACCATGAAGCCAACTTCATCCATATGCCCTGCAGCCATGATGGTCGGGCCTTTTCCATTCCCTTTTTTCACCCCGAAAATACTTCCTAAGTTATCTTGGACAATTTCATCTGAGTATTGAGATAATTGCTCTTTCATAAAATTTCTTACTAAATGCTCATTTCCTGGCGCACCGGGAAGCTCGGTTAACGTTTGAAAAAGTTTTAATGTTTGCTCGTTCATTTTTCAGGCTCCTTTTAAATTTTCTGAATTTGTATGTATAACTGTATTTTACAGAAACTTCGCGATTGTTACCAATAATTCATTTCGAACCCTGAAATATTCCTTCTAACTGGTAAATACGCTATACTTAGATGTGTAATCTTTTCCAATTTGGGGGTGTGCTTATGAACTGGAAATCCTTTTTCCTTGGTGCTGCTGTTGGGCTAGCCGGCGGCTATGTAACCAAAGAAATCCTTGCTAAAAAAACAAATGTATCACCAGAAAAAGTGCTGGTACATGTAAAAAAACAATTTACGCAGAATGAACCCATCAGCGGCTCATGGATTCATATGGTTGCGGAGCCCTATGAAAAACAACAGATTAACTATCAGGTTTACAAAGGCGGCATTTCCAAAAATAAGAACGGAACTACTGAACAATTTGAATTCATTGCGGACGCACAAACAGGCACCTTATTGGATATTCGTCCAGTAACAGAAGAATTAGGATAAGAAACGAAATAGCCGCATTACTGTTTATACGGCTATTTTTCGTTTTACCTTATTCTTTTAATGCTCTCCACTATTTCTTTCCCATCAGGGCTCCATTTAACAGCCCGGTAATATGCATCATGGTAAAAGGTGAACCATGCATTCTTTTCTAAGCCCAATGGGAGCCATTTTTCCTTCGCCACAATGGAAGTCATTGGGTAATCGTCATAGGCCATGACCCACAGAACATTTTGATGGGCATGTGTCGCCATCAGGTCTGCCATGTGAATGGACATTTCGCCACCGTCCTCGATGAGTAGAATCGAATGGCCGTCACTATGCCCACCCGTATGAATCATCGTGATTGCTCCTAGGTTCCACTTTTCCTCAAAAGGAATCACTTGTGATTCAATGGCTTCCCAGTTTTCTTTCCAGTATGTATTTTTTGACCGAATATTGGGATTGCGCATTTCATCCCATTCCACTTGTGAGGCAATAATTTTCGCATTTGGGAAGGTGGAAACATACTTACCATTGACAAGCTTTGTCAAGCCGCCCGCATGGTCAAAGTGCAAATGGGTCATTAATACATAATCAATGTTCTCAGCCTGTAAACCAACCTTTTCTAATGATTCCTCCAGCTCAGATTCCCTAGCAACCCCAAAATTTCTTAATTGTTTCTCGGATAATTTTCCTTTTCCAAGTCCTGCTTCCACTAATAGGTTTTTCCCATCCATCTGAATGAGTATTGGATCTGTCGGCAACTCAATTTGATTTTTTTCGTTAGCTGGATATTTTCTTGACCATAACCCTTTTGGAACAACCCCAAACATTGCACCGCCGTCTAAATTTGTAACCCCTCCGGATAACCATGTTAGGGTAATGTTCCCCACTTTTAACGTCTCCATTAAAATTCCTCCTCCCATTTTCTATATTTTAACATTGACTAACAAATTGGAGAAACAAAAAAGACAGCTCCACATGAGAACTGTCCTTTTTTGTTAGTTTTGATATTTAACCTCACAGCGATAAATCCGATTTCCTTGTTCCGAAAATTTCTCTTCGTATTCGGTCATGATATTTCCTTCATACTCACTCTTATGAAAATCGAGGCTCACGTATTTTAATAATAAGCCATATGCAGAAAAGCTCATCAATGAGTATTCGAATAAACCTTGATTATCGGTTTTAAAATGAATTTCGCCGCCATCGACCAGTATATCTTCATAAAGTTTTAAGAAATCTTTATAGGTTAATCTTCTTTTTTCATGACGGACCTTTGGCCAAGGATCTGAAAAATTCAAATAAACCCGGTCCACGTCATTTTTCGTAAAATATTTAGCTAAATCTGCCGCATTCACGTTTAAAAGTTTCAGATTCGGTAGATCAGCTTCAATTAATCGATCCAATGCCGCCACGATGACGCTGTCATATAATTCAATCCCCATATAATTAATGCCGGGATTAGCTCTTGCCATTTCGGTGATGAATTGGCCTTTTCCTGTACCGACTTCGATATGAAGCGGCTGCTCTTTTTCGAAAACCTCATGCCACTTCCCTTTACACTGTTCGGGGGTTGCAACAATATATTGCGGATGCTGCTCAATTTTCTCCTTTGCCCATGGCTTATGTCTAAGTCTCATTATGACACTCCTAATAAAAAATTATTGTTTAAAACGTAACACGCTACCTTTTTTCTTTCAAGTAAAACTAAATGGAAAAATGGTTCACGCATAAATGAAAAAAGGAATTCACAACCTAACTGTGAATTCCTTTTTTCATTTCCACTTGAAAGGATGTGCTTTTATGCCATTAAGTCATGAACACCAAGTTACATTACTTAAAGATATCTTAACCAATCATCAATCAGATTGCTGCGGCTCGGTAGCTGAATGTGAGCAGCTCGAACGCTTAGTGAAGTCCCTCATGGTCAACACCCAAGTTGATCAGAATGTAAAAAGCATTCTGCAGGAGGTCTATCATTACGGCCAGCACGGCGCCGAGACGGCTGATTTAGATCAGCATATTTTATCAAACCAAGATAACCTATCACAATGGGTTAGTGATATTGGTCAATTGTCGTAGAAAAGCGGAAGCGCCTTGATCAGGGGCGACAGGCATAAGCCGGCGAGAAGGCGCTTTTTGCCTTCTTGATGGATTGGCTTATGACCCCTAGGCGCTGAAGCTGGGTATTTACTAAAGAATGTCGTTTAAAAACGTAATCCATTTATTCATTTCTTCCAAGCGGTTCTTATTTTTATACCATTGTATGGAAGATAACGTTTGAATCGTCACATACCATTTCATTCTTAGCTTCAGATTAGCGGTTAGCTCTTTACCGTAAAGTTCAAGCCAATCCTGCCAGTTCTCTTCGGGAATGTACCAATAAAGCAGTAATCCGAGGTCAATGGCTGGGTCGGCAATCATCGCCCCGTCCCAATCAATCAAGTACAACTGGTTGTCTTCCGCAAGCAGCCAGTTGTTATGGTTGACATCTCCATGACAAACCACTTTTTCATCACAATAAATGTGGATTGCTTCCTTCTTTAAAAAATTCATCGCTTTTTGCGATTCAAGTAAGGAAAGTACCTCATCATCTAACTCTTTTACCACCGATTGTAGAATGGGCTCCGGATTTATTGGTGAATTTTCGATCCTACTTAACATTCCAAGCATGGGCTCAGAACAATGAATTTTTTTAAGCAATTTTGCAACATTCTCATGGTTCATTTCTGAGGGCTTTAACTCTCGGCCAGGAAGCCACTGTTGTGCTGTAATTACATCTCCATTTTCCAATCGTTTTGTCCACACAAGCTTAGGGACGATGCCCTCCGCGGAAAGTACTGCCAGGAATGGAGAGGAATTGCGCTTTAAAAAAAGCCTCTGATCTTCATATTCTGCATAAAAGGCTTCTCCTGTTTTGCCTCCAGCAGGGGTAATTTCCCACTCTTGTCCTAATAAATGTTCCAAAATTGCTCACCTTCAATTTATGCCGTTCTATTGGGCTTGTTCCTCCTAAATCGGAGGGTAAACCTGTGCTGCCGGAAGGATTTAGTCATACACCATTATACCAGTAGCTTTTTTTTGAAATAAAAAAAAAGCTATTGAAACCATTGCACACAATAGCCATCTTACTAAATTTTATCTCCAATTGCCTTTTTTCGTCAAGTCATCTTGAAAAACTATTTTTTTAGCAAAACATTTAGCGAAATGGGATCCATCGTGTTCTCTCCCTCTTGAAGGACCGCTTTGGAAGAAATTCCCGCATTTTTTTGATTAACCAAAACAGACCATTCTCCATCAGGGAGGTGAATGATTTGTTTTATAGTGGAAGGATTAATGATGATGATGACTTCCTTATGATTCTTTTTGAAAAGGAAGCCAACTACCGGTGCAGGAAAAGATAATAGATGTATATGACTGTGAATTTCTTTGGAAGTCCTCATTCTAAAACATGAAAATGTTTTTCGAATTTGAATAAGCCCCTTAATATATTCCACATTTTCTTTAAACTGACTCTTTCGATCCCAATCAAGCTGGTTAACCAAATCTGTGGAACGATAGCTATTTCCCTCTCCGAATTTGGTCCGAAAAAATTCTTGACCGCTATGAAGAAAGGGTATTCCCTGCGATAAAAGAACGATGCCTGTTGCAAGACGGTGGTATTTCATTCGTGTTTCCTCATCCACATCAGGAAAGCAGGCTTGAAGCTTATCCCAAAGTGTATGATTATCATGACATTCCACATAATTCACGGATTGGTATGGCTCATTAAAGAGCCGAGTACCTCGCTTTGTCAAACCAATACTACCCGTTATCACTTCTATGGCTGCATCCAAATGGTGATCATTTCCTAAAGCAAACCCTTTGTCAAATAGGTTAAAGGTGCTCCCTTTAATACTATCACGAAATTTATCGTTGAACTGGGCGATATCCGGCATTTTCGCTTGATTCCCAATTGTTGCCTTTTGATCCAGAGGGAGTGGCGTGTTAAGGTTCCATCCTTCACCAATAATCAGTGTACCTTCCTTAATACTCTCACACGTTTTTTTTACCTCGGTCATTGTCTCCACATCTAAAATCCCCATTAAATCAAAACGAAAGCCGTCGATATGATATTCTTCCATCCAATAGCGAACGGAGTCAACAATATACTTTCTGACCATTTTTCGCTCTGACGCAATATCATTTCCGACACCAGTCCCGTTGGAAGGCAGCCCCACTTCATTGTGGCGAAAATAATAACCAGGGACTACCTTTTCAAAAGAAGATTTTTCACGAATGTAGACATGATTATAGACCACATCCATCATCACTCTGAGGCCAATCCTATGGATCTGATCTATCAGTTCCTTCAATTCGATAATTCTTGAATAAGGATTTTCCGGATCCGTTGCATAGCTGCCTTCGGGGGCATTAAAATGAAGGGGATTATATCCCCAATTATAATCTTTAGTAGGATGTAATTCATCGACACCGGCAAAATCATGGAAGGGAAGAAATTCAATATGGGTGATCCCCAGCTCTTTTAAATAGGATAATCCCGTAGGTTCGCCATCTTTTCCTTTCGTGTTCCA
Organism: Neobacillus sp. OS1-2; assembly: GCF_030915505.1. Taxonomy (GTDB): domain Bacteria; phylum Bacillota; class Bacilli; order Bacillales; family Cytobacillaceae; genus Neobacillus. The sequence goes on from NZ_CP133265.1 coordinate 803,874, forward strand.
TTCACCTGCCCCAAGATACAATCCCTTATTTCGGACACCACTATTCGGATGGATGGAAAAATCTCTTATATGCGTTTCATAAATAATCGCATCGACTGGGTGTTCGATTGGTGGTAAGTCAGGTCTAGGCCTTGATGTTTTTTCGAGTTTTACAATAACTCCCTGCTCCCCATTTGCCGTTACCGCCTTCGCATATGGGTCTATCACTTCATGCCATTCATGATTAACTTGAACGAGAAAGCTATATCGATATGCTTCTACATCTTGAGTAGTACTTGCTGACCAAATGCCGCAATCCTCTCGTCTCATCTTGATGATTTCTGAATACTGGCCGGCTGCAGGACGATATTTTAATTTTACTCCAGTCGCTGTCGGGGCCCACAGCTTAAAACGGGTTTGATTGGTATGAAAGGTCACCCCGAGGTCCTGACCATCATAATAGAATCTTTCATCAAAAGAGTTGGTTCTAATTACGGCACCAATTTGCAAATCGGTTTTCTCGCCATGTTGATCAACGATCCAATATTGCTTGCCAAATGAAAAATCACCCTCAAATCGGCATATATATTTATGATTATGTTCAATTTCCAAACTTTTCAGGATCTCAAGTGGTATTTTCAAAGCATCAGTCGTCAAATAAAAAGCGGAAGACAAGCCGTTATGATATGAAAGGGGAAGAAGAATCGTAATGATATTCATCTCATCCAAGTAGGCAAGAAACTTCCTGTCAGCAGAAATCATTCGATTTCCTCTCCTTTAACTGAATTTCTTCTCTCTTGGGTCTTCTAGTTAACACTCCCAACACTTTGGGTTGAAGATGAATGGAGAGTGGTGTAAACCCGATATGTTCCCCATCTGCATGAGCATACAGGGCGGCCGGAGAATGAATCGAAATTACACTTCCTTTAAAGGTTTTGACCTCTTTAAAATGGGTATGCTTACCCCAGAAAACACTAATAAAAACGAGAAGCAACTTTAACCGCGATAATTGATGGACAACGGTAATATCAAAAAGTCCATCATCAGGCACAGCATTCGGGGCAATCTGCATTCCACCGCCATAATAAGGCTGGTTGGAAACGGTCACAAACCATGTTTGTTCAAATATATGCTTATTCCCGTCAATTGATAAATCAATTGTTGATGTTTTGTAAGTAAATAGTTTTTTTAATAGAAAATAGACATAAACCAGCCTGCCTAGTGAAAGTTTATTAAGCAGTGCCTTCATCCGTGAATGGTTAACCTCATAGGAAATAACGGCATCAAATCCTGCCCCCATATTATTAATAAAGAAATGCTCATTCGTATTCCCCGTCATTACTTTCCCAATATCGATGTGTACCGCCTCTTGCTTCATCAAACGGAGAATGACTTGTAATGCTTCTACTGGATCAGCAGGTAATTGAAACCCTCTTGAAAAATCATTTCCGGAGCCGCCGGGAATAAAGCCAAGTGTAATATTCTTTTCCTTAACGATTCCATTCATCACCTCGTGCATCGTTCCATCACCGCCAACGGCAATGATCAACTTTTGCTCTCGATTCTTAGTTGCAATTTGGCTGGCAAGGTGTTGAGCGTGTCCAGGATATTCGGTAAACACTGCGAGATAGGATAATTTTTCAATCCTTACTTGTTCTTCAATTCTCTCCCATATTTTAAGGCAGTAGCCGTTTCTTGCTTTAGGATTCACAATAAAATAAATATGCTTCATAAAACCAACCTTTATGTTTGTAATGGAAATGTGGCGATTGCTTCATATTTTGGTGATTGCTTGAGATGTGTTTGATATAAAACGATTTCATTTGCCTGAAAGAATAGGGGTTCAGGCTGTAACTCATTCCATCGTTCTAATAACTTCTTTTGAAATGGCTCTGCCCCGTTCCACTTTCTTGCTAGGGTGATATGGGGCCTGAATGGCCTTGTTTCCAGTTGAAATCCCGCCCTCTCACAGGCTGAAAATACTTTATTTCTAATTGCTTTTAGCTCCGTACTTTCCTCCGTATCCACCCAAAATATACGCGGTGAATCTTCTTGACCGAAAATTCCCAGTTTGTTCATTTTCAATGGTATTGACTTTCCCTCTTTTAAGGTCTGTTTCACATTTTTTTCTGCCGCGGTTAGCCTTTTAGGATCAGCAGCACCCAGGAAGGCCAGCGTAATATGCAAATCTTGATGATGTACCCAACGGCTAAAAGGGAAGGTTTCCTTCAATTCTTCCATATGGTCTTTCATGATTCGTTTTGTTTCCTTAGGAATTCTTACCGCAAAGAAAAAATGAGTTCGTTGTTGTTCCATTGTATGGTTCAGTCCTTTCGTTCATTTTAGTCTATTTTCCCCAAATTGTATCTATTAGAAAACGATTATTTCCAATATAACCAAGGAAAAAGACGTGTTGCCCGATAACACGTCCTTTTCTAAAAATTGCCTATTCAGTTTTTCCTAATTCATAAATAGCCTGAGCATAGATGGCCGTTGCTTTTAACAAGTCTTCAATATACATATATTCATCTTTTTGATGGGCGATATCTGGCCTTCCGGGAAATAATGGACCAAATGCGACTCCTGCTTTTAAGGAGCGGGCATACGTACCGCCGCCAATGGCAATCAATTCTGCTTTTTCTCCTGTTTGTTCTTCATACACCTTTTTTAAGGTTTGAATCAGGAATTCCTGTTCATCCACATGATGCGGTTTTGAATCAGAAAAGTTTTCAATCGAAAAGCCCTCGTCTATCAAAAGTGCATCCAACTTTGCCTTGGTTTCTTCCATATTATTTGTTACGGGGTATCGGCATGTCATCCCAATACTGCCGCCAGTTTCAGCAGTAAAGCTAAGTTTTCCAGGATTAATCGTTAATTCTCCGGAAATCTCGTCCGAATAGGAAACCCCAAGATTCACACCCCTTGAATCATCAAAGAAATACCGGGAAAGGAATCGGAAATAATGAGCAGCATTTGCCTCTATCGCTTGTTTTGAAAGAAATTCCGCTAAAAATAACCCGGCATTTTTCCCATTTCTCGGCTCCATGCCATGTGCAGAAACGCCAACGACTTCTAAAATTAGCTCCTCGTTTTGGATACGATAATTATATTCCAATTCAACTTTCTTCATGTAGGTAATAAATTGCTGTACTACTTCCTCTTGTTGTTCCTTTACAAGCAGGGTAGCCTTGGCATGATCCGGAACCATATTGTATCTTTTTCCAGAAACAAAACTTTCAATCTTAATACCTGTCGCAGTTGATCCTTCTTTTACTGATCCCGTCTGAACCATATCAAAATCAGCAATTCCTTTTTCCGCATTAATAATTGGGAAATCTGCATCAGGGGCGAATCCTACTGTTGGCATTTCTTCCTGCTGAAAATAATGCTCGACACAACGCCAATTGCTTTCTTCATCAGTTCCAATAATCATCCGGACGCGCTTTTTAAGCGGCAGGCTAAGTTCTTTAACAATTTTCATCGCATAATAGGCTGCCATTGTCGGCCCCTTGTCATCAAGCGCACCACGAGCGTAAATCTTTCCATCACGAATTTCCGCTCCAAAGGGATCACTTGTCCAGCCATCCCCTTCTGGCACAACATCTACATGGCAAAGAATTCCCAGTAGTTCTGTTCCCTCACCAAATTCGAGATGACCAGCAAGATTGCCTACATTTTTCGGCGTGAATCCATCCTTTTCCCCAAGTTGGAGCATGTAATCAAGTGCATCCTTCACCCCTTGTCCAAGTGGTGCGTCAGGTGAGGTATTTTCCTCGTCTAAAAGACTTTTAATATGTAATAATCCTTGTGTATCCTTAATTAATGAATCTTTTCTTTTTTCAACCTCACTCATCCAATTAATCTCTGTCATTTGAGTTACCTCCTATATCTATATACTCTTTTAACAATATCATATTTCTCCAATAATCTTAGCAATTTAGCATGTGTAACGGATCGATTAAATATTTTGACTAAAAATTCAAATAATTTATCATAAACCAAACACCCTAAGCCATAACCTATAGTAAGAGAATGATAAAGGAGGCAATAATCCGAGTAAGTAATGGAAAATTGGAAGATTATTTTGCAAACTTTGCTATAGTGGTAGAAATTTTCAGAAATTATGGGTACAATAAGGTTAGATGTATGACATCTAAGTACTCACTCCATAAAAAAGGAGATGGCTGCGCGGAAAAGAAACTACATATTCTTGAAGAGTATTCTTCAAATAGGCTGTCGGTAGATGGATTAAGCCATAGGTTTGAAATTAGGATAGGGAGTGGTTCTTTGAAACCTTCAACTAACCGGATGTTAAACCGCATCAAATGTATCTACATGTTTATTCGCAATAACGGCACTGTCACGACCCAAGAACTTGTAGAGGAATTTGGTATCACTCCTCGCACCATACAACGAGATTTAAATGTCTTAGCCTATAATGACTTGGTCATAAGCCCAAGCCGCGGAAAATGGACGACAACACAAAAGAAAGTGAAGATGTCATCTTAACACAAAAATAGTAGTGATTTACCATAAAAAAGCACGCGTGAGCCAATCAGCGCGTGCTTTTATTTATCTGAACAATTACCGCTTTTCTTGTAATGGGGAAAAATTAATGATTTGTTTATATTCTTGTTCAGTAAGAATTCCAAGCTTTTTAAAAACATACGAATAAATGAAGATCCTCCGCTGCATTCGAGGGGTTGCGATCATGGTAACCATCACCTCTTTTAAACTAGTTTATTCACCCCCACCAATAATGTTTCCTTCAGGCAAAAGAATATTTTACCTCGTCCGGAACCTATTAACCACATTGACAGTTTTAAAAAATATGATATATTAGTATAAAAATACTTTAGTGCTTAAAAGCGTCTAAGTAAAATAGAAAAGTAGGTAAAGTCATCATGGAGAATAATCATCAGGACTTAAAAAAAGGGCTATTGCCGAGGCATGTGCAGTTCATTGCATTAGCGGGTATGATTGGAACAGGGATTTTTAAAGGAAGCTCAGATACGTTAAGTATCGCTGGGCCAAGCGTTATAGTAGCCTATTTAATTGGCGGTCTATTGTTATTTATTATTATGGCTGCATTAGGAGAAATGGCTTTGGCTTTTCCCAATATGAATGTGCAGCATCTCGTCAATAAAGCTTTTGGCTTCCAGGTATCCTTTCTGGTCGGATGGCTTTACTGGATCAATTGGATTATCGTAACCGTTGTTGAACTATTAGCAGCAGGTAGTTTTTTGCAGTTCTGGTTTCCTACAATCCCATTATGGCTGCTAAGTCTTCTCTGTGCCGTCGTCATCGTAGGTATCAATTCATTTCAAGTCAAATATTACGGGGAACTTGAGTTTTGGTTTGCGGGAATCAAGATTATTGCCCTAGTTGCCTTTATATTTCTAGGCTGCTTTCTTCTTTTTGGACTAATTCCTAGTACCATACAGGATCCATTTTCAAACTACACCGCACATGGCGGATTTTTTCCACACGGTTTAGGTGGAACATTTAGCGCATTTTTGGTTGTGATGTTTTCTTATGGCGGTGCAGAATTAATCGGGGTTGCGGTAACTGAAACAAAAGATGCAGAACGAGTATTACCGAAAATCATTAAAGGAGCCGTTTGGCGTGTTATTATATTTTATATTTTTCCAATCCTGATCATCTGCGGCATGATGCCTTGGGACAAGGTTGGTGGTGCCGACAGTCCTTTCGTACAGGTATTCACTAGTACCGGTTTACCCGGGGCAGCGCATATTATGAACTTTGTGTTATTAACAGCCGTCCTTTCGGCTGCCAATTCCGGAATATATGCTACATCAAGAACGCTGTTTTCGATGGCTCAAAGCGGTGTGGCTCCAAAGGGGTTAGCAAAATTATCTACTAAAGGAATTCCATTAACAGGAATTATGATTACAAGTGTTTGTATTATAGCAGGTGTTTACCTAGCCTACCTAACACCAAGCCAAGTTATTAGCTATCTCATGACCATCCCAGGTTTTACGGTTATGATCATTTGGATCAGCATTTGTGCCGCTCAATTAAAATTACGGCCACATTATAAAAATCAACCGGCATTTAAGGTGAAGTGGTTCCCATTTACGACCATTTTCGCGATTATTTCGTTGAGTGTGATCTTTATTGGATTTTTGTTAAATCCAAATAATGTGATCGGTTCAACCGTTTGTATTCTAACCATTGGAATTCTTATCATTCTTTCGTTTGTTAATAGGAAAACGGGGGCTAATGAGATTACTATTTAGTGGCCAGCATTTTGCTGGCCATTTTCTGTGTACACTTCACGTGATAGCTGAAAAGCCAGGCTCTATGCCTGGCTCTGGTAACTTATTCATCCTGATCATCCGACTCCACAAACAATTTCAGTGCTGTTAGCTTATTTTCCCAAAATAGTTCAAAATACTGGAGCCAATCTTTTAATTCAACTAGCGGCTCTGGATGAAGCTTGTACCGTGTTTCTCTGCCGACTTTCCGCTCCTTCACTAATCCAGCATCTGCTAACACACGCAAATGTTTAGAAACAGCAGTCCGGCTCATTGGGAAGTGTCCGCTAATGGCAGTGACAGGCATTTCTTCCGTGCTAAGAAGTTTCAACAACTTCCGTCTTGTTGGATCAGCGATGGCTTGAAAGACATCATGCTTTGCTGATGACGCAACCATTTACGCCTCAACATATGCTTGTAATTTTTGAACAAGACCTGCCCAGCCCTGATTCATATTGTCACGGATTGGAGTATGAGGCGCACCAAACTCAGTAACTTTATTAACATCCCAACCGCCATGTATGAGGGTAAATTCTGTTTTGCCGTCCACTTCCTTTAATTCAAATGTAAGTGTCCAATCTTTTCCCCAATTGAACGATAGGCTGTTAGGCGGATCGACCTTTGTTACCTTACATGGAGACATCCCAAATTGTCCGGCATTTAGATGAAATTTATGACCTTCCACAGGCTCCATATCATTGGGCATGAACCAAGCTGCTAAGCCTTCTGAAGTGGAAACTGCATTCCATACCTTCGAAATGGGTGCATTGTATACTAGGGTGTAGCGAATGTCTTCTAATGTTTGTGTTTGATTTTCCATTTTAAATGCTCCTCTATTTTTAAAATACGAAACTAATTGGTTTTACTTTAAAATAATATAACACCTTTTGGTTTCATGTCAAGCGTAAAAAGGCGACTCTACACATTTTGTAGAGTCACCTTAAATATCTTTTTTCATTCAAAATTATTGACCGCTGGAAAGCAGCGCCCGAGCTATACCCACAAAATACTCGGATTCACGAATGATATGATTTAAAACTACTTTAGCCGTATGATTACCGCTGACTGCTTGGCTATGTGTCTTGATTTGCTCACATAATTGAATAAATGATTCACTCTCCTCCAAGCAATAGGAGACGAGCTGGAGCACCTGCTGATACAATTGATTTGATACCTGTGAACCCGACCGAATGACGGATTCAATGAAACTGACAACCTGTTTGTGTGTTTCCCCAAGAGCTTGTTCCCATTTTTTCAAGGCATCGACAAACTCAGGCTCCAGTCCTGACACCAGCTCGCGAATAACAACCGTATGTTCCTCTTCCTGATGCTTCCAAAATTCTGCCTCATCCAAAATACGCAGCGGCATTTGCGATCCATAGTAAAATTGCATAGACATCCCCCCATCCTCTTGTCATTTCAATGTATGGGATAGGCATTAGAAATATGCGTTTACACCTAACTTATCGCGCCATCATTTACCACTTTCCATGATACAATGATTAAAAAATGAAGGGGTAGGATGTATGTTAACCACTCAATATATAAGAAGTATCCAAATAAAGCGAGATGAAATCCCTTCTTTAAAAAAATACCCCTTCAACCTGCCGAGTTTGAAGGCATTAGACGAACTTTCTTTTCATCCGAAGGTGACGTTTCTTATTGGTGAAAATGGGATGGGTAAATCCACTTTGCTTGAGGCGATTGCCGTTGCTTTGGGCTTCAATCCGGAGGGCGGTTCGTTTAATTTTAACTTTTCCACCTTTGACTCCCATTCATCACTTAGTGACTATCTCAAATTGATCAAAGGGATTGAAAAACCGAAGGATGGCTTTTTCTTGCGCGCAGAAAGTTTTTATAATGTGGCTTCAAACATTGAGGAATTGGATCAGGCAGGTGGCGGCCGGCCAATCATTGATTCCTTTGGCGGTCTATCCTTGCATGAACAGTCACATGGCGAGGCATTTTTTGCTACGTTTCTTCATCGCTTCGGAGGAAACGGACTCTATCTTTTGGACGAACCAGAAGCAGCCCTTTCACCTCTCCGGCAAATGTCGATGCTGACGCGGATTCACGACTTGGTTAACGAGAACTCCCAATTTATTATTGCTACCCATTCGCCGATCATCATGGCGTATCCGGATGCAAAAATCTTCGAATTCAGCGAAGAAGGAATTCGAGAGTGCAAACTCGAAGAAACAAACCATTATCGGATAATGAAGCAATTTTTTGATGATAAAAATCGAATGCTGCATCATTTGTTAAATAGTTAATCTTACACATGGAGAATGTACTGCACCCCAAAAGGTAGAGTGAAATCTGACTTTTGGGGTGCAGTACAAACCGAGCTCTTTTTCATGGAACGATATTTTTTCCATAAAAAATTTCATCCATCTCTTGCTTCAATCTTTCGGTAATTTCAATATGTTCATCTGGTGTTAGCTTCTCTTTCGTATAACCAAATAAATAGTTATTTAAATCAAATTCACGCAGCTTACATTTTGTGTGAAAAATATGCTCCTGATAGACATTGACGTCAATCATATCGAATAACTCGCCAACATCTTCTGGAATGTAATTCTGAATCGAGTTGATTTCGTGGTCAATAAATAGCTTGTGCCCCGTTTTATCCCTTGTAAAACCGCGAACACGGTAATCGATCGTCATAACATCTGTCTCAAACGCCCGGATTAAATAATGGAGTGCCTTAAGCGGCGAAATCTCACCACAGGTGGAGACATCAATATCCGCCCGAAATGTACTGATCCCTTCATCAGGATGAAATTCCGGATATGTATGGACTGTAATATGGCTTTTATCTAACTGCATGACTACTGATTCCGGGAGCGGACCCGGGGATTCCTCAAAGGACTCTGAAGGGGCATTGGCAACCGGGCCTTCTGATACCAACAAAGTCACACTTGCCCCCGCCGGTTCAAAATCCTGACTTGCTACATTAAGAACATGGGCACCAATTATATCGGAAACATGTGTTAATATTTTCTGCAATCTTTCCCCACTATATTGTTCATCAATATAGTTTAAATACGCTTCCCGCTCTTCCCGCGTTTTTGTAAAACAAATGTCATACATATTAAAGCTTAGTGACTTCGTAAGGTTATTGAAGCCATGTAACTCAATGGCCTGTTCATGTGTAAGTCTCATGATTCTTCCCCCTTCATATCCTAAAACCTATTTAGGATTTATAGTACCCATTGTTACACCCTGTTACTTATTTTTTTCCCAAAGATACTCTCTATCAAAAAAATCCAAATTCTGCGGTTACTTATATATTCATATTTCACACTAACTTGTGGAAAATAATTTAAGGTCTTCTAGTATGAGGTGAAAGGATGAAAAAAAAGCTTTGTTTCGTACTGATGTTTCTATTATTGCTGCCAATGAGTTTGGTAAACGCAGAAACGGTCAATGAAAATAGCGTAAAGGTAGCGTTTATTAGAGACGGTTTTCTCTGGACAAAAATGAACGGCAAGGAGGAAAAAATCACAAAGGTACCAGGTAAGTACGATTATCCGCCCCAATGGTCACATGATGGAAATTGGATTGCTTATCAAGTGGAAGCGAAAAAAAAACTAAATTCTAACATGGAATCCCAAACAGAAATATGGGTGTATCACCTGAAAACGAAAAAGCACAAACGGATTACACTTGATGGAACCAACCCTAAATGGTCGCCAGTTGAGAATATCCTGGCTTTTAAAAGCGGTGGTGTCCTAAATGTATCGAACCTTGAGCACTTTTATAATATTGCGTTAGGTGTAGGTGATTATAACTGGTACCCGGATGGCCGCTCGTTCATTACAGCTTCAGGTGCTTCGCTTAGACCCGATGGATGGACAAACCCTGTCCTATTTCAAATTAGACTTGAAAAAAATTTTGCGAAACTCACCAGCTTGACCAAAAACGTGAAAAAGCTTTATACCATTCCTAGTGAATTGAAAAAGGGGAATAGGAGCTTGTTAGCAATTGACGCCTATAAATTCCAATTTTCTCCTGATGGAAAATGGATTTCTTTTGTTGTCAGTCCCACGGCTTCATGGTCAATGGATAGCAATTTTGTCTGTGTGATTTCGTCTGATGGTCAAAACTTCGAAGTAATGGATGAAATGAATGGGGACTCTATTGTAAAATGGTCATTCCACAAAAATCGCTTAGGCTATATTGCCGGCGGCGGCAGAATTGTTTTTGGATTTAAGGATAAAAATATGAAGGTAACCGAACTACCTACTTTTAATTCCATTAGCCTTACACCACCAAAGTTTGCGGAACTAGGATTTACATGGATGAGTAATCATTCATTAGTTGTTTCACGAGTAAAAGAAAGTCCATGGTCGAATGATGCTAAGCAGCGGCCAGACCCATCATTATTTTTAATCAAGATCGACGAACAAAAACAAACACAAATAACCCATCCCCCTAAGGACTATGGGGATTACGATCCTATTTATATTCCCGCAGTGAAAAAATTATCATGGTTGCGTTTCACGGATCTTGTTGATTTACAGAGGGACCTTTGGATTGCCGACCAAAATGGTGAAAACGCAAGGATTTGGATAAAAAATGTTAATGGGTATGACTCTTTTTCAAAAAATTAATCATAATCTTATTTATAATTATTATAATTTAGTATTGATTATAAAATGATATATGTTATAATAAAAACAGATAAGAAATTAGGAGGAATGTTAAATGACAATCGAACAAGTACTTAACCAACAAATCGCAAACTGGAACGTATTATACACAAAATTACACCATTTTCACTGGTATGTTAAAGGACCTCACTTCTTTACCCTGCATGCCAAATTTGAAGAACTATACGAAGAAGCAACAGCAACGATGGATGAATTTGCCGAACAATTACTGGCAATTGGCGGCAGCCCCGTTTCAACTTTAAAAGAGGTGCTTCAACTTGCTACAATCGAAGAAACCAATGAAAAGGTATCAGCTGAAGAAATGGTACAAGCAGTGATTCACGACTTTACTCTAATCATTGATGAATTAAAAGCCGGGATGGAAGTAGCGGAGCAAGTTAATGACGAAGTGACCAGCGATATGTTCCTTGGACTTATTGGCAAGCTTACTAAGCATAATTGGATGTTGAAGTCCTTTCTGAATGCTTAAAGTAGTCATGAACCGGGCTCGAAGAGGTATTGTAAAGGAATATTAGCGTATATCAGTAGAAATGAGAAAAAGCAGCTGACAAATTACAACGAGTTCTGTTTCCTATCACAAAAATTCAAAATGCATATTAAAAGGACCATCAATTTGTATGTGAAATTGATGGTCCTTTTTTATTGATATTACGCGGAAAATTATAAAAATAGGCGTGAAACTGTAGTCCAATTTGCATCAAAAGGTAAGGATACAGAGATTTCTGTTACCTTGCAAATAGGACTGCAAATGCTGTGATTTTTATTTACAATTCCACGTTTTTCTTCGGCCTTGGCTATAGTTGATTTTCGAGTAGCTATGAGAATTCATAAGCGGAGAATTTCCGGCTAATATACAAAAGAGAGCTTAAGAAGCAGAAATAAGCGAAATTTTTCCGGCTAACTCCTCCAAATAAAGCAAAATCCAAAGATTTCATACATATAACAGAAAAAACTTCCTTTATTTTTAAGGAAATATAGGTATTTCCCAATTTAAGCGGAATTTTTACGTTTATTGTTCAAACAGGGTGAAATCAACATTCAGTTATAACCGAGCCTTGTCCTTAAAAACTTAAAATGCTCTATACATTAGGTTTATCGACACTTTATAATGTTCTTACACATAACAAAAAGCCCTGCATTTTGCAGGACAAAAGGTATAACAAACATAAAGACATTTTTAAATGCAATTTCATAAAATGTGACAGGTATCTGAACCCGTTAGACAAATTAGCTGCTTTTTCTCTATTTTACTTGATACTCTCTCAATAGCTCGACTTCTTCATCCGTTAATTCCCGGTATTCACCAAGCTCAAGTGTTTCATCTAACGGAAGTGGGCCCATTGAAATCCGCTTAAGATAAACGACCTTTTTTCCAACAGCTTCAAACATTCTTTTCACCTGATGAAATTTGCCTTCGGTAATGGTTAGTTCAATATCGGAGCGGATGCCGGATTTTAAGATTTTTAATTCGCCGGGCTTTGTTTCGTAGCCGTCGTCCAAGGTTACACCTTTCGCGAAGACCTCAATATCCTTCTCCGTTACCTCACTATCAATCACTGCGAAATACTTCTTTGGCACATGTTTTTTCGGAGAAAGCAACTTGTGTGCCAATTGACCGTCATTCGTGATCAGCAGCAATCCTTCCGTATCCTTGTCCAACCGACCGACTGGGAATGGCTCATATACCTGATCCTCCATCTCCAACAAATCGATGACGGTCTCGCAGCAATTATCCTCTGTTGCTGATAATACTCCTTGCGGCTTGTTCATCATTAAATAAATAAATTCCCTGTATTCTACCACTTCACCATTTAAGGTGACCGTTTGTTTGGCGGTATCGACATGTTGCTTGGCATCCTTGACAACAATATCGTCAACCTTAACCGCACCGCCTTTGAGCAGCTGCTTGACTTCCTTGCGGCTACCGTAACCTAGGTTCGCCAGCATTTTATCAATTCTCAACGCTTCTCCTCCTTCCAGGTTTTAGTTTGTTCATTAAGCGGTCAATTCTGTCTCCGAATAAACGGTGGACAAGTCCCGATTTAAAACCTAAGTAAAAGTAGATAGCGGCTCCAACTCCAGCACTTATAAAAATCATTAGTACTGACTGCAGCTTGGACGCTGGAGAAAGGAATAATAGCATTAATTTATAAGCAATCTCTGTCCCAGCCCACATTAATCCTGCGAAAATCACAATTAATAAACTCCTCCGCCAAACAAGACGGAATGGATAGCGAGAAAATGTCTTTATTACAATAAGATTAATCACGATGGCTACAATGTAACCTAGTGCCGTAGCAAGGACTGCCCCTTTTGTTTCAAACATTTTGATGAGTGGAATATTTAGGGAAAGTTTTACTAGCAGGCCAACAAGTAGACTTAATATGGTGAACCTCTGTTCATTTATCCCCTGCAGGATAGCGGCAGTAACCGAATACAGAGAAAACAAAATTGCAACTGGAGCATAAGCACCCAATACTTGAGTGCCGAGTGGATCATGCTCATAAAACGCAGTATAAACAGGCTCTGCCAATAAGGATAGTCCAATAGCTGCTGGTAATGTTAAAAATAATAAGACTTGAAAAGTCTGATTTAATTGGCGGTTCAAGTTTTTGCGATCATTCTCAATAAATGCCTTTGTGATGCTCGGTACAAGTGTTAAGGAAAAAGCGGTTGCTAGTGAGACAGGGATAATAACAATTTTATGTGACTCAAAGTTCAAGATACCGAAAGCAACGTCGGCTAAGCTTCTCTTCATGCCCATTTCCATCAAAGTCCGGCTCAGCGTAAATTGGTCAATGAATTGGAATAATGGATTGGCAATCCCAACAAAAACGAACGGAGCTGCATATATAAATATTTCTTTATAAATCTCCTTTAAAGAGATATCAATTGTTCCTTTATCATGTTCTAAAAGTTGATTTAAATATGGTTTTCTTTTAAACCAATACCAAAATAAAACAACCAAGCCACCAATAGCACCAATAAAGGCTGCAAAGGTTGCCACACTAACAGCAGATACAATCGTCCCATTTAAGAATTTTAAAACAACATACGCTCCAGCAAGTGTAAAGACAATACGGACGACTTGTTCCACTACCTGTGAAACGGCCGACGGGCCCATTGATTGATGTCCTTGAAAATAACCCCGAATCAAGCTCATAAATGGAACGACAATCAGCGCAAAGCTGACAGCCCTAATGACAGTAATGACACTATCCATGTCCTCTTTACTAGGATGACTGATTTTTGCCATTAATGGTGCACCAAGGTACATGAATAAAAACGATACAAACCCGGTTAGGAACATGACCATTAAACCAGATTTAAACAACTTACGTCCAACCGCGTATTCTTCCAATGCATTATATTTTGCAATAAATTTCGAGACCGCGAGCGGCACCCCTGCTGTTGCGATACTAATAAAAATGGTATATGGAACATACGAGTAAGAATAAAGCTGTGTCCCGTGTTTACCAACAATTTGATAAAAAGGAATAACGTAAATTAAGCCAATCACCTTTGATAATATCGTACCTAGCGTTAATATAAATGTACCCCTTAAGAGCTTTGATTGCATATAATCCCTTCCTATTTCGAAAAGCGCAAAGCGCTTTATCAAGTAAATTCGACCTTTTTTGCACACTATTAGTAGTTTACAACTTCTTTCACTCAGACGCTACTCACAACCTAGTTATTTTTATTAAGAATCCATCGGTTTTCGTTTTATTTTCACAAGTTTTGTTTATAATGAAGGGATGATTACTATAAAGTTGGTGTAAATATGGAATATGATGTCATTGTCATTGGCGGTGGTCCTTCCGGGTTAATGGCCGCTATTGCTGCCGGTGAAAAAGGGGCAAAGGTTTTGTTAATTGATAAAGGAGACAAGCTTGGACGGAAGTTGGCGATTTCCGGTGGCGGGCGCTGTAATGTTACCAACCGCCTGCCTATCGAAGAAATCATTAAACACTTGCCGGGTAATGGGAAGTTTTTATATAGTGCTTTTTCGATTTTTAGTAATGAAGATATTATTAAATTCTTTGAAAAATTAGGCGTCGGTTTAAAGGAAGAGGATCACGGACGGATGTTCCCGGTTTCGAATAAAGCCCAATCGGTTGTCGATGCACTTTTAGAACAATTAGAAAAGCTCCATGTAAGAATTTTCAGAAACAGTCCGGTGGCAGACGTTATTTATGAAAATGGAACTGTTGCGGCGGTTTTGTTGAAGGACGGGCAAAAGATCGGGACAAAATCAATTGTCATTGCCGTTGGCGGAAAGTCTGTTCCCCATACTGGTTCGACGGGTGATGGTTATGCCTGGGCGAAGAAAGCTGGGCACACGATTACAGACCTGTTTCCGACGGAAGTACCCATTACGTCCAACGAACCCTTTATCAAAAATAAATCACTTCAAGGTTTAGCTTTAAGGGACGTTAATTTGAGTGTGTTGAATCCAAAGGGCAAACCAATTATCACCCACCGAATGGATATGCTGTTTACCCATTTTGGTCTCAGCGGACCAGCAGTTCTACGCTGCAGCCAGTTTGTTGTTAAAGCAATGAAGAAGTGGAATCTGAAAGAAGTTACGATGAGTATTGATGTATTGCCGGACAAAAAGGAAGAAGGAATTTTTCAAGAAATCAACATGCTTGTTAAAAGTGAGCCTAAGAAAAGTATTAAAAATACGTTAAAAGGTCTTGTTCCTGAACGATATCTACTATTCCTTTTAGAACAAAGTGGGATTGACCCATCTGAACAAGGCAGCACCATTTCAAACGAAAAAATTCGTAGTTTTGCCAAAAGCTGCAAGCAATTCTCAATCAAGGTAAATGGCACCCTTCCACTGGAAAAGGCATTCGTGACCGGTGGAGGTGTGTCTGTTAAAGAAATCGAACCGCAGACAATGGGCTCCAAATTAATGGGAGGTTTATATTTTTGCGGTGAAATTCTTGATGTGCATGGGTACACCGGAGGATATAATATTACCTCTGCCCTCGTAACCGGCAGGCTTGCCGGAACCAATGCTGCTTTGTTGACCAAAAAAGGCCTGATGTAATATCAGGCCTTATAAATTATCATCGCCGAAAAGCAATAAATCTGCTCTTCCTCTTCTTCCTCCGTCATTGCCGCAACATTATATTTTATATCTAGCAGACTCTTTTCATCTATTCCTTTCAAAAAGCGATTCATTTCCTTCTCTAGATCCTTCTCATGCTCCCGATCAAATAGTTTAACCTGTATCACCGCGAACTTCCTCTCTTATTTTTCTATCATTATTGACAGTTTTTCAGAATTTTAAAAATACGGAGGGTAAGTTTATTTTTAGATGAATCAAGTAACCTTCTTTTTGAGGTTAAATTGAAAGGTGCATCATGATGGGAATCCAATTCTCTATCTATTGGTTACAAACATATTAGAAAAACCGATTCCATAAAAGGAATCGGTTAGTTTGTTTCTCCTGTCCATTGCAACATACCGCCAACCATGTTACGGACTTTGTAGCCCTGATCCTGCAGATAATGACAAACATTCCCACTGCGCCCGCTTGAACGGCAAATAAAGATATACTCTTTATCCTTATCAAAATAATCCAAGTTAATAGGAATATCCCCCATGCGAATATGCTTGGCACCTGGAATCATTCCCGCTGCTACTTCTTCATCTTCTCTCACATCGACAAGTTCAAGTTTCTCCCCTGCCTCAAGCTTCTTTTGTAACTCTTCTGGTGTAATCGTTTGAATTTCTTCCATCCCACTCATCCTTCCAGAAAGATATCCCCCCAGAAATTAGGGGGGATATTCCTTTGTTTTAATTTGCTACGATATTTACTAATTTCCCTGGTACTGTGATGACTTTACGAATTGTTTTTCCTTCGATTTGTTCCTTCACTCGGTCATCATCCATTGCAATTCCTTCTAATGCCTCTTTACTGGCATCCGTTGGTACCATCAATTTCGTTTTTACCTTGCCGTTAACTTGAATGACAATTTCAACTTCCTCATCAACCAGTTTTGCTTCATCATATGCAGGCCATGCCTCATAGGAAATCGTGCCGCTATGTCCTATCTTTTCCCAAAGTTCTTCAGCAATATGCGGGCTAACAGGAGCAAGCATTTTAACTAAGCCCTCCACATAATCCTTAGGAAGGACAGTTGCTTTGTACGCTTCATTAATGAAAACCATCATTTGTGAAATTGCGGTATTGAAGCGTAAACCTTCGTAATCCTCGGTCACTTTCTTAACTGTTTGATGATAAACTTTCTCCAAGTTGGTAGTCTCATCAGTTGACTGGATTTTCGGACTTAATGAGCCATCTTCTTCGACAAATAAGCGCCAGATCCGGTCAAGGAAGCGACGGGAACCGTCCAATCCATTTGTTGACCACGCAATTGAGGCATCAAGCGGGCCCATAAACATTTCATATAAACGAAGTGTATCCGCACCATGACTATCGATAATATCATCAGGATTAACAACATTTCCTTTTGATTTACTCATTTTTTCATTGCCTTCGCCTAAAATCATCCCTTGGTTAAATAGCTTTTGGAATGGCTCTTTGGTTGGGACCACACCAATATCATATAAAAATTTATGCCAGAAGCGGGCATATAGCAAGTGAAGCACGGCATGCTCAGCACCGCCAATGTAAATATCAACCGGTAACCAATGTTTTAATTTTTCGGCGGAAGCAAGTGCTTCACTGTTTTTCGGATCAATATACCGTAAATAGTACCAGCAGCTGCCGGCCCATTGTGGCATTGTATTGGTTTCACGACGACCCTTTTTGCCTGTTTCCGGATCCACAACATTTACCCAATCAGCAATATTGGCAAGTGGTGATTCACCTGTTCCGGATGGTTTGATATCTTTTGTTTTTGGTAACATCAATGGAAGCTGCTCTTCAGGAACAGCTGTCATTGTGCCATCTTCCCAATGGATAATCGGAATCGGTTCACCCCAATAACGCTGACGACTGAATAACCAATCGCGTAAACGGAATGTTACTTTTTTCGTACCGATGCCTTTTTCCTCTAACCAGGAAATCATTTTAGAAATCGCGTCTTCTTTATTTAAGCCGTTTAGGAATTCAGAGTTGATGTGTTCCCCGTCACCAGTGTAGGCTTCTTTCTCGACATCACCGCCGGCGACAACTGGCTTGATTGCTAAATTGAATTCTTTGGCAAAATCATAATCACGTTCATCATGTGCTGGAACAGCCATGATGGCGCCAGTTCCGTAGCTGACCAATACATAATCAGCAATCCAGATTGGCATTTTTTCACCATTGGCTGGATTAATGGCATATGCACCGGTGAAAACACCTGTTTTCTCTTTTGCAAGGTCAGTACGCTCAAGGTCGCTCTTAGTTTTGACTTTATCTAAATAGGCTTCAACCGCCGCACGTTGCTCAGCTGTCGTAATTTTATCAACAAATGCGTGTTCCGGAGCTAATACGGCATATGTGGCACCAAATAAAGTATCCGGACGGGTTGTAAAAACCGTGAAGGTTTCCTCATGTCCATCAATTGCGAAAGTAACTTCCGCACCTTCAGAGCGGCCAATCCAGTTGCGCTGCATTTCCTTCAAGCTCTCAGGCCAATCTAATTCTTCTAGGTCTTCAAGTAAACGATCACCATAGGCGGTGATTTTTAACATCCATTGCTTCATCGGACGGCGCTCTACTGGATGTCCGCCGCGTTCACTTTTGCCATCGATTACTTCTTCATTTGCTAATACGGTTCCTAGTGCCGGACACCAGTTTACGGCGACCTCATCAATATAGGCGAGGCCTTTTTCCCAAAGCTTTAAGAAAATCCACTGTGTCCATTTATAATATTCCGGATCTGTTGTGTTTACTTCACGATCCCAGTCATAGGAGAAACCTAATGCTTTAATTTGTCTGCGAAAAGTATTAATGTTCTGTTCGGTAAATTCTGCGGGATCGTTACCTGTATCCAACGCATATTGTTCTGCCGGAAGTCCGAATGCGTCCCATCCCATTGGATGAAGAACATTATATCCCTGCATTCGTTTTAAACGGGAAAGAATATCTGTTGCGGTATAACCTTCAGGGTGTCCAACATGAAGTCCAGCCCCTGATGGATATGGAAACATATCTAAAGCATAGAATTTGCGTTTATCGTATTCTTCACTTGTTTTGAATATTTTTTCTGTTTCCCATTTTTGTTGCCATTTCTTTTCAATTTGCTGATGGTCGAAACTCATTGTCTGTTCCTCCTAAAAAAAGATAAAAGCGGAAGCGCCTTGTTCAGCCCCGACAAGCATAAGACGAGCCGGTGAGAAGGTTGTTTTTTAACCTTCTTGCCGGATTGGCTTATGACCTCGAGGGGCTAGGCGCTGCAGCTAGATAAAAATAAAAAACCTCTCATCCCAAAAGGGACGAGAGGATTGTATGTATCTTCCCGCGGTACCACCCACATTAGTGCTCATGCACTCGCTTCATTCATCCTTAACGCGGAAAACGGCAAACATTACTGCTCCTTCATGCTTGCAACTCAAAGGCGAGTTCATGATGTACCCGGTTGACTTCCACCAGCCGCCAACTCTCTTTTGGTTTCGGGTATGAACCACTACTACTCCTGATCACTGTTTTTCTAATATAAAAAGTATTACGGTTATTGTATTAAATTTTCCGGCAGTATGCAAGTAAACTTGCGCCTATTTTCATGATGGACAAGAATACCTCCATTTAAACAAGCAAAAAAAAGAACAATGTGATAACAATCAACACTGTCCTTTCCACGTGGACAAATACCTACATTTGTCCACGAACGGTGCCTGACACCATTTTCCTTTTTATTCCACGATCATACAACAGGGTGGTGACGATTGCGATGAGGAATAGTCCAATCAATAGGATAAATAATGTGGACATGCTCTGCATGTCAACAATTATTCCGCCTAGTAAGGGGCCAATCATTCTTCCACCGGTTGAGGTGCTGTTGACAATTCCTTGATAGAAGCCTTCTCTCCCCTTAGGAGCTAAATCGAAAGCGATGGTAGGAACGGCTGGCCAGATGAACATTTCACCGATGGATAAGATGATCATCGCAACCAGGAATCCTGAAAAGGCGCTCGCCTTTCCGGCAACTAAAAAGGAAACGATGAAGATTCCAATTCCAATAAGGATTTGCACCTTAAGTGATGCTGATAAATACTTTAAGACACCATTTAAAAGCGGCTGCCCGAGAACGATGATCGCACCGTTTATCGTCCAAAGTAAACTATATTGCGTCAATGAAATATTGATTTCCTGGGTGTAAGAGGCAATCGTTGTCGTCCATTGGCTATAAGCAACCCAGCACAGCAAATAGCCCGCACAAACAATCAATAATGCCTGTAAGTTCACTTTACTTCTTACAACATTTAACGCTTTTTCTTTATGATCATGTATGACAGCGTCGACCACGATTCCCTTATAGCCAATCACAGCTATTAGTAAAAAGATGACATACATGATCGTATTGGCTAAGAAGATTAATTGGAAAGAGTAATCTGCTACCATCCCGCCAAGTGATGCACCTACCGCAACCCCAAGGTTTTGCGCGACATAAAGGGCATTGAACGATTTCCGCCCGCCTTCTTTCCAAACTGAACCTGCCATGGCATACATAGATGGAAAAATAATTCCTGTTCCAAATCCGGTGATGGTCAGAAAAATAACGTATTGTGGCCAATCATGCCAAATAGATAAGCCGATAAGCGCTAAAAGGGAAATACCAATCCCTAGTATGATAGATTTATAACCACCCATTTTATCGAATAAATGGCCGCCATAAAGATTTCCGATGACATTTGCTCCCGAGTTGAGCATAAGGACAACCCCTGCAACAGATAAGGACTTTCCTAAATGATCGTGAATATAGATTGTATTTAAAGGCCATAAAAAAGAAGAGCCTATTACATTCACTGCCATCCCGATGATTAAAAGCCATAAGGCTCGTGGCATGAAAAACGCTCCTTTATCATTAACTATTTCAATTCCCTTGGTTATTTTAATTGTTTTTCTGATAAGGTGCAATCCTTTTATTTTTCCATATTTCGCAGGGAAATGATTCCGCGGGTTTCGGCCTGGATTCCGCGAAATTGTTGAATAATTCCGCGAACTTTTCCATACATTCCGCGAACCCGCTGCACATAACCGAAACCATTGACAGCGTACCGAAATTTCAGCAAAATAAATATAAGAAAACACTGTCTCCAAAAAGGAAACAGTGTTTTCCAAAACAATTTCAAGGGCTCTTTCCAAATTTCTTCTTCCTTCTTGGTCGGACGAAAAAGAATTTCATCATGGAAAGAGTCTATTTTTTGAGCGATGTTGGTACAACTGGTGCCTGTGCTGGGAAATAGCTGTTAACAGCATGGTCTTTTTTCTTCTCATTTACTTTCTCATCAGCTACAGCCTTTTTAGCCTTTTCAATTTCCTGATCAAGCACTTCCATGTTGACACCTTTTTTCACAAGTTCTTCTGTTGCAAGGCGAATCGCTTTGTTAGACTGTTCAATCGAAATCCTCAATGAATCCATCGACCCTTGTGGATTATGGAAGCCTGAAGAGTTTTCAGCCGCAATAATATCCCAGAACCATTGACCCTTACGCACAAATTCCTGCGCTTCTTTGATTTTCTCCGCACTCACACCCGAAGTAATCATTTTGTTAACATAGTAATGAGCGGAAGTGGAAATATCTTGGGCATCATGTAATCCGCTTACGTTTGCTTCCTGAATTTCAAGCACACGATCTTTTAATTTATCTAAATCACGGTCACCGTGACACTGGCCGCAAGATGTTTGCATGGTCTTAAGCGGAGAAGTCCACCAGTGTGACGTGATCTTTCTTTTTCCATCAACCCGTTCATATGGCATATGGCAATCGGCACAGGATACATTTGCCTTCCCATGTGTACCCGATAAATGGGTTTCAAATTCCGGATGCTGAGCCTTTAGCATCGGTGTTCCGGAAATATTGCTGACCCAGTCCTTCTCAAAGCCGTTTTCCTTGGCAATGGTATTGTAGTATTCATACATTTCTTCCGGTTTGAAGCCTTTTGTCCATGGGAAGGTAACTTCACTATTATTAGCAGCAAAGTAATATTCATCATGACACTGGCCGCAAACGTAACTGCGCATTTCATTTTTCGTTGGGTTTGACACATCTACACCTTTTGCTTCTAATGCTTTAAAAAGACTTGGGCGAGTAACACGTAAATCCATTGTTTTAGGATCATGACAGTCGGAACAGCCGATTGGCGAGTGACCCATTGCTTCCCCTTTTGGCCAAATATCTTTGTTAAAATTAGCGCCCCAATAGCTGTCGCCCATTTCTTCAATCATTTTTGGCACAGCGGTTGATTTACAGGTATAACAGGAACCAACTGACTTATCAGTAATCCGTTTGACATTACGAATATCTTCTAACGCATACGTGTGGCCGCGATCTTCATTGTATTCCGTTGCGAATCCATAGCCGTTAAACAGGATGGGCAATAGTGGTTCTTTGTCTGCATCATACTTACTTCGTTTGACCGAACCATTATATTTTGTATCTTCCATCTTTTCGTTTTTCTTGTAACTGTTGTATTGAAGCGGAAATAAGTCCTTAAATGCTTCATTGCTTATTTCATCTGCTGAAAGGCCTGTCGTTTTCTTACCTGCAGCTGAAGCGGTTTTATCACTGGATTCGTTGCCGCAGCCAGTAATGATTAACATTAATGCAAGCAGGAAAAGATATGCCCCATATCGGAACCTTCCCATTTTTTAAAATCCTCCCTTATTTTCTAATAACTCTCCTGATACAGGCGGCTTATTATAGTGATCATCTTTAAAGCCTTTCCCGTGTGGTACCGTTTTGTGACAGGAAATACAGCTATCTTTGGCATCATGGGATACGTTGCTAAGCGTACTCTTGTGACAGGAGATACAATTATCATTCATAATCCCCTTCGTGCGTGCGGTTGCTTCAATTACATCCGGAATCTTTTCTGTTCCGAGTGTATTGAAATAAATATGCGTCATCCCGGCACGGCCTTTGAAAAATAACTTTCCGACTTCACTCTTATGCGGTAGATGACAGTCATTACACTGCAAATCCGAATGTGTGGAATCCAAGAATGAAGTATAGACGGATTTCATCGTATGACAGTTTTGACAAAAACCCGGTGAATCCAAATAGGCCATTGTTTTCACTGTTGAAAATGATAAAAACACGCCAATAAGCAAGACCAATACAACTAAAAACTTTTTGTTCATCTTCAGAAGCTTTTTGAACATTTCTTCACCTCCCATAATCTCTTTACTCTCTCTTTATATTTATTAACGTACCTTTTAGGGTACCTTAATCCCAATATTGACGGCGGTTATGCCTTCTTCTTTCTTTTTTTAAATAAAATGGTCAATGCCCCCGCCGATATCACACTAATTCCACTAAATGCCCCAAGTGCGAGGCCAGTAGATTTTCTATTTCCTTCAGACAGATCTCTTTCATTTAGTTCCGTAGTTGGTCTTGTTTCACGGCGTTCATAGGATAAGGTGAAGTTTTTCTCCTCACCTGCTTTTACATCCTGAAAAAGATAGGAAAAGGTTTGATCTTCGGTACCATGATTCTGTTTCTCTTCCGGAGCCGGTGTGAGCTTCATATTTTTCGCCTTGGACGGTTCGGTAAAAATGACATTGACCAATCCGATATCTGCAAAACTTTTAAACTGATAGGACAATGATTTCTTTTCCTTACGTACCTTTAAACTGTCCGAATAAAATTCGATCACAAATTTATATCGTTCCTTCGGAGCTATCTCTTCACTTGTTGTCCAGAAAATCGTTCCTTTTTCACGGTCAATCACATACTCAATTTCATAGGTTGTTCGTAAATCACTGGAATAATCGGCGACATATCCCACCCGAAAGTCCTTCTCATCCATGGGAAGGGGAATCTCGATTTTTCCCTTCTGGGGCTGGTCAGAATCGTTTACCATTGACCCTTGATACCCAATTAACAGTGGGGCATGATCCTTCTTCTGATCATTTGGATGATAGGCATACTCCGGCATGACACGAACCGATAATTCTTCCATCTTTAAAATCGTTTCATTTTGAGCGTAACTGCTTGTGGGACATATGAAGGCTAAAACAATACTTACAATTACAAGGATTTTTTTCATCTTTAACTTCCTTTCCTATTGGACTAAATTATGGATAAAATGTGAACTCGTTCACATAAAGTTCTAAAAAAGTGTTAGGCTGACCGTGTGTTTCCTAACAAATGGTGGAGGTTTTGGAAATAAAATTTGAATCCATACCTTATTTAAAACATGTTAAATATTGCTAATCTGTGACGCACATCACATGATAAACGCCAGTTGTTGCCAAAGTGTGAACACAAATTTATTCTATTTTCAAGTTGTTTTTATTAAGAAATTGAATCCCCGGGTACTTTTTTACTTATTTTAAAATAATTTTTTGTAAACGCTTGAAAAAAAATCTCCCAACAAATTGTTGAGAGATTTTCTACATTTTATATAATCGTGCTTATTCTGGATGCATTTTCGATTTTACGGGCTGCCCGCCTGATTGTTCATATTTCTTTTTCGCTAGTTTGACAAGATCCACATCCTGCCCCAGTTCGAGATCTTGATTATTAATTCCATTACGTGTTGTTTGTTCAGGATTTTGCTGCTTTGACCGTTTTTTCAAAAAGGTTCTCCTCCTTTTAAAGCTCTTCTAGAATCATTGAATTTTGCAGTTGCTGAAGCTGAAGTCTCATTCTATGGAGCTGCTCTCGCTGCTGTGAATTAGCACTATGCGCCATTTTGGCAATATCTTGATAGGTCTCTTCTAGCTGTTGAAGCGCTGTTGTATAATTATCATCATTATATTGCTCCTGAAGACTGCTTTGTTTATATTGTTCTTCGGCATTGCGAATGGTATCCTCAACCTGCTGCATAAGATTGTTCATTGAGTCACGAGTAGCCATTTAAGAACCTCCTCCATGTTGTGGCACAATCTCTTCTTGAAGCACACACTGCTTCATTTCTTATTGTGTTCTCCATTCTGTTTCCTATTACACGAACAGTTGACAAAATGTTGGCAATCCCACTTGAAACAATTACATTTGGATAAGCCTTTCACTTCATGTTAAAATTGAACGTATGTGAATTTAATTTTAAAAAGGAGGTTTTCTGACATGCTTCAGACTAAACCTTTCCAATATGCATCAGATGATAAACGCTACCATACATGGAATTATCACCTTCGCGGGCAATTTGGCCATAAGGTGTTTAAAGTAGCGCTTGACGGCGGCTTTGACTGTCCGAATCGAGACGGTACAGTCGCGCATGGCGGTTGCACGTTTTGTAGTGCAGCCGGTTCTGGTGATTTTGCCGGAAACCGGGTGGAAACCTTAGAAACACAATTCAATGAGATTAAAGAAAAGATGCACACAAAATGGAAAGACGGCAAATATATGGCCTACTTTCAGGCATTTACCAATACCCATGCACCTGTGGATGTACTTCGTGAAAAATATGAAACCGTCCTAAAGCAGGAAGATGTCGTAGGATTATCGATTGCCACTCGCCCCGATTGCCTTCCGGATGATGTTGTCGAATATTTAGCAGAGCTAAATAAACGCACCTATTTATGGGTTGAACTCGGGCTGCAGACAGTCCATGAACGCACCGCCCTATTGATCAATCGTGCCCATGATTTTCAATCGTATGTTGAGGGAGTCAATAAATTAAGAAAACATGGGATTCGGATTTGTTCCCATATCATTAATGGTTTGCCACTTGAATCCTATGACATGATGATGGAAACAGCTCGTGAAGTGGCGAAATTGGATGTGCAAGGAATTAAAATTCACCTGCTGCATCTTTTAAAAGGCACACCGATGGTCAAGCAATATGAAAAAGGCATGCTTGAATTTCTTACACAAGAGGACTATGTAAACTTAGTATGCGACCAATTGGAGATTTTACCACCAGAAATGATTGTTCACCGCATTACGGGTGATGGGCCGATTGACTTGATGGTTGGTCCGATGTGGAGTGTCAATAAGTGGGAAGTGTTGAATGCCATTGATGCGGAACTTAAGCGACGGGACAGTTGGCAGGGTAAATTTTATCAAAAGGCTTTGATCAAATGAAAATGGAACGGATCCTTCCATTTGCGAAGAGTTTACTCGAAAAAGCAGTCCTTCCCGGTGATGTAGTAATTGATGCTACTGTCGGAAATGGACATGACACTGTTTTTTTAGCAGAACTTGTTGGTGAAACAGGAAAAGTTTATGGATTTGACGTACAGCAAGAAGCGATTGGGGCCACACGAGATCGTTTAACGGAGCATGGTCTTTTAAAAGGTGTTACCCTGTTTCATGCAGGTCATGAACAGCTTTCGGAAAGGATTCCGATCGATGATCATGGAAAAATTCGGGGAGCCATTTTTAATCTAGGCTATCTTCCTGGCAGTGATAAAACGATTGTTACTCGTGCGGAAACGACAATTGCCGCCATCGAGCAATTAATGGAAATGATGACTTCAGAGGGGATCATCGTCCTTGTGATTTACCATGGCCATGTGGAAGGTGCGGTCGAACGTGACTTACTTCTTCGCTATTGCCAACAATTGGATCAAAAAAAAGCCCATGTCCTGCAATATCAATTTATTAATCAACAAAACACCCCGCCGTTTATTGTTGCGATTGAAAAAAGGTAAAGATAATGACCTTTTTATTAAATAAATATCGAAAAAAACACGAGAATCAGATGATCTCGTGTTTTTATTTTGACCGCTTCAGTAGTTTTTTTGGATTCAAAGGCACAATTATTGTTTTTTGTGACCGTTCCACTTTTATTTCACGTCTCACGGGAACAATTATTCTTTTTTGTGACCGTTCCACTTTAATTTCGCGTCTTATGGGCACAATTATTTTTTAATTGGCCGTGCAAGGCTCAGGAACTAATTTATTTTGCTAATATTCTCGTCAAAAACGCTGGAACAGATTTTTGAAACGAACGGTAGGCCAGTCCATTAAAATAAAAGAAGTAGCTAATCCAGCCGCCAGATTTAATAATGCCTCTAGCAAGCCGGCGAACATTTTTCTGTTTACGAACTTTCCCATCTGATAGGTAAATCCCTAACAGGCCGCGATTAATTAATTGATGGAAATTTTTATGCGGCAAGAATTCAGTATGCTTATCTGCCTCCGTCAAAAAGTGTTTTAAGCGTTGAAAAAGGGTTTCTTCACTTTTATAGAAAGAGCAGAAATTCAAGTCGCCTCCTGCTATATCCTCTTCTTGATCAATAAAATAGTCCAAAAGAATATGTAATCCTTGAATATAGGGGAAGTATCCCTTACGAATATTATCGGCATCACTTGCCCGAAAATCCTCGCGCATTGCATAGGAGATTAAACAAAAAATCCCCAGTGTGGAACCAGAGCAAGCCGAAAATTCATACCATTCCATTTCAGGAAGCTCTTCCTGATAGTGATGAAACCACTTTTCAAGACGGGGCACCCGTTGCTCCTTCACCACATGCTTATGGATTTGTAAATCACAATAGTATTGGCATAATTCAAGCAGGTAATCTTTAATGAGAGGATAATGCTTGATCTCTCTTAAAACGGAACGGCAGGTTTCAGACAAATCCTGCAAATAACCAGCGTCATCCTGATCGGTACGAAGCCGGTAGTAATTTTTCTGATCAGCATGAAGGACAAGTGCATCTGTCATCGATTCGTGTAAAGCAGCAAAATCATCGGGATCAAGTGAGGTACTACGATCACAAAGATTATCCAAATAATCACTAATTGTTTGATAGGCGACGATAAACTTAACTGCTTTTTTATAATCATCACCTGCAGTAAGTGCAAGGATTGCCCCTCCCTCACAGTGGAAGGTTTTGTGCTCAATACTGGCAAGTGCTTGATTTCTTAATTCAAGATTTGGTATTTTTTCAGCACAGCTTCTCCAATAAGCCAATTCTTGATGGACTGCAGGAAGTATTTTGCGATAGACCCTTGACATGAGGGTGATTGGCTTCATGGATTACACACCTTTCTAAACGATATAGCCAATTGCTTTTAATTGACTGGTAACGAAATCCTTTGCGTATTCAAAAACCTCTTCTCGCTCTGGCTCGTTAAAGATTTCATGATAACATTTCGGCCACTCTTTAAATCTTTTTTCGGTTAATGGAACGTTATTAAACCATTCCTTGACCGTCGTTTTATTGACAATTTTATCATCCCCGCCCTGCATCACGAGCATGGGGATATCCTGCATTCTTTCAAGATTTACGAATGCTTCCTTAATTGCACCCGCCAATTCACGATACCATCTGACAGAAACCTTTGTCACGTAAAGTGTATCGTTGGAATCCGCTTCCCTTACGTCCTCGTTTCTTGTCGCCATTTGGACGGTTAATCCTGAATTGATCCTGAGGGAAGGATAAACCACATTTAAAAAATGTGACATGATATCTAAAAATTTCGACGGTGTATGAATGAGTCCTAAACAAGGGGAGGAAAGAATCACACCGGCAATATTTAAGCGTTCTTCCTGTAACAAACGGATAGAAATTAAGCCCCCCATACTATGCCCTAGTAAAAACACGGGCAGTTCATAACGGTATGCGGCTTGAACCCAATCCTTTACCTCTACTGTATAGTCATCGAAAGAATCAATGTGACCGCGGTTGGCCCGTGTTGTCATCCCCTGCCCTGGAAGGTCGGCCATGATAACATGAAAGCCGGATAACCGCCACATTTCAATCAGCCAGCCATATCTGCCATGATGTTCCATTGCCCCATGAACAATTACAATCACGGCCTTTGCTTCCCCTTCTGCTTCCCACTTCCACATATTTTTTCCCCCTAGACATGAAATAAGGTAAATTTTTTGAAAATCACATTCAGCATCGGTAAAATAGATTTATTATGCTAAAAGGAGCGACCCTGATGATCTATCCCTATAAAGATAAATACCCGCTAATTGCTGAAACTGCCTTTATTGCTGATTATGTAACGATTACTGGTGATGTTGAAATTGGTGAACATTCCAGTGTCTGGTTTAACTCAAGTATAAGAGGTGACGTTGCACCAACGAGGATTGGCAATAAGGTGAATATCCAAGATAACTCTATCTTACACCAAAGTCCTAATAACCCGCTAATTTTAGAAGATGAAGTCACAATTGGCCACCAAGTGATCCTGCACAGCTGCATAATAAGAAAACGTGCCTTAATCGGAATGGGATCCATTATCCTTGATAATGCCGAAATCGGTGAAGGAGCCTTTATTGGCGCAGGCAGTCTTGTACCGCAAGGAAAAAAAATCCCTCCTAATACTTTAGCATTTGGCAGACCCGCAAAAGTTATTAGAGAATTGACTTCAGAGGATAAGAAAGAAATGGAACGCATTTATACAGAATATGCGGAGAAGGGTCAATATTATAAGTCCTTACAATCTTAAAATTTGGAAAAGCACCCACTTTATGAATGGGTGCTTTCTCTGTTTAATATTGTAATTCTTTTTGTAAGGCAGAATCACGTTGGAATGAGTAAACATTCTCTACATATACTTGATGCCAAACCATGAACATCAGAACCGTCCAGATCTTCCGACTATTGTCGGCTTTACCCTGGCAATGATCCTCAAGCAATTGCAACACATATGTTTTATTTAGTAAATGATCTGTATTGCTTTCACGGATGATTTTTTTTGCCCATTCATTCATTTCATTTTTTAACCAGTGGCGGATTGGCACTGGGAAACCAAGTTTCTTTCGATCAAGCACATGTGCCGGTACAATTCCTTCTGCCGCTTTACGCAAAATATACTTGGTGGTGCCATTTGCTGTTTTCAAGCTCGTCGGGATTTTCGATGCGATCTCAAACACGGCCTTATCAAGGAATGGCACCCGTAGCTCAAGCGAATGGGCCATTGTCACTCTATCGGCCTTCAGTAAGATATCCCCGCGCATCCACGTATGGATATCAATATATTGCATCCGATCAACCGGGTCATAGCCCCTCGATTCTTGATAAAGCGGGTTTGTTATATCCAAGTAATTTAAACCCTCATGGTAAACATTTAAAAGATCACGTTTTTCTTCCTCTGTGAACATCTTCGCGTTCCCAATATACCGTTCTTCCATTGGCGTTACACCGCGTTCAATAAAGCTTTTGCCTTTCATACCTTCAGGCATCATATTGGCAATTCTTTTTAATAGCACTTTACCTACTCGTGGGATTTTATTAAACACCTCTAGCGATTGTGGTTCACGGTAAATATTGTAGCCGCCAAATAACTCATCGGCACCTTCACCTGAAAGCACAACCGTTACGTGCTTACGGGCCTCTCGAGCCACGAAATACAGCGGCACGCAGGCCGGGTCAGCAAGGGGGTCGTCCATATGCCACATGATTTTTGGAACTTCATTCATATATTCTTCCGGTGAAATTACGTAGCTGATGTTTTCGACACCAAGTTTTTCAGCTGTTTCTTTGGCCACATCAATTTCACTGAAGCCATTGTGTTCAAAACCAACAGAGAACGTTTTTATGGCAGGGTGAAATTGTTTGGCAATAGAGGCAATAATGGAGGAATCAATCCCCCCGGAAAGGAACGACCCAACAGGTACATCGCTGCGCATATGCTTTTCAACTGAATCAATTAACACTTCACGAATTTCTTTAACGAAATCATCTTCTGATTTTTGTACTGGCTTAAACTGTGCCTTCCAATATCTTTTGATGTCCATCTTGGCGCCAATTTTTTTGGTAAAATAATGACCTGGCTCAAGCTTATAAATCCCTTCAAACAAGGTATTTGGCTCAGGAACAAATTGATAGGTCAAATAGTGTTGCAAGGAATCATAATTAAGGACATCATTTTCTAATGCCATCAGAATACTCTTTTTCTCAGAACCAAAGAATGTTCTTTCCCCGTCTTCCATATAGAAGAACGGTTTAATTCCAAACGGATCACGCGCCCCGTAAAGTGTCTGCTCTTGTTTATCCCAAATCACAAACGCAAACATCCCGCGTAGTTTTTCAACAGCCTTTTCTTTTAAATGGCTGTAAAGGGCAATAATAACTTCTGTATCGGAACTTGTCGAAAAAGATAAGCCTTCCTTAAGCAGCTCATCTCGAAGCTCAACATAATTATAAATCTCACCATTAAAAATAATCCAATACCGCTCATTTTCATACGTAAGAGGCTGATGGCCGCTCTCAATATCAATAATACTCAAGCGACGGAAGCCAAATTGGATATGGTCATCATAATAAAACCCATCATCATCTGGTCCGCGATGGGTAATGATATCATTCATATTTTTAAATTGTTGTGTTTGTTCTTCACTATAATTTTGTGTTTTGTCGTGTACACAACCAATAAAACCACACATTATGTACCTCACCTACTCCATTTAAAATATCCTCTAAAAACATCCCTCTAATACTACCACTTTTTTTTGAAAAATGGCACTGTGAACAGAAGGAAAAATAGTATACCTTCATTTTTCACATCTATAGACCTACTTAAACATGGTATTCCATTCGTTGGGATTACTGTACAGGAATTTAGACGAAAAATAAAAACGGGAGTTACATTTAAAAATGCAACTCCCCATTCTATTATAGATTAGCTTGTCCGCGTAAGGCTTCGGCTTTATCTGTACGCTCCCATGGAAGATCAACATCTGTGCGTCCAAAATGGCCGTATGCAGCTGTTTGCTTGTAAATTGGGCGGCGAAGGTCAAGCATCTTAATGATTCCTGCCGGACGAAGATCAAAGTTCTCACTAACAAGATCAACAAGGATCTCTTCGCTTACTTTACCTGTACCAAATGTATCGACAGCAATTGAAACGGGTCTAGCAACACCAATGGCATAGGCAAGCTGAACTTCTACTTTGTCAGCAAGGCCCGCCGCTACGATGTTTTTAGCCACATAACGTGCTGCATAGGCAGCTGAACGGTCAACCTTTGTTGGATCCTTACCAGAGAAGGCACCGCCGCCATGACGAGCATAGCCGCCGTACGTATCAACAATAATTTTACGTCCTGTTAAGCCGGCATCACCTTGTGGTCCGCCAATAACGAAACGGCCTGTTGGATTGATGAAATACTTTGTATTTTCATCAATCAGTTCTTTTGGAACAACTGGATTGATAACATATTCCTTCAAGTTCCGCTGAATTTGCTCAAGCGTAACTTCCGGGTTATGTTGCGTGGAGATAACAATGGTATCAATACGAACCGGTTTGTCATTTTCATCATACTCAACCGTTACTTGCGTTTTTCCATCTGGACGAAGGTACTCAAGAACCTTA
Source organism: Neobacillus sp. OS1-2 (assembly GCF_030915505.1). Lineage (GTDB taxonomy): Bacteria > Bacillota > Bacilli > Bacillales > Cytobacillaceae > Neobacillus. The sequence goes on from NZ_CP133265.1 coordinate 836,161, forward strand.
TCTTTACGCACCTCTGTTAATTTGCGTGCAAGCTTGTGTGCTAGAGAAATCGGAAGAGGCATTAGCTCATTTGTTTCATTACAAGCAAAACCAAACATTAATCCTTGGTCGCCAGCTCCAATTGCTTCGATTTCTTCATCGGACATTAACCCTTCACGCGCTTCAAGGGCCTGATCAACACCCATGGCAATGTCAGGACTTTGTTCACCAATGGAAGTTAAAACGGCACAAGTTTCCGAATCGAAGCCATATTTAGCACGGTCGTAGCCAATACCTTTTACGGTTTCACGAACAATTTTTGGAATATCTACATAAGTAGAAGTCGTGATTTCACCGGCAACTAGCACTAATCCAGTTGTTACGGAAGTTTCAGCAGCGACGCGGGCATTAGCATCCTTCGCTAAAATAGCATCTAAAATGGAATCAGAAATTTGGTCACAGATCTTATCCGGATGACCTTCAGTTACTGATTCAGACGTGAACAAACGCACGTTTCTTGACATCTGAATTCCTCCTATATTATGAGTCATCGAGGTTTTATGAAGGTTACAGGAATACTTCTTGGACCTCGTGAATTGATACGGTACTCATTCCCTTAGTATGAAATAAACAAAGGATTTTTATTAGAGACTATTTTTATAAAAGGACTTATACAAAACAAAAAACCTTACCATTATGAGGAAAGGTTGTTCCGGGCCTTTCACTCTTATCGTTCAAGGCAGGAGCCTTGCGTCAGATTAGCACCTTCGCATCCTGAAAAGGACCTGTTTCGTGGTCATTCTTTCCATATTGCAGGTTGCTGGGTTTCATTGGGCCTGTCCCTCCACCAGCTCGGGATAAGAGAGTATCCGTTCAAATCAGAATATTACGCTACAATGGTGAGCAATGTCAATGAATTTTTCAAGAAATTCTTGTATTGTTTTGACTGTTTAAAAATTCTTTAAAAAATGTATAAAAACAAACTTAAATTTGCGCAATAGTATAGACTATTAATCTTAATGTGTTATACTATTTGTAATTATTAAGATTATAAAAATCACAATAAAGGATGGTTTCTATAAAATGAATTCTGTTCATATTCCGAATGAATTAAAACAACTATTACAAGGAAGACATGTACAATTACAATTGTCTGTACCCCAATTAGTCGAAAAAATCTTAAGCCGCAAAGAAGGAAAGTTAACCTCGACAGGTGCAGTAAGTGTCGCAACCGGAAAATACACAGGTCGTTCGCCACAGGATAAATTTATTGTAATGGAAGAGACTTCGAAGGATAAAATCGCTTGGGGACCGACGAATCAACCCATTTCTGAATCCGTTTTCACTAACCTCTATCATAAAGTTCTAGAATACTTAAAGCAACAAGATGAAATTTTTGTTTTCAAAGGGTTTGCCGGAGCGGATAAAAAGTCCCGCTTACCCATTCAGGTTGTCAATGAGTTTGCATGGCATAATTTATTTGCGCAGCAATTGTTTATTCGCCCGTCTGAAGATGATTTATTGGCAGATGATACTGGATTTACGGTGATTACTGCCCCAAATTTCAAGGCTAATCCGGCAATTGATGGCACGAACTCGGAAACCTTTATTATTATATCATTTGAACAAAGAATTGTCTTAATCGGCGGTACTGAGTATGCCGGTGAAATGAAAAAATCCATTTTTTCTGTCATGAATTATCTCTTGCCGGAGAATAATATTTTATCGATGCATTGTTCGGCGAATGTCGGTTCCGAAGGGGATGTTGCTTTATTCTTCGGTTTATCCGGTACAGGGAAAACGACTCTATCAGCAGATCCTAATCGCAGGTTGATCGGCGACGATGAACATGGCTGGTCCTCCAATGGCGTCTTCAATGTTGAGGGAGGCTGCTATGCGAAATGTATTAATCTCTCTCGTGAAAAGGAGCCGCAAATTTTTGATGCTATCCGCTTTGGAACAGTCCTTGAAAATGTCGTCATGAATCAAGAATCGCGAATTCCGGATTATGATGACGGAACTTTGACTGAGAATACACGTGCGGCGTATCCAATCGAAGCGATTGATAATATTATTCAACCAAGCATTGCCGGTCATCCAAATACAATCGTGTTTTTAACAGCAGATGCCTTCGGCGTACTGCCCCCCATTTCCAAATTAACGAAAGAACAAGCCATGTACCATTTCTTAAGCGGTTACACCTCGAAGCTTGCGGGAACTGAGCGCGGTGTAACCGCACCGGAAGCAACCTTTTCTACCTGCTTTGGTGCACCGTTCTTGCCGCTTCCTGCCACACGTTACGCAGAGATGCTTGGGGAAAAAATACTAGAACACAATGCGAATGTCTTTTTAGTAAACACAGGCTGGACCGGCGGCGAATACGGTGTCGGCAGCCGAATGAAACTTTCCTACACAAGAGCCATGGTTCAAGCAGCGCTGGAAGGTGAACTAAACCATGTGGAATTAGTCCGAGATGAAATTTTCGGTTTAAATATTCCGCTGCATATTGCCGGTGTCCCTGATGAAGTCTTGCAGCCAAATAAAACATGGGCAGATTCACAAGCGTATGAAGTGAAGGCGAAAGAACTTGCCGGTAAGTTCCGTGAAAACTTTAAGAAGTTTACCGATGTATCTGCTGAAATTGAGGAAAAAGGCGGCCCTGTCGCATAACTGACCATTAGCAAAAAGCGATTCCGTTGGGGAATCGCTTTTTGCTTTTATTGATCTGTCGGCTTTCCTATGATGACAAGATTCGATTCGCCTAGTACACCAAAACTATATCTTCCACTTTTTTTAATTTGGAAATCTCCTTTGTACATCGAGACTTTTTCTCCATCCGTCATCGTATAATCTGTTTTTTCTTTAAAGGTAAACTTGGAGATATCCGAAGGGTCTTCTTCACTATTGATCTCTAATTCGATTTCTTCAGGGAGGTTTTCGCCTGAAACCTCAATATAGGCATCATTATAAAAACCGGCATACAAATCTTCTTGGGAAATCAATAAGGTACCCTTAGAACCTAATAAGACATAGTGATCCTTCACATAAATAGGAAATTCGCCAATCTTCTTCTTTTCTCCCACAGTGTTGGATACAGTGAATTCAAGATTCCATTTTCCTCTTTTATCAAAAGGTGTAAAGGTTACTAGAGCATGGGCATCGGCCCCATATTTCCCACCTGATAAGTGGGCGTTAGTAAGATGTTGTTTTATTCCGGTTGCTTCATGTGTAGCATCGATAGAAAGTGTTGGATCTGACGCAAAATCCTTCCCCCATACAAAAACCATGATTTTGCTTGTTCCTCGCTGATCCCATACTACCCATTCCTTTGGAGCCAGTAAGCTGACCTTGTTGGGTATTCCGAAATTACTGTCTCCGTAAAGTGGTTTGCCGCTCTCATCTCTTAAAGCAAAATAGTCGCCTTCCTGGACTTCTACTTTTGTGGAACCTGATTTTGGTGCACGTTCTTCCCGGCTAGTAAAATAGAGGATCGGAGCGATTAGAATTAAGATAAACACGGCTGCTACTGCTGTGATTCTCTGAAAAGGAAATGGCCTTTTGAGTTTATAAGAATCTGTACTACCAAACTTTTTTAACATTTCCGTCCGTTGATTGGTGGTTAATTCATGCTTGGGGAAATCCGCCAACACGTCAAGCAGTTCTTTATCCGATAAATGACTCAAAATAATCCCCCTCCTTTAACTGCTCATTTAGTTTTTTCACTGCCCGAAAAAAGGTCACATTCACTTTATTTTCTGACCAGCCAAGAACCTGACCAGCTTCCTGCGATGAAAGCTCCGCGATCCCCCTTAATAAAACCACATCACGGTAATTTTGTTTCAGTTCGTTAATGGCATGGTATAGCTGGGCATATTCTATTTTTCTTATAAATTTCTCTTCTGTTTGGAGTTCATGTTGTTTTGGTGACTCGTGATCCAGCCGTTCTTTTAACCTCTGCCACACAGATTTTTTTCGATAAAAATCGATCGCTGTATTTCTCGCTATCGAGATCAGCCACGTTTTTGGATTTGATTCGTTTTTAAAACTGCCAAAAGAGCGAAAAGCCCTTAAGAAGGTTTCCTGAACCAAATCCTCTACGTCCGTGGTGCCTGTATAATAAACTAGATAATTCGTGATATCCTTCTCAAATTGAATAAACCATTTCTCTATCTGATGCCCCCGTTCCAATCAAACTCCCCCTTCCTTAAAATCTCTTTTTCTATATCTAAAAATTAGACGGCCGATTCAAGCATTTATTACACTTTTGATTCCATAAGAAAAAGCAGGCATGAACACCTGCCTGCTTTAGTTTGTCGAATTTAATGATACTAATTGATAGGTTAGCGTTGTATTACTATTCTCCCATACCACTTTTTTAATCACAGCAGATCCGGTTGAATCACTGTCCATCGTTTTCTTTACATCAATGGGAATCTCGATTGGATAGAGGCGATAACCTTCTTTTACGAGTACAAAAAGATTCTCCTCAACTCGCTTCTCTCTGCCTTTTGTCACGATCATGGTATTTAACTCAAGGGGCATACCCATAAAAATCCGCTCCTCTGCTTGTATTAACTATATATTACCATCAATTGCACCTGTTTTTCATCCACTTTGATAAATCCGTCACGACTTTTCTATTTATTGCCGGTGGGAAATAGTGAGTAAATTCATCAAAATACCAACAATCAACTGGTTTTCCCAGTGACCTAAGTCTCCTTTCAAGACGGTAGGCATGCTCTACGGATACATTATGATCCTTTACACCATGAATGATCAGGACTGGTGCTGCTAGTCTTTCTATATCGTATAAGGGTGTGCGCTCTTGATATCGTTCCGGAAATTTCGCGGGGGTACCGCCAATTACCCTTTTCATCATTTTGCGTAGATCTTCCCGCTCCTGATAGGTCAAGATCATATCACTCACCCCACCCCAGGTAACAACGGATGCCGCTTCCGGAAAGTAGATTCCAGTCATTAATGCCATCACACCACCACGTGAAAAGCCAAATATATGGATAGTTCGAACCCGCGATATAGATTTCAACAGCAAATAAGCTGAAAATGCATCCTCCCTGTCTTCACCGCCAAAATCCTCACTCCCCTCCCCGCCTTGATTTCCTCGATAAAAAGGAGCGAAGACGATAAAGCCCTCTGCCGCAAACTGGGCAATCCGGGCGGGACGTACTTTTCCAACATTTTTTATACCGCCTCGCAAATAGAGAAAGCCATCCAGCGGTTCAGCACCTTTTGGGGCCGCAAGCATCCCTTTTACCTTTAATCCATTTGAAAGATAGGTAATAACCGTTAACTCAACCTTAGGATTTGGTGATGGAAAGCGTATATATTCTAGGATTTTTCCATTATCGATGTACATCTGCCATACTTCCTTTTAAAATTTTTTGTCATGGGTATTCACACATTTTTCCACTGTTCATACGATATCTTAGGCAATTAGCCCAGAATTCTTAACGGTATGTAAGGAGGTTTATTTTATGAAAAAATCATTAAAGTTCAGTTTCTCCTTTCTTCTCATTGCTATCCTCATGTTTTCATTAGCCGCTTGTAATAATGATTCCAAACCGGAGACAAAGAAATTGAAAAAGGTTCGAATTGCAGAAGTAACCCGTTCCATTTTCTATGCTCCACAATATGTTGCCCTGGCAAAAGGTTTTTTCAAGGCTGAAGGGTTGGATGTTACTCTGACAACCACTCCTGGCGGCGATAAAACCATGACAGCCCTTATTTCGGGTGGTGCAGATGTTGCCCTTGTTGGATCGGAAACATCGATTTATGTTTACGCCCAAGGCGCTAATGACCCGGTCATCAATTTTGCGCAGGTAACGCAGACCGACGGCACTTTCCTAGTTGCCAGAGATAAAATCGACAATTTCTCATGGGATTTACTAAAAGGGAAAACCTTCTTAGGCCAGCGTAAAGGCGGTATGCCACAAATGGTCGGTGAATTTGTTTTAAAGAAGCACGGTATTGATCCACACCAGGATTTAAATTTAATCCAAAATATTGACTTTGCGAACATTGCCAATGCCTTTGCCTCCGGGACGGGGGAATTTGTTCAATTATTTGAACCAACTGCAAGCATTTTTGAAAAAGAAGGAAAAGGCCATATTGTCGCTTCCTTCGGCAAAGAATCCGGTCATGTTCCATATACCACCTTCATGTCAAAAGAAAGCTATATGAAAGAAAACAAAGCAACGATTGAAAAATTTACGCGAGCCGTTTACAAGGCCCAACAGTGGGTGGAATCCCATAGTGCCGAAGAGATTGCCAAAGCGGTTGAACCGTACTTCCCTGATACCGACCTTGCCATCATGACAACTGTTGTCGAGCGCTATAAGAGTCAAGGCTCATTTGCAACTGACCCGATATTGGATGAAGCGGAATGGAACAATCTGCAAAACATCATGAAGGAAGCGGGTGAACTTCCAAAAGAAGTCGATCATAAAACGCTTGTAAATACACAAGTAGCTGAGAAAGTCATAAAAAAATAATAGGAAAGGGAGGCCGTTATTATGAGCTTTTTACACGTTCAAGATATCCATCATACCTATTTCACCAAAGCCTCTGCCACCACGGCCCTCTCCGATATTACACTTACAGTTGAGGAGGGGGAATTTGTCTCCCTTCTCGGCCCAAGTGGCTGTGGTAAGACAACCCTGCTTTCCATCATTTCAAGTTTACTAAAACCAACCCAGGGAACTGTTTTGTTAGAAAACAAGCCGGTTTCTACAGCCAAAAATGAAATTGGCTATATGCTGCAGCAGGATTATTTGTTTCCCTGGAAAACGATTGAGGAAAATATCCTAATGGGCCTGAAATTATCCAAGCAGCTAAACGAAAAAAACAAAACCGCGGCATTTAATCTACTAGACCAGATCGGCCTTGTCGGTGTGGAAAAACAACTGCCTAAGCAATTGTCAGGCGGAATGAGACAGCGCGTTGCCCTTGTAAGGACATTAGCAACAGAACCAAAACTGCTGATGCTTGATGAGCCCTTTTCCGCTCTCGATTATCAAACAAAGTTGAAATTAGAGGATTTAGTGTCGCAAACCTTAGATGAATTTGGGAAAACAGCGATTCTCGTAACACATGATATCGGTGAGGCTATTGCCATGAGTGATCGGGTCTATTTACTGTCGCCCAGTCCCGGGAGGATCCATAAAATTTTTGAAATGCCTGAGGAGCTAAGAAAGGTAACCCCTTTTGAAGCAAGAAATCATGAACTATATCCAAGTATCTTTCAAACCATATGGAAGGAGTTGGAGTCACTTGAGCCAGGAAAGGAAAAAACTTGAACTCCTCCATAAAAACTATATTCATTCGTTAAAAATTGAACGGAGGTGGGTTCGCTTTTATCAAGCTGTCATCTTTGTCGTCTTTTTTTCCAGTTGGGAGCTAGCAAGTGGGAAGCAATGGATTGACCCGCTGATTTTCAGTTCTCCGTCTAAAATATGGAACCTATTGATAACGAAAATTCAAGATGGGTCACTTTTAACCCATACAGGTGTAACCCTAACCGAAACAATTTTTGGTTTTATCCTGGGAACACTACTTGGTACCATTTTAGCTGCCATCCTTTGGTGGTCTCCGTTGGTTCAAAAAATTCTGGATCCCTATCTTGTTGTCCTTAATGCCATGCCGAAGGTGGCACTAGGACCAATTTTGATTGTTGCACTGAGTCCAGGCTACCCATCGATTATTGCCATGGGTGCGATAATCTCAGTCATCATTACCACAATTGTCGTTTATACCTCATTTAAAGAGGTGGATCCAAATTATTTAAAAGTACTGCGAACGTTTGGTGCAACACGGTTTCAATGTTTTAAAGAGGCGATTCTCCCGGCAAGTTTTCCAACGATTATTTCGACCTTGAAGGTAAATGTGGGCTTATCATGGGTCGGTGTCATTGTTGGTGAATTTCTGGTATCGTCACGCGGTCTTGGGTACATGATTATTTACGGTTTCCAAGTATTTAATTTTACCCTTGTTTTCTTATCGCTTTTAGTCATTGCTGTGATTGCAACGATTATGTACCAGCTCGTGGAACTTTTAGAGAAAAAACTCATTAAGGAATAGTGTTGACGGCTATTCCTTTTTGAGTATTTGCTTTATACATTCCTCAATCACTTCATCCTGCATGATGAAGCTAAAATCATCCCGAAAACGCTGCTGCAAAATGTCCCCCTTGATTATAACAGGGCCATTTGTTTCAAAGTAAGAGTTCGTTTTCATTACACTTTCCACCCGCCCCCAAAAAACTGTCTTTACGAAAGGACCATTTGGGTCAGTAACCTTATACTCAGCAATAAATTGCAGACTGCCAAGAATTGCACCTGTTTCCTCTAGTGTCTCGCGTCTTGCTGCCTCCTCTAGCGTTTCCCCGAGTTCTACTTTACCACCAGGAAATTCAAGACCGCGTTGTTTATGATTCGTTAAAAACCAGTCATCCTTATATTGGCAAATGATTAATACATGTTTGGCTTCCTGGTTGAAGGCACCTTGAGAAAAAGCTAATTCAACTTTATTTTCGTTTCGATCCACAAATTGTTTCATAAAAAAACCGCCTCTGTTTTTCTTTAATGGTATAATTATAATAAAAAAAGGAAAATCCTAAAGAACCGGATTTCCCTGATTATTGTTATTTCGGTAAGATATTCATGCTCTCAATATGACTTTTTGCCTCATCATCACCAAGCTTATGGAGCAAACCATACACTTGTTGAATTGTACTATCATAAGCATCATTATCTTTATCGTGATGATATTCCAAAAACGGAACATGAGCACGAAAGAAATTTTTCCATTCAGTTGAATAGTTTTGGTCAAACAGCTCGCGTAACTGAGTAATCTCTTCATCAGTAGCTTCGATTTTATAGCTCCATGTTGAACTTGTGGCATTACTTGTTATATGACCGGTTCCAACATCAATATAATAGGATTTCTTGTGTCCATCCATTGCATCATCCCCTTTTACTCTTTAGTAATGTACAAATAGAAAAAATTTATTCTTTTTCAAATTTCGACTCATATTTTAGAAATGAATACGCTATAATAAACATACAATCAAAGAAACAGATTTTTCAGTCAATTTAAGAGGGATGATTTTATCCTTTTATGGGTATTCAATAAGGGAACAATATATTTAATATGGAGGTGTTGTAATGAAAATAGTCGATGAATTATATCAGATGTACAGAAACAAGTTAACAGGGGATGAAGAGGATATTGACATGCTGACATTTGCTTTTTTAGAAGAAATGTCACATGAGGACCTTCTTGCATTAATTCAAGAAATGGATAAACAAGAATTATACGATTTAATGGGACTGTACCTTATTGAAAGCCTGAAAGGTAAATTTGCTCAAGAAGAGTACGGACAGCATCGAACACATACTTACTATCCTAGAAATATTCATTGATTTTACATACTAAGAAAGGCGGAAGGCGCCCGTTTATCGGCGTATGGACTGGAGCGCTTCGACTGAGATAAAGGAAACACGGTGAGCTTCGCTGCCCGATGTTGACTTATCGTAGGGAGAAGAGCGAAGTACACTAGCCGATGACGCCTGAAGCTAGACAATTTCCAAAGACATAACCGAGAAACTTTATCTACCCGGAAGCTGTTAAGGCTTCCTTTTTTGCGCCAATTTTTCAATTTCCATGATACAATGGAATAAAGGGGGGAAAATGAATATGTATGTTGTCATGGTAGTAGGTATTATTATTGTTATTATCGTTCTCCTTCTCGCAGTCATTACCACATCGAAAGCATACGATTATAAACATAGCGTGGATCCTTTAGAAGGTAATCCATATTTAACTCAGGACAACGAACAACAGAAATCTGACCAAAACCAAAAGAATGGCTAAAAAAAATCCTATTCGAGATGAATAGGATTTTTTTTAGTACATAAAACAAAACATTGGACTTTGCTAACTGTCTAGTTACAGAACCAAGAGGCTTCCGCTTTCCTATGCAAAAACTTGCTTTAAATCCTCTTTACTTTGCTCAAGCCAGAATCGCATTAATCGCTTAGCCCCTTCTAAATCATGGAGCTTTGCCTGACCGCATTGTCTTTCATTCGCAGCAGGGATCTCGACTATCTCAACCGCATCCCTCATGGTATCTTCAAGAAGATCAATTATTTCCGCTACGGTTGGTTCGCCGCTAACAACTAAATAGTAGCCAGTTTGGCAGCCCATTGGCGAAATATCAATAATGTCAAAGTGGTCATATTTTTCCGAATGCTTGCGAATATTGAAGGCTAACAAATGTTCAAGCGTATGAATTACATCAGGCTTCATCGCCTGCTTATTAGGCTGGCAAAAACGAATATCATATTTATTAACAATACCGTCACTCCCTACCTTGTGTACACCGCAGTGTCTTACATATGGAGCCTTAACGGCATTATGATCTAAATCAAAACTTTCAACTGAAGGCATCACTATCACTCCTCTTCTTATCTATCTACCATCATACAATAAATCCCGACTTTTTTCATCCATTTAGTTATATTTAACAATTTAGACGAAAAATTAAATTTATGTTATGTTGATATGTAAGGAGCGATGATGATGTTGAAAAAGATCTTTCTAGCGATTATTCGTTTTTATCAAGTGGCCATTTCACCCTTAAAACCACCCACCTGCCGATTTTATCCCACATGTTCGCATTATGGCTTTGAAGCGGTCCAACGCTTTGGTGCTGTAAAAGGCGGCTGGCTCGCCATAAAACGGATTTTAAAGTGTCATCCCTTTCATCCCGGCGGTTTTGACCCTGTTCCGGAAAAAAAGAAGGATTAATCTTGATATCCATCTACAACTAAGTCAAGTTTTCCAGTCTTCGGATCGATAACCAATCCATGAACAGGAACACCCGAAGGCAATAGTGGGTGATTTTTAATCATATCTACACTATGTGCGACACTCTCAGTCACATTTTCAAATCCTTGAAGCCACTGTTTAATGTCGATGCCGGAATAGGAGAGATTGGCAAACGTTTCATCAGTAATCCCCCGCGCTTTCATACTCTCAATTACTGGTTCTGGCTTCATACCGCTCATGCCGCAATCATGGTGGCCAATGACCAAAACTTCCTGTGCCTGCAATTGATATACCGCAACCAGAATACTTCTCATCACACTTCCAAAAGGATGTGAAACAAGTGCACCGGCATCCTTAATAAGCTTAGCATCCCCGTTTCCCAAGTTTAAGGCTTTCGGTAATAATTCTAATAATCGTGTATCCATGCATGTAAGAATGACCATTTTCTTATTCGGGTATTTCGTTGTTTCGTATTTCTTATATTCGTGATTATCTACAAATTTCTGGTTGTGGTCCAACATATCATTCAATATTGTCATACTAATCCCACCTTTCTATTTAAGCATACATAATATGCCATGGCTGAAACAAATATTATACTTGCAATTAGGCTTTTTTTTTGTAAGATACATATGGAAATCGGAATCGTTCCGTATTATGCACTTATTTCTTTTCTGTTAATTAAAAATTTTTCGAATATAAATCGTAATAAATCCGATTTAATATTATTTTAAGGAGTTCTTATGAAAAAAATCATCCTTATTCTTTCTGTTCTGTTACCATTGGGTCTTATTCTATCCGCTTGTTCGAATGATAAAGAGCCGACAAAAAAGAAAGATCAATTAACTGTTTATACCACCGTATTCCCGCTTCAATATTTTACAGAACGAATTGGCGGAAAATATGTAGATGTAAAAACCATCTATCCTCCAGGTGCTGATGAACACACATTTGAACCATCGCAAAAGGATATGATGAATTTAGCTGATTCAGACTTATTTTTCTACATAGGGCTCGGACTTGAAGGGTTTGTTGAAAAGGCAAAGGGTACATTAAAAAATGAAGATGTGACATTAGTACCCACAGCCGACCAACTGCAATTGCCGAAAGAGACTCATTCTGATGTGGAAGATACCCATGACCACGGTGATACCAACCCACACGTATGGCTTGATCCCGTTTATTCAAAAGAAATGGCTGCGGTCATTCGAGATGCCTTAGAAAAAAAGCTGCCGCAAAACAAAGATTTCTTCAATGAAAATTATCATAAGCTAGCAGAAGAATTAGATGAATTAAATAACGAATTCGAGCAAACCATTTCAACTTCTAAGCATAAAAAGATGATTGTCACCCACGCTGCCTTCGGCTATTGGGAAACTCGTTATCATATTGATCAAATCAGTATTTCAGGGCTTTCAACAACAAATGAACCGACACAAAAGGAACTTGAAAAAATAATCTCGCTTGCCGACCATGACGGCTTACACTATATTTTGTTTGAAGAGAATGTTAAGTCAAAGCTAGGCAAAGTCGTCCAAAAAGAAATCGGTGCACGGGCATTGCCGATCCACAATTTATCTGTCTTATCAAAAGACAATATCAAAAATAAAGAAACCTACTTTTCATTAATGAAGAAAAATCTGGAGTCATTAAAAACAGCGTTAAATAATTAATGGGTTCATTTCCAATTTCCGACCCATTTTCCTGCTACTTTGGGGGATACCGTTTTCTTTAATTTCACATGCTATTATTGTATTACCGACATACTTTAAGGAGTGATACGAATGGCTAAGGATGTTTTGTGTGAAGTAAATAACTGCACGTTTTGGGCAAATGGAAATAAATGCAGTGCCGACCGCATTTACGTTGTCAGTCATACGGGTGATACAGCAGGCAATAGTAAAGAAACCGATTGTCAAACCTTTGAAGCAAGTACATTATCGTGAAATTATTACCAGGCAAACTACTTTGCCTGGTTTTTTACTGTGGAAAAGAAAACAATTTTTTTGCTAATAAGACTTCCAGAAGCCTGTTTTCATTTATTTCATACCCGATACCCGGGCTCTCCGGTACTGTAATAAACCCATTTTCCACAGTAACTTCAGGTGTGATAATATCCTCGTCCCAAAACCGGCTTGATGCGGATATATCCCCTGGAATGGAAAAGCCAGGGAGGGAAGCTAGTGCAATATTATGGGCACGGGAAATTCCGAACTCAATCATTCCACCGCACCAAACCGGAATTCCTCTTTCAAAACAATAATCATGAATTCGCTTCGCTTCATAAAGTCCACCAACGCGGCCCACTTTAATATTGATTACCTTACAGCTCCCAAATTCTATCGCTTTACGTGCATCGTCAAAGGTGACAATGCTTTCATCCAAACAAATAGGTGTCCGAATTTCTTTTTGCAACTGAGCATGTTCGATAATATCATCGTGTGCCAGGGGCTGCTCAATCATCATTAAGTTAAAATCGTCTAATGCTTTTAAGCGATCGATATCCTGTAGCGAATAGGAGGAATTGGCATCTGCCATGATGGACAGGTCTGGGTAGTGGTGACGGATTTCTGAAAGAAAAGCGTAATCCTGTTTGGGATTTATTTTTACTTTAATCCGCTGATAACCTTGGTCAAGGTATTGCTCAATTTGCTGTAATGCTTTTACGGTCGAGTCCGTTGCCACCACCACACCAGAAGCAATAAGGGGGCGTGTGCCGCAGATTACTTTTGAGAGCGGCTCTAATTTAGACTTCGCATATAAATCCCACAGGGCTGTTTCTAAGGCTGCTTTAGCCATATTGTTTCTTCTGATTCTGCTAAAAAGATGGGAGGCCTCCTTAGGGTGTTGGATTGGATGTTTTTGCAGTAATGGAATCAACATATCCGTTAACATATGTAAACTGGTTGCAACCGTTTCTTCGGTATACCACGGCGTAGAAAAAGCAACTCCTTCCCCATACCCTGTCAGACCATCTTTGCTGGTAACCTTTACGATAATTCCTTCACGGTCATTCACCGCACCTAAATGCGTCAGAAACGGAGACCTTAATGGCATTTGAATCACAAAGAGCTCAATCGAGGCTATTTTCATCGTTTGTCACCCACTCGCGCAATGTTCTTCTCAGTAGTTTTTTAGCCGCGTTTCTTGGGAGCTTTTCAGTAAAATAGAAAACTTTTGGCACCTTGTATCTAGCAAGTTGCTTTTGGCAAAATTGCTGAAGCTCATCCGTGGAAACAAAGTTGTTTTTTACGATGAAAGCAACAGGTACCTGTCCCCATTTCGCATCATCGACGCCTGTGACACCAGCTTCTACAACTGCCGGATGGGCCAATAAAACTGCTTCGATTTCAGCTGGGTATATGTTTTCTCCGCCCGAAATAATCAAATCAGAACGGCGGTCGATGACATATAAAAATCCTTCACCATCTAAATAGCCAATATCTCCTGTATAAAACCAGCCATCACGAAATCTTTCTTCCATAGCTTTTGGACAATATAAATATCCTGGTGTAACGTTTGGTCCCTTTACGGTAATTTCACCAGCTTCCCCCGCTTCGGCAGGAATCCCATTATCCTTGACAATGATAAGTTGAGACGGGAACAATGGTTTTCCGGCTGAGCCAAGCTTTGTCAGGCTGTATTCTGGTGAAAGTGTCACAATTTGCGAGGAGGATTCTGTCATGCCATACGACTGAAAGACAGGAATATCTTTTTCCACACAAGCCTCTAGTAATGGTAATGGAGCAGGGCCCCCACCTAACAGCATGCAGCGGAATTGATTGGGAAGCCTTCTGTCCCCCAATGCATCGACAATTCCAGTTAACATTGTCCCGACCACTGACATAATGGTAACCTTTTTTACCTGAATATCCCTAATCGTTTTTTCTACGTCAAAATGTTCATGCAGGACTATCGGCATGCCATAGATGACACTGCGCATAAGGATAGAGAAGCCGCTAATATGGAACAGTGGAACAGAACAAAGCCAGCAATCCATCTCCATTTTTCCCAAGTTTAATGCAGAACCGACTGAACTCCACCAATGGTTTCCGTATGTCTGTATGACACCTTTCGGGTTTCCAGTCGTTCCCGAAGTGTACATAATCGTACAGATGTCAGATAAATTGACTTCATTTTGGATTACTGGTTCCACTGGCTTTAGTTGAAATAGGTCTTCTTTCGTTATCGCCTTCAATGCTGCCTTTTCTTCAAGTTCTTTCGTGGCAAAAGCTTCTTCTAAAATTAGGAATGCTGCTTTGGAATCATTGAGTTGCCAAACTAATTCTGATGTAGTTAATCTATTGTTTAATATAACTGCTTTGGCGCCTATTATCTGAAGTGCAAATAAGATTATCACTGTATCAAGATGATTTTTTAATAGTACTCCAACCAATTGACCTTTTTGAACACCTTGAGTCTGAAGTTTCCCGGCAGTATCCAGAGAACAATGGTAAAGCTCGTTAAATGTTAAGGATTTCTCCTGAAAATATATGGCTGTTCGGTCAGGAGTAAGAAAAGCTCTATTCTTTATAAAATTGGGCATGATTTCCTTTGACATTTTTAACACCCTCTTAAAAAAACTCTTTGTTTGATTCTAAACTTTTATTAGCGGGGAGGAAAACGGTTCTACTTAACCTTTTTCGATTCTGTTCTCCGTTTCGGTCACGGAGAACCACTCCTCTCCCATTTATAAAAAACAGCCTGATGGAGTCCATCAAGCTGCTTTTACATGATCAAGGGAAACGCGGGAATTGGCCGAAATCAGGCTTGCGCTTTTCTTTAAAAGCGTCGCGGCCTTCTTTTGCCTCATCAGTTGTATAGTAAAGCAATGTTGCATCACCAGCAAATTGCTGAAGTCCTGCTAAACCATCCGTATCGGCATTCATGGCAGCTTTTATGAAACGAAGAGCTGTTGGACTTTTCTCAAGCATTTCTTCACACCATTTAATGGTCTCATCTTCAACTTGCTCCAAAGGAACAACCGTGTTAACTAAGCCCATATCAAGCGCTTCTTGCGCATTATACTGACGGCATAAATACCAGATTTCACGGGCTTTCTTATGACCGATAATTCTTGCTAGGTAACCTGAACCATAACCGGCATCAAAACTTCCAACCTTAGGACCTGTTTGGCCAAACACAGCATTATCTGCCGCAATTGTTAAATCACAGACAACGTGAAGTACATGTCCGCCACCGATGGCATATCCTTTTACCATTGCTATCACTGGCTTAGGAATTACTCGGATTAAACGCTGTAAATCAAGCACGTTTAAGCGAGGAATTTGATCCTCCCCAACATAGCCTCCATGTCCGCGAACACTTTGATCTCCGCCGGAACAGAATGCTTTTTCCCCTGCACCTGTCAACACAATTACACCAATGCTGGAATCATCACGTGCATGTGCAAAAGCATCGAACATTTCCGATACCGTTTTCGGTGTAAAGGCATTATGTACATGTGGTCGGTTAATGGTGATTTTTGCTATTCCGTTATAAGTCTCATATAAAATTTCTTCATACTTGCGTCCTGGAACCCATTCTACTGTCAAAATAAAATCCTCCTTTATCGCTTTTTTGACAAAAAGTCACTTACTATTGTACCAAACTTTTGTGATTCTTCCACATGAATTGCATGTCCACAATTTTCAACGGCAACCCAAGAACCCTTTTTAAGAGACTTCAGCATTCTCTCTGCAATCCCACAAAACTTTTTATCCTCCGCACCGGTTAGCAGCAAAACCTCACATTCAAGCTGTTTTATAGGGGAACCCCACCAGGAAGGCTGTGCGCCTGTCCCCATTCCAAGTAAACTATTTGCCAGACCTAAAACAGAATTATGTAACCGCTGAGACCTGATAGATTTAATAACCTCTGCGGGGAGTCGTTTCATTGATGAAAACAGGGGAATATCCCCCCAATAATCAACAAACGATGTAATCCCCTCATTAACAATAAATTTTGCAAGTTCCGTATCTTTCATACGACGGAGTTCCCTCTCATCCTCTGTTTCCAGCCCTGGAGAGGCGCTTTCTAGGATTAACCTCCGAACTCTATTTGGAAATAGCAGTGCAAAAGTAAGGGCAAGTCTGCCCCCATTGAATAGCCTAGTAAATCTATTTGCTCCACAGCTAATTCATCAAGAATCCGATTCAAGTCACTAGCAACTACTTCTATTTGATAACGATTTATCTCATTAGGTGACTCCGTCTTACCGTGCCCAATAATGTCCGGAGCAATTACCAAAGAATGCTGGCCCCAGGACTCAAAAAACGGCATCCATGTAGAGGCATCTCCCGTAAATCCATGCAATACGACAAGCGCTGGGGTTCCATTACCACGAACCTCCACATGATAGCGAATTCTATCGACAGTAATGTCCATTACTGCTTACCTTTGACGAAACTTGATATTTCCTGGGAAACAGATGCCCAAAATCCACGATGCTCCTGGAGATTTTCATCTCTTTTTGTCGCAACTTCGTACACGTGAATTCCGGATTGACCCTTACTCTTTTTCATTTCCAATTCCAAATGCCGCCAATTCTTTATTTTCACAAATTCTCCGTTAAACATCCTGACAGCGTGCTCGAATTCGATTGTAAGAGGTGTTCCAAATAAAAGCTCAAAGTTTTTCGGATGTTCCGATTGCGGTAAGAAGGAAAAAATACCGCCGCCATTATTGTTTACAAGAATAATATGAATATCGATATCATAAAGTTTTGCCGCGATCAGTCCATTTAAATCATGGAAAAAGGTTAAATCCCCAAGAACCAAATATAAGGACTTTGAGTATAATGCTGCACCTAATGCCGTAGAAACGGTCCCATCAATGCCATTAGCACCTCTGTTTGCCATTATCTTAATTGATTTACGATTATTTAAGAAAAAGCTATCTAAGTCACGGATTGGCATGCTATTGCCAACAAATAGGGTCGCCCCTTCAGGTAGCATTTCTGCTATTTGATAAAATAACCTGCCTTCACTTAAATCCGTTATGTCACGAAGGAGCGTCATATTTTCCTTTGTGAGCGCATTAACCTGTTTCCAATCCTCAAGATAATCTCCTGGCGTCCCGCTGCCGACACGGGCCAACAGTTTTTCGCAAAACAACGTTTCATTACAAAAAATCATGTTCGTTGATAATGCAGCCGGATCACGCCAGCCGCCGCCGCCATCCACAACAAATTGATCAGCCTGGTGATTTTCTTTTAGAAAAATCGTTAATGCCTTAGAAACCGGCATCGCCCCAAACCGTATAACCACATCAGGCTTTAAGAAACCTTTTGCCTCTTCATTCCTTAAAAACGTATCATAGGATTCAATAATTTGGGCAGTGCTGTGGGTACCACTTCGCAATTGCGATAACGGGTCTGCTAAAATAGGATAGTGTAATACCTCGGAAAGCTCCGTTACAGCTTTAGCAAATTGCTGGTCAGCGATGTTGCCACAGACAATAATTCCTCTTTCCTTCCCCTTTAATGTTTCAGCAATCATGTTAATTTGTTCATCATTAATCGTGAATTCACCATTTTGAACTTTAACATATCCATTTGGCCGTTCTGAGATCTGAAAAAGTGAATCATCCAATTTCGGAATAAGCGGTTCGCGGAACGGAAAATTCAAATGGACGGGCCCTGCTGGAGAAGCAGCCGCGATGGCTGCAGCTCGGGCGCATACAGTCCGGGCATAGCGGATGATTTCATCGTTTTTCTCCGGTAGAGCCATTTCAGCAAACCATTTTACATGATGACCATATAAATGAATTTGATCAATTGCCTGCGGTGCCCCTACTTCTCTTAGCTCGTGCGGCCTGTCAGCAGTTAGCACAATTAAGGGCACCCGTGAATACCTTGCCTCAATAATCGCAGGAAAATAGTTAGCGGCTGCTGTACCTGAAGTACAGAGCATCGCAACGGGTTTATTTGATGCCTTGGCAATTCCTAAAGCAAAAAAAGCGGCTGAGCGTTCATCTACATGAATATGAACGTTTAATTCAGGATGCTCTGCCATCACCATTGCCATCGGAGTAGAGCGTGAACCAGGACTGACAACAACATCCGTTACCCCTGTTGAAACAAGTTCTGAAATAAATGCGGCAATATAAGCCGTTAATGCTTCCTGATGATCCATGTTATTTTCCCCCAAGAGCTCGAAGCATTGGTGTAAACTTCAAGCTGGTTTCCAAATATTCACTTTCCGAATCTGAATCGGCTACAACACCACAGCCGGCAAACAACGATACCTCGTCACCCTGTAATAATCCACAGCGAATAGAGACAGCAAATTCACCATTTTGTTTATAGTCGACCCAGCCGAGAGGCGCACCGTAGAAGCCGCGGTCAAGTTCTTCCACCTGTCTAATTTTTTCAACTGCTGCTTTCTTCGGCAAGCCTCCCAGGGCAGGCGTTGGATGAAGTCTTTCAACCAATAAGAGTAGTGATGTTTCTTTGCTGCACTTCCCGATTACCGGTGTATAGAGATGCTGGATATCCCGATTTTTTAACAATTGCGGTTTGTCCGGTAGAATAATTTCTTCGCACGATTCCTCTAAAGCTTCTTTAATCATTTCTACCACAAACCCATGCTCAATCAGGTTTTTCTGATCATTTAGCAATGTTTGGCCTAAAATCTGATCTTCTTCTTCTGAAGCCCCGCGTGAGATCGAGCCAGCTAAGCAGGTGGAATAGACTTCAGAACCACGCTTTTTCACTAGCCGCTCTGGCGTTGCCCCAATAAAACAATCTCCATTTGATTCGAACGCAAAGATATAGCTTGCAGGCTGTTGAGTATATAAATTTTCTAACACCGCTTCTGCCTCTACCTTATCGGTAAAGAAAAGACGAAGCTCACGGGCAAGGACGACTTTTTTTAATGGACCGTTTGTTAACTCTGTCACAACTCCATCAACAGTCTGTTTCCATTCCTCAGGCGAAATTTCATTCGTTTCTACTAAAACTGCAGGCTTCACTCCATGATTCTGTTTCAACGAAAGAAGCAGCTGATTCCTCTCATCCACAATCTTACTAAAGAGCGACGAATCATCATTTGGTGTAATAACGATATTAGTGGTTAAATAGGTCTCACCATCAATCAAACTCAATAAATATTTGGGAATATGGAACAATGAATCAGCAAATTTGGACCACAGATCCGTTTTTTCTTTATAGGGATCAAAGGAAAATCCACCGAACATGAGAGGTCCAACAGCCAATTTTGAATATGGGTTAAAAATGATGCTATCCTCTAAAAAACTCTTCCACTCTCTTTCAACATGAAAAAAGCGGTCAGTAGCCTGATCCGACTGAATTTGTTTTGAAATTCCAAGCCCAATTAGCACAATCTCGTTTGTTGGGTCTTTCCAGAAAAAACGTTCCCCACAATAGCGGTCTTTTCCTATGTTAAAAAAAGACAAAGGGTTAATCGTATCGATAGGATGGACTTCACTTATTAAAATAGGCCGGCCAAGTTCCTTCGCACGATTTACTGCCAAAAGACCTCTTTCTTTCATTTCTGTTTCTTGAATGGTAACCAAACAAATCCCTCCAAAACAGCCGAAATGACTGTTATCCATTCATTTTAATACTTTTAAATTACTACTCCCATTGTAAAGAAGTCAATAATTGTTGTCACTACAATACCGTTTCATTCCTTATTATATATCAAAATTGTTACAATTAGGTTGAAAACAACTTTTTCCCTCTTTTCATTTTCTCACTAACCACATAATAATAATCAGGAAGGGATAATCTTCCGGTTATGAAAGCAAAAACCCATTGACACTACTAGGGCAATTACATAAACTAATGGTTGGGCAACAAACCTAATGGATTAGACTTTGACATTTATAATAGATAGAGAAAAATTTTATAAAAGGGGAGAGAAGAATATGCAGCCAAATGTACAGCATCATTCGAAACCTGCCGTTTCATCAAACCGAGGCTTTCAGGTTTGGTGGCAAATGACCCGTCCACATACCTTAACCGCCTCGTTTGTACCGGTCTTACTTGGTACGGCATTGGCACTAAAACACGAACGTTTTCATCTTGGTCTTTTTGCTGCGATGTTGATTGCCAGCATGTTGATTCAAGCTGCGACCAATATGTTTAACGAATACTTTGATTACAAACGCGGTCTTGATACTGAACACTCAGTTGGGATTGGCGGAACGATTGTCCGCGATGGTATAAAACCAAAAACGGTCATCAACCTTGCTTTTGGATTTTATGGAATTGCCCTGTTATTAGGAGTCTATATTTGTGCGAATAGCAGCTGGTGGCTAGCCGTTGTTGGCCTTGTATGTATGGCTGTCGGGTATTTTTATACCGGAGGCCCGTTCCCGATTGCCTATACACCGTTTGGTGAACTTTTTTCCGGATTTTTTATGGGGATGTTGATTATTTTAATCTCCTTCTTTATTCAAACGGGAACAGTCACGAGCACAAGCATCCTTGTCTCCGTTCCAAGTATGATATTAGTTGGGATGATTATGTTATCCAATAATATCCGCGACCTTGATGGTGATAAGGAAAATGGCCGTAAAACTGTTGCCATTCTTTTAGGAAAAAAGAGAGCTATTTATTTATTAGCCGGGATGTTCACCTTTTCCTATCTATGGGTTTTGGGGCTTATCATTAGCGGAAATGTTCCATTTTGGACAGCAATCGTTATTCTGAGTGCTCCAAAGGCGATTAAAGCAACCAAAGGTTTCATCGCAAATACTATTCCAATCAAAATGGCACCAGCAATGATTGCGACGGCTCAAACGAACACCATTTTTGGATTTCTACTTGCAGTCGGTATTTTTATCGGTCACTATTTTTCATAAGAAAAGCGCAAGCGCCCTGGAGCTGGACATTTCTCAAAGTCGAAAATTTATATTTTCATATCTTTTTAAGCAAGAGACTTCTGCCGTAACGGCAGAAGCCTTTTTTAATACAGTGGTTTAATCCTCCATATTTCATCAGCATATTCCTTTATCGTTCGGTCACTCGAGAAATAGCCGGCCTGTGCAATATTTGCCAAGCTCATTTTTTGCCACTTTGCCTTATCCATAAACGTTTCACTAATTGTACGTTGAATGTCGGTATAGGCGGCAAAATCCTTTAAAACAAAATATTGATCATTTTCCTCTACTAACGAATCAACTATCGGCTCAAATTCATTTTGAACCCCCGGGAAAAATCCATTTACAAGCTGATCGACAGCCTGTTTGATTCGATAATCATGATGATAATACTCGCGCGATTGGTAGCCGCCATACTGATAATAATGAAGCACTTCATCTGCCGTTAATCCAAACGTAAAGATATTTTCATCGCCAACTAACTCACGAATCTCAATATTGGCACCATCCAATGTCCCTACAGTTAAGGCACCATTAATCATAAATTTCATATTTCCGGTACCTGATGCCTCTTTGCTTGCTGTAGAGATTTGTTCACTTACATCCGAGGCAGGAAAGATTTTTTCAGCTAGGGAAACGCGATAATTCTCTAGAAAGATTACCTTCATCTTATCCCCGATTTGTCGGTCATTATTTACTTTCTCGGCAACCGTGTTAATTAATTTGATAATCTTTTTCGCATAATAATAACCAGGTGATGCCTTAGCTCCAAAAATAAACACCCTCGGTGCGGTTGAAAAGTTTGAATCCTCTTTCATCCGGTTATATAAATGCATAATGTGTAATACATTTAACAGCTGCCGCTTATAGGCATGAAGCCGTTTTACCTGAACGTCAAAAATAGCTCCAGTATCAACACCTACTCCTGTTTTATCCAAAATAATATCCGCAAGCCTCTGTTTATTTTCATTTTTAATTTTTAACAGCTGCTCTAAAAAGGCAGAATCATTTTGATACCTAAGTAACTGGGAAAGTTCCTCGGCCGAATAAGTCCAAGAAGGCCCTATTGAATCAGTGATAAGTGCTGATAAATTTGGATTGGCTTTTAACAGCCAGCGCCGATAAGCTATTCCATTGGTTTTATTGTTAAATTTCTCTGGAAACAATTCATAAAACGGTTTCATCTCTCGTTTCTTCAATATTTCCGTATGCAACTTGGCCACACCATTTACACTAAAGCTGCCGACAATCGCCAAATGGGCCATTTTCACATAGTTATCCGCTATAATGGCTAGTTCACCTATTCTCTGCCAATCGCCAGGTGTCTGTTCCCAAAGCTCCTGGCAAAAACGCTCATTGATTTCTTCGACAATCATAAAGATTCTTGGCAATAACGGCTGAAAAATATGTATTGGCCATTTTTCTAACGCTTCCGATAATGTCGTATGATTGGTATAGGAAATGGTATGTTTCGTTACATGCCATGCCTTGTCCCAATCATAGCCTTCCTCATCAATCAAGATTCTCATTAACTCTGGAATAGCCAGGACAGGGTGGGTGTCGTTTATATGGATACAAATATGTTTATGGAGCTGCTCCAAGCTGGCGTGCTGCTTCCTGTAGGTTCTTACAATCGATTGGATGCTCGCCGATACTAAAAAGTATTGCTGCTTTAACCGTAAAATTTTCCCCTCATCATGGGTATCATCAGGGTATAAAAACTCAGAAATCGACTCAGTCTCACGCTTGTATTTTAAAATATCCTTATGAATCGGAAAGGGTGAAGGCTCCGCATTCCAAAGCCTTAGCGTATTGACGTTATTCGATTGAAACCCGATAACAGGCATATCATGTGGGACGGCCGTTACAGTTTCAGCATTCTGATGATGAAAAACGAGGCGATTATTTTCCATCTTGGCCTCCACCTTACCCCAAAACGGGATTTTCACTGCACGATCCGCCTTTCGAATTTCCCAGACATTACCGCTTCGTAACCATTGCTCCGGCAATTCCACTTGATAGCCATCGACAATTTTTTGTTCAAACAAGCCGTGTTTATAACGAATCCCGTGGCCATGACCCGGTAGATTTAAGGAGGCAAGTGAGTCTAGAAAACAGGCGGCTAATCTTCCTAAACCGCCGTTTCCTAGGCCTGCATCCGCTTCTAATTCCTCGAGTGCATCCAAGTCAATTCCTAACTCCTGAAGTCCAACTTGCACAGTTTCCTCTACACCTAAGTTTATTAAATTTTGCCTTAATAACTTTCCTAATAAATACTCAATTGATAAATAATAGACCTGCTTTCCCTCTGAAGCAAGATATCGTTCATTCGTTGCAATCCAGTCATTACTAACAAACTCACGAATCATACTGCCCAGGGTTTGATATTGATCCCTTGATGAGCTCTCTGAAAAACTCTTTCCGCACTGCATCTCGAGTCTTTTAAGAAAGGTGTTCTTAAACTCTATTGTACTAGAAAACATGCGTTTCACTCCTTGACACAAGCGCAGCATAGAGCTGGTTATAACTAAATGCCGATTGGGCCCAGCTATAGTCCTTTTTCATTGCCTGCCTGACAATCGATTCCCAACTCTTTTTATCATAATAAAAGCTGACCGCTCTTTGAATGGTAAAAAGCATATCGTGGGCATTAAAGTTACTGAAGGAGAAGCCGTTTCCTTCACCGGTAAATTCATTCCATGCCTTAACGGTATCATTTAAGCCTCCCGTTTCACGAACGATTGGGATGGCACCGTATTTCATCGCAATCAGTTGACCAAGACCGCACGGTTCAAATAGCGATGGCATTAAAAATAAGTCTGCAGCGGCATAAAGTTTATGGGCAAGTTCCTCATTAAAACCGGTATGAACCTTTAACTTTTCAGGATAGATTCGAGCCGCCTGCCTTAAATGTTCCTCATATTCATAATCACCTGTTCCGAGAATGATTACCTGTACATCCTCTTGCAAAATTTCACGAAGGACACACTTAACCAGTTCTAAACCCTTTTGCCTTGTTAGCCTTGAAATCATCACAAGTAATGGTGTCCCGGTACTTTGCGCCAAGCCAAATCTTTTTTGAATCTCTTTTTTGTTAATTGCCTTCTTTTGAACCGTTTCTGCTTTATAAGTCTGATCAATGAGCGGGTCAATTGCCGGATTGTAAAATTCCTCATCAATTCCATTTAATATTCCGGTCAGATCCTCATCTCTTTCCCGCAAAAGACCGTCAAGCTTTTCTCCATATACAGGTGTTTGAATTTCCTTTTTATACGTAGGGCTCACGGTCGTTATTTTATCAGCTGCCACAAGCGCCCCCTTCATAAAATTGATATTCCCGAAGAACTCTAATTGGCCAGTGTGGAATGAATGGTTATCCATACCTAGCAAATCGCCCAGTACCTCTTTTGGAAAAATCCCTTGAAATTGCAGATTATGAATGGTGAACACTGTCCGGATTTGCCCATATCCTTTTCGCTTGAAATATTCCGTTCTAAGGAGAAATGGAATCATCGCGGTATGCCAATCATGGCAATGAAGAACATCTGGAATAAAATCCAGTTGTGCTAAGGACTCGAGTACTGCCCGATTAAAATAGGCAAATCTTTCGCCATCATCAAAATATCCATAAAGATTATCCCGTTTAAAATAGTATTCATTATCAATGAAATAATAGGTAACCCCTTGATAAGTAAGCTCATCAACTCCACAATATTGATTTCTCCAGCCAACAGGTACGGTAAATTCCTTGACCTTTTTCATTTTTTGCTTATATTCTTCAGCAATGGTTCCATATTTGGGGACCATCACTCTAACGTCTGTTCCTTGGCTCTTTAATTCTTTTGGGAGAGAGCCTGCAACATCAGCAAGCCCTCCCGATTTAGCAAATGGTCCACACTCCGAAACGGCAAATAATACTTTCACGAGTTCATCAACGCTCCTTGTTTTAAACCTTTACGAATAACATATGGTGAATGGGCAGTTCCGGTTAACCGTGTTCCTGCTTCAATCTTTACATCTTTATCCAAAATAACGGAGTCTAAATAACAATTCTCCTCGATTTGGCACTTTTGCATGATAATACAGTTCTTAATAACCGCACCCTTCCCAATTTTAACCCCACGAGAGATGATACTATTCTCCACCGTCCCGCTGATGAAGCAGCCATTCGCAATCATTGCATTTTTAACCACGGAATCTGTTACATATTTAGTGGGCGGTTCATCCTTTACTTTCGTCAAAATCGGCTGCTCTTTTAAAAATAGTTTCCTCCACACATCGGACTGCAGCAGTTTCATACTTGTAGAGAAGTAGGTTTCAATCGAATCTATCATTACGGCATAGCCGTCATATTCATAGTGACAAATAGCATATTCGTTATGAATAGCCGTTACAACATCCTTTATACAGGTATATCCTGTTTCATGTCTTCCTTCAATCAATTTGATAAGTAAGGAAGTTTTGATCATATACATTTCCATTGAACTTCCATCCTGGTGATGGATTTCAGTAATATCACATTTTGCCTGTCTATGCCAATCAAATATTGGTCGAAGATCCATATTCAAAATCGTGTTACAGTTCGCAATAATTGCATACTCTTGTGTACTGCGATGAAAATAGTCCATATTGGCTGCGAAATGTTCAAACGAGCCAATTTTATTGCCGTCGTTATCCACTATCGGGGATGGGAAAAAGAACAGACCGTCACGCTTTCGGTTTAAATCCCAATTCTTTCCTGAACCTAAATGGTCCATGAGCGAGCGATATTGCATTTTTGGAAAAATCGCCACACTGCGAATCCCTGAATTCACCATATTTGAAAGTACAAAGTCAATAATCCGGTACCGACCCGCAAAAGGTAATGCGGCAAGTGAGCGATGTGTTAAAAGATCTTCTAAATCATCATGATAAGTTGTGGCATCAATAACGCCTAATAGCTTTCTTTTCACTCCAAATTCCCCTCCAGTTTTTCTATTTAACAAATGTATGAGATTTAATAGGCAGGATATAGTCCTTTTAACACTTCTTCGGTAACAAGAATAATTTCGTCATCAAGGGAACGAATGACTGTCCCGTCTGGTACAGTAACATCACATGGGACAATCGCCTTTTCTATCAAGCAGTTATTTCCAATCTTTGCGTCAGGCATAATGACCGATTCTTTTATCGTGCTGCCCTTACCAACCGCTACACCCTGAAACAAAACAGACTTTTCAATTTCCCCTTCGATGGTACAACCTTCATTAATCAGTGACTCTCTAACAATTGCATCCGAAGAAATATATTGTGGCGGTTGATTCGGATTGACCGAATAAATTCTCCAATCATGGTCAAATAAGTCTAACTCGCATTCTTCACCTAAAAGATCCATGTTTGCCTCCCACAGGCTTTGGACTGTACCGACATCCTTCCAATACCCCTGAAACGGATAGGCGAACAATTTCTTATTTTCCTCTAATAGCAGTGGTAATACATCTTTCCCAAAGTCATGGCTTGAATCTGGATTGCGTTCATCCATTTCTAAATATTCCTTCAATATATTCCAGTTAAAGATATAAATGCCCATGGATGCAAGATTATTTTTGGGATTGCTAGGCTTTTCTTCAAACTCTGTTATTCTCATATCGTCGGTTGTATTCATGATCCCAAAACGGCTGGCTTCAACCCAGGGAACCTCTATTAAGGAAATCGTCACATCCGCTCTTTTTTCAATATGATATTCGAGCATGCTTTCGTAATTCATTTTGTAAATATGGTCTCCAGATAGGATTAATACATATTCCGGATTATATTGTTTCAAATAATTCAGGTTTTGATAAATGGCGCTTGCTGTTCCGGTATACCACTTTACTTCCGAAGACTCACTATAAGGTGGTAGAACGGTTACCCCGCCATCCTTACGATCAAGATCCCAGGCACTGCCAATTCCAATATACGAATTTAATAGAAGCGGTTGGTACTGCGTTAACACCCCTACTGTATCAATACCAGAATTAACGCAGTTACTTAAGGTAAAATCAATGATTCGGTATTTCCCGCCAAATGGAACGGCTGGTTTTGCCAAATCTCTTGTCAGCGAATTAAGTCTGCTTCCTTTCCCTCCTGCTAACAACATGGCTACGCACTTTTTCTTTCCCATTTCCTTTTCGCTCCTTTCGTTTTTTAACTGGTCTGATAATTTGAAAACCAAACGGGGGAATCGTTATCTCTAATGAGAATGGCTGGCCATGAAACGGCTTTTCGCTGGCCAAAATTGTCTTCTTATTCGTTAATCCGGTCCCACCGTATTCTTGTAGGTCGCTATTCAAAATTTCCCGATACTCGCCTTCTTTAGGGACACCGATTTTATAAACCGGGTAATGTACTCCCGTAAAATTACAAATAACGAGTAAAAAATCCTCTGCCTTTTTTCCTTTTCGAATAAAGGAGAAAATCGATTGATGACTATTATTAGCATCAATCCATTCAAATCCATCCTGCAAATGATCTAATTCATACAATGCTTTCGAGCGTTTATAAAGTTTCATTAATACTTTTACATATGTGTTTAAGTTACGGTGCATGTCATACTCCATTAAGTTCCAATCCAGTTGTTCTCTGTCTTTCCATTCAGCAAACTGACCAAATTCAAAGCCCATAAATAGGAGTTTCTTCCCCGGGTGGGCAAACATATAACCTAATAACAGTCTTAGCTGGGCAAATTTCTCCCAATAATCCCCCGGCATCTTATCTAAAAGTGACTTTTTCCCATGGACTACTTCATCATGAGAAAACGGCAGCATAAAATTTTCTAAAAAGGCATACAAAAGCGAAAACGTAACCTTTGAATGAACCTGTGAGCGAGCATATGGGGGTGTTTCCATATATTTAAGCATGTCATTCATCCAGCCCATATTCCATTTATAATCAAAGCCCAGACCGCCATAAAGGACTGGTGCAGTCACATTTGGAAACTCGGTAGAATCCTCACCAATCATTAGAAAATGGGGATCAAATTCATGTATTTCTTTATTTAACCTTTTTAAAAATTGAATTCCAATCGGATTTTCTCGTTTTCCACCAGTTGAATTGGGCCAATAAATAATGTTTGCAACAGCATCCATTCGAAAGCCATCAATATGGAAATAGTCGATCCAATAGAGGGCGTTTGAGATAAGGAAGCTTTGCACTTCACCTTTTCCTAAGTCAAAATTGGCCGTCCCCCATATGACATTTTCCCTATCATGAGCGTTACTATAAGAATAAATGTGTGTTCCATCGAAGCGATATAAACCATGGGCATCCTTACAAAAGTGACCTGGGACCCAATCCAGAATGACACCAATTCCGTGCTGATGGCACTGATCCACGAAGTATCTGAATTCGTCAGGCGTACCATACCTGGATGTGACTGAAAAATAGCCAGTTCCTTGATAACCCCATGATGCATCGAGCGGGTGCTCGACAATAGGTAAAATTTCAATATGGGTAAAACCATGCTCTACTACATAGGGAATTAGTTCTGAAGCCAACTCCTGATAGGTTAGGTAGTCTTCATTGTCATGCTTCTTCCAAGATCCTAGGTGTACCTCATAAATAATGGCTGCATCTGATAAGAAGTTCTTTTTTTCCCTGCGATTCATCCAATGTCCATCATTCCATTTATACTTGTTTAAGGAATAAACGATGGAGGCGGTATCGGGTCTTTCTTCGGAATAAAAGGCAAACGGATCTGCCTTCAGCAGCCTCTCTCCTGTTTGTGAAATAATTTCATACTTGTAAATCTTTCCTCCAAAGTCTTGATTGACAACAATAATCCATATTCCCTCATCATTAACCTTTTGTAGTTCATATCCTTCACCATTCCAGTTATTAAAATCGCCCAGTAGCCTTACATGAATGGCATTTGGGGCCCACACGCAAAATCGGGTATATACTTGATTGGAATCCCTTAAGATATGAGCGCCAAAAAGCTGATGACTTTGAAAGTAGCTGCCTTCGTGAAATAAATGCAGCTGATAATCCGTTGGAAAAAACGTGTTCACTGTCATGGCTCTCCTCATCCTCAATGAAAATATGTATTTCAAAAACCAATTATAAGCGGTATTGCTTCATATTCCTCGAAATACTTTTTTATCTTTTCTGACAACATATGAGGTTAGCTTCTATAAAGAACTCTATTCCAACAAACTTCGACAGGATACGTCCAAATATTCAACAACAACCGACAGGAATCTATTAAGTTTTTCTGAAATTTTTTTAAAAAAAGTTATTTATTCATTAACAATTTAACGGGATAAAATGTGGGTAAAAAGGAGTGAATGTAAGCGGTATCAATGATTTTAGCGAAAATCATTTCCGTGAGGTTATTATGTTGAAATAATGTTTTTTAGTAAATTGGAGGTTTTTTCCTTTGACATGATTTATCACATACCTGGTGCAAAAAATGAAATACAAAAAAACTGATAACAGTTTGTTATCAGTTTTTCCGATGACCCCTACGGGATTCGAACCCGTGTTACCGCCGTGAAAGGGCGGTGTCTTAACCGCTTGACCAAGGGGCCGTGTATGAATATGTGTATGGCGGAGAAGGAGGGATTTGAACCCTCGCGCCGGTCACCCGACCTACACCCTTAGCAGGGGCGCCTCTTCAGCCTCTTGAGTACTTCCCCATAGTTGGCTCCGCAGGTAGGACTCGAACCTACGACCGATCGGTTAACAGCCGATAGCTCTACCACTGAGCTACTGCGGAATAAAAAATGAATGGGCCTAAATGGACTCGAACCATCGACCTCACGCTTATCAGGCGTGCGCTCTAACCAGCTGAGCTATAGGCCCATATAATGGAGCGGGTGATGAGAATCGAACTCACAACATCAGCTTGGAAGGCTGAGGTTTTACCACTAAACTACACCCGCATAAAAATGGGGCGACTGATGGGAATCGAACCCACGAATGCCTGAACCACAATCAGGTGCGTTAACCACTTCGCCACAATCGCCATAATGAAATTGTAAAAAGTAAAATGGTGGCTCAGGACGGAATCGAACCGCCGACACAAGGATTTTCAGTCCTTTGCTCTACCGACTGAGCTACTGAGCCACTCTAGATGGCGGTCTGGACGGGACTCGAACCCGCGACCTCCTGCGTGACAGGCAGGCATTCTAACCAACTGAACTACCAGACCAAATTGCGGGGACAGGATTTGAACCTGCGACCTTCGGGTTATGAGCCCGACGAGCTACCAGACTGCTCCACCCCGCGATAATAAAAATGAATCGTTTTGAAAAATAATATGGCGGAGGAAGAGGGATTCGAACCCCCGCGCGGTTTAACCCGCCTGTCGGTTTTCAAGACCGATCCCTTCAGCCAAACTTGGGTATTCCTCCATATTATAAATCCATACTGGTGGACCTTGTAGGACTCGAACCTACGACCGGACGGTTATGAGCCGTCTGCTCTAACCAGCTGAGCTAAAGGTCCAAGTTAAAGTACTTCATAAAGCATTTGGTAGCGGCGGAGGGGATCGAACCCCCGACCTTACGGGTATGAACCGTACGCTCTAGCCAGCTGAGCTACACCGCCATAAAGAATAGTTTATAATTGGTGGAGTCTAGGGGGATCGAACCCCTGACCTCCTGCGTGCAAAGCAGGCGCTCTCCCAGCTGAGCTAAGACCCCAAGAAAATAGTAATTGAATGGTCGGGAAGACAGGATTCGAACCTGCGACCCCTTGGTCCCAAACCAAGTGCTCTACCAAGCTGAGCTACTTCCCGTTTATATGGCGCGCCCGGAAGAAGTCGAATCCACAACCTTCTGATCCGTAGTCAGACGCTCTATCCAATTGAGCTACGGGCGCATTATTAAAAGTTATTTTGCTTTCGCAAAAAAAATTTGGTGCCGAGGACCGGAATCGAACCGGTACGGTAGTCACCTACCGCAGGATTTTAAGTCCTGTGCGTCTGCCAGTTCCGCCACCCCGGCTTAATAGAGAGCGGAAGACGGGATTCGAACCCGCGACCCCCACCTTGGCAAGGTGGTGTTCTACCACTGAACTACTTCCGCAAAATAAATGCGGGTGAAGGGAGTCGAACCCCCACGCCTTGCGGCGCCAGATCCTAAGTCTGGTGCGTCTGCCAATTCCGCCACACCCGCTAAATTGAAAGTTATTTTGCTAGTGCAAAAAACTTTGGTGAGCCATGAAGGACTCGAACCTTCGACCCTCTGATTAAAAGTCAGATGCTCTACCAACTGAGCTAATGGCTCGTACAACGTGCCGGCGAGAGGACTTGAACCCCCAACCTACTGATTACAAGTCAGTTGCTCTACCAATTGAGCTACCCCGGCATTGTAAAGTGAAAATAATATGGTGGAGGATGACGGGATCGAACCGCCGACCCTCTGCTTGTAAGGCAGATGCTCTCCCAGCTGAGCTAATCCTCCATTGATAACAGCCTGGCAACGTCCTACTCTCACAGGGGCGCATGCCCCAACTACCATCGGCGCTGAGAAGCTTAACTTCCGTGTTCGGTATGGGAACGGGTGTGACCTTCTCGCCATTGTTACCAGACTATTTTTTTGACACTATTTTATTATAATGTCTTTTTTGTTTTTTTCAAGAGAAATTTTAATTTTTTTCATTCTCTCAAAACTAGATAATGCAGAAGAAGTTTGTAAAATCAAGTTCGCTTTTATAATTTGTCTAGCTCCAGCGTCCAGCAACTAGTGTCCTTCGGTCTTTTCCCTACGATAAGTCAACATCGAATCGCTAACGCTCTTCGTGTTTCCTTTATCTCAGTCAAAGCCCTCCAGGCCATACGTTGCTAATCGGCCGCTTCCGCTTTTCTATTAGGATAAGTCCTCGAACGATTAGTATCAGTCAGCTCCACATGTCGCCACGCTTCCACCTCTGACCTATCAACCTGATCATCTTTCAGGGTTCTTACTAGCTTAGAGCTATGGGAAATCTCATCTTGAGGGGGGCTTCATGCTTAGATGCTTTCAGCACTTATCCCGTCCGCACATAGCTACCCAGCGATGCCCTTGGCAGAACAACTGGTACACCAGCGGTGCGTCCATCCCGGTCCTCTCGTACTAAGGACAGCTCCTCTCAAATTTCCTGCGCCCACGACGGATAGGGACCGAACTGTCTCACGACGTTCTGAACCCAGCTCGCGTACCGCTTTAATGGGCGAACAGCCCAACCCTTGGGACCGACTACAGCCCCAGGATGCGATGAGCCGACATCGAGGTGCCAAACCTCCCCGTCGATGTGGACTCTTGGGGGAGATAAGCCTGTTATCCCCGGGGTAGCTTTTATCCGTTGAGCGATGGCCCTTCCATGCGGAACCACCGGATCACTAAGCCCGACTTTCGTCCCTGCTCGACTTGTAGGTCTCGCAGTCAAGCTCCCTTGTGCCTTTACACTCTACGAATGATTTCCAACCATTCTGAGGGAACCTTTGGGCGCCTCCGTTACTCTTTAGGAGGCGACCGCCCCAGTCAAACTGCCCACCTGACACTGTCTCCCACCCCGATAAGGGGTGCGGGTTAGAATTTCAATACAGCCAGGGTAGTATCCCACCGACGCCTCCACGCAAGCTAGCGCTCACGTATCTCAGGCTCCTACCTATCCTGTACAAGCTGTACCAAAATTCAATATCAGGCTACAGTAAAGCTCCACGGGGTCTTTCCGTCCTGTCGCGGGTAACCTGCATCTTCACAGGTACTATAATTTCACCGAGTCTCTCGTTGAGACAGTGCCCAGATCGTTACGCCTTTCGTGCGGGTCGGAACTTACCCGACAAGGAATTTCGCTACCTTAGGACCGTTATAGTTACGGCCGCCGTTTACTGGGGCTTCGATTCAGAGCTTCGCGTGAGCTAACCCCTCCTCTTAACCTTCCAGCACCGGGCAGGCGTCAGCCCCTATACTTCGCCTTGCGGCTTCGCAGAGACCTGTGTTTTTGCTAAACAGTCGCCTGGGCCTATTCACTGCGGCTCTTCAGGGCTATGAACCCTAAAGAGCACCCCTTCTCCCGAAGTTACGGGGTCATTTTGCCGAGTTCCTTAACGAGAGTTCTCTCGCTCACCTTAGGATTCTCTCCTCGCCTACCTGTGTCGGTTTGCGGTACGGGCACCTTTTATCTCGCTAGAGGCTTTTCTTGGCAGTGTGGAATCAGGAACTTCGGTACTATATTTCCCTCGGCATCACAGCTCAAGCGTGGTGAGAAGCGGATTTTCCTACTTCTCGCTCTAACTGCTTACACGCACATATCCAACAGTGCGCTTACCCTATCCTCCTGCGTCCCCCCATCACTCAAACGATAAAGAGGTGGTACAGGAATATCAACCTGTTGTCCATCGCCTACGCCTTTCGGCCTCGGCTTAGGTCCCGACTAACCCTGAGCGGACGAGCCTTCCTCAGGAAACCTTAGGCATTCGGTGGATGAGATTCTCACTCATCTTTCGCTACTCATACCGGCATTCTCACTTCTAAGCGCTCCACCAGTCCTTACGGTCTAGCTTCAACGCCCTTAGAACGCTCTCCTACCACTGACACCTTCTGGTGTCAATCCACAGCTTCGGTGATACGTTTAGCCCCGGTACATTTTCGGCGCAGAGTCACTCGACCAGTGAGCTATTACGCACTCTTTAAATGGTGGCTGCTTCTAAGCCAACATCCTGGTTGTCTAAGCAACTCCACATCCTTTTCCACTTAACGTATACTTTGGGACCTTAGCTGGTGGTCTGGGCTGTTTCCCTTTTGACTACGGATCTTATCACTCGCAGTCTGACTCCCACGGATAAGTCTTTGGCATTCGGAGTTTGTCTGAATTCGGTAACCCGATGAGGGCCCCTAGTCCAAACAGTGCTCTACCTCCAAGACTCTTACTACGTGAGGCTAGCCCTAAAGCTATTTCGGAGAGAACCAGCTATCTCCAAGTTCGATTGGAATTTCTCCGCTACCCACACCTCATCCCCGCACTTTTCAACGTGCGTGGGTTCGGGCCTCCATCCAGTGTTACCTGGACTTCACCCTGGACATGGGTAGATCACCTGGTTTCGGGTCTACGACTACATACTAAATTCGCCCTATTCAGACTCGCTTTCGCTGCGGCTCCGTCTCTTCAACTTAACCTTGCATGTAATCGTAACTCGCCGGTTCATTCTACAAAAGGCACGCCATCACCCATAAACGGGCTCTGACTACTTGTAGGCACACGGTTTCAGGAACTATTTCACTCCCCTTCCGGGGTGCTTTTCACCTTTCCCTCACGGTACTGGTTCACTATCGGTCACTAGGGAGTATTTAGCCTTGGGAGATGGTCCTCCCTGCTTCCGACCGGATTTCTCGTGTCCGGCCGTACTCAGGATCCACTCAGGAGGGAACGAAGTTTCAACTACAGGGCTTTTACCTTCTCTGGCTGACCTTTCCAGGTCGCTTCATTTACCCCGTTCCTTTGTAACTCCATGTTGAGTGTCCTACAACCCCAAGAGGCAAGCCTCTTGGTTTGGGCTATGTCCCGTTTCGCTCGCCGCTACTCAGGGAATCGCGTTTGCTTTCTCTTCCTCCGGGTACTTAGATGTTTCAGTTCCCCGGGTATGCCTTCTATACCCTATGTATTCAGGTAAAGATACTGTTCCATTACGAACAGTGGGTTTCCCCATTCGGAAATCTCCGGATCAAAGCTTACTTACAGCTCCCCGAAGCATATCGGTGTTAGTCCCGTCCTTCATCGGCTCCTAGTGCCAAGGCATTCACCGTGCGCCCTTTCTAACTTAACCTAAAAGGTTTATAACTCTTACTTTATATAAGAGAGAAAAACTAAAATGGCGATTACTCGATGTTTACTTTGCTTCTTCTTACGATTATCTAGTTTTCAAAGAACGATTAAAAAAGCTTTGAGAGAATTGCACTCTCAAAACTAAACAAACAAGAAACGTCAACCTTATGATCAGTCCAAAAGGACTGAATTATCCTTAGAAAGGAGGTGATCCAGCCGCACCTTCCGATACGGCTACCTTGTTACGACTTCACCCCAATCATCTGTCCCACCTTAGGCGGCTGGCTCCTTGCGGTTACCCCACCGACTTCGGGTGTTACAAACTCTCGTGGTGTGACGGGCGGTGTGTACAAGGCCCGGGAACGTATTCACCGCGGCATGCTGATCCGCGATTACTAGCGATTCCGGCTTCATGTAGGCGAGTTGCAGCCTACAATCCGAACTGAGAATGGTTTTATGGGATTGGCTAAACCTCGCGGTCTTGCAGCCCTTTGTACCATCCATTGTAGCACGTGTGTAGCCCAGGTCATAAGGGGCATGATGATTTGACGTCATCCCCACCTTCCTCCGGTTTGTCACCGGCAGTCACCTTAGAGTGCCCAACTGAATGCTGGCAACTAAGATCAAGGGTTGCGCTCGTTGCGGGACTTAACCCAACATCTCACGACACGAGCTGACGACAACCATGCACCACCTGTCACTCTGTCCCCCGAAGGGGAACGTCCTATCTCTAGGAGTGTCAGAGGATGTCAAGACCTGGTAAGGTTCTTCGCGTTGCTTCGAATTAAACCACATGCTCCACCGCTTGTGCGGGCCCCCGTCAATTCCTTTGAGTTTCAGCCTTGCGGCCGTACTCCCCAGGCGGAGTGCTTAATGCGTTAGCTGCAGCACTAAGGGGCGGAAACCCCCTAACACTTAGCACTCATCGTTTACGGCGTGGACTACCAGGGTATCTAATCCTGTTTGCTCCCCACGCTTTCGCGCCTCAGCGTCAGTTACAGACCAGAAAGCCGCCTTCGCCACTGGTGTTCCTCCACATCTCTACGCATTTCACCGCTACACGTGGAATTCCGCTTTCCTCTTCTGCACTCAAGTCCCCCAGTTTCCAATGACCCTCCACGGTTGAGCCGTGGGCTTTCACATCAGACTTAAAGGACCGCCTGCGCGCGCTTTACGCCCAATAATTCCGGACAACGCTTGCCACCTACGTATTACCGCGGCTGCTGGCACGTAGTTAGCCGTGGCTTTCTGGTTAGGTACCGTCAAGGTACCGGCAGTTACTCCGGTACTTGTTCTTCCCTAACAACAGAGCTTTACGACCCGAAGGCCTTCATCGCTCACGCGGCGTTGCTCCATCAGACTTTCGTCCATTGTGGAAGATTCCCTACTGCTGCCTCCCGTAGGAGTCTGGGCCGTGTCTCAGTCCCAGTGTGGCCGATCACCCTCTCAGGTCGGCTACGCATCGTCGCCTTGGTGAGCCGTTACCTCACCAACTAGCTAATGCGCCGCGGGCCCATCTGTAAGTGACAGCCGAAACCGTCTTTCAGCATTTCCTCATGAGAGGAAATGGATTATCCGGTATTAGCACCGGTTTCCCGGTGTTATCCCAGTCTTACAGGCAGGTTGCCCACGTGTTACTCACCCGTCCGCCGCTCACCCTAGGGAGCAAGCTCCCAAAGATCCGCTCGACTTGCATGTATTAGGCACGCCGCCAGCGTTCGTCCTGAGCCAGGATCAAACTCTCCAAGAAAGTTGATTAGCTCATTTGTTACGTTGGCATAGTTTCATATATATTGAAACTAAAAAAATTGTTTGTTGACGTTTTTGTTTGTTTAGTTTTCAAAGAACAAATGTCCTTGCCGTCAAAAGCGACTTCATTAATTTATCATATTCATCGTCATAATGTCAACAACATTTTAAATTTCTTTTTTCGTTGTTTAACTCTCTCGATGAGGACGAGATTTAATATATCATGATAAATTAATGTTTGCAATATAATTTTAAAAGTTTTTTTAAAAGCATTTAACAATTCCTCATTAATGCTATAAATTTAACGTAGGATAAATTCATAAATTAAACTACAATTGTATATGTAATAAGAGATAGGCGTTTTCGTAAAATATAATCGATTTCATACCATTAATGAAAACTAACTATACAATTGGACGTGAATTAGATGAGTAATGCGGATGTCGATATATTAATTAAGCTCGGTATTTCAGCTATTTTCGGCCTTATTATTGGTCTTGAACGTGAATTAAAGAGAAAACCGGTTGGTCTTAAGACAAGCCTGGTCATTTCCGTTGTAAGCTGTTTGTTGACAATTGTCTCCATTCAGTCTGCCTATATGTTTCCCGACTCGGGTGAGGTTAAAATTACAATGGACCCGCTAAGGCTTGCAGCGCAAATTGTCTCAGGGATTGGTTTTTTAGGTGCCGGAGTCATATTAAGACGGGGGAACGACAGTATTTCAGGATTAACAACGGCCGCTATGATCTGGGGAGCAGCTGGGATAGGAATTGCAGTTGGTGCAGGATTTTATTTAGAAGCGTTTGTCGGGGTGGCCTTATTAATTATTAGTGTGGAATTAATTCCTTTTTTAATGAAACTTTTTGGTCCAAAACAATTAAGGGAAAAAGAAATCACGCTTCAGCTTTTTATTAGAGACCAGGCACAGATTGATACCACTATTACTTTTTTACTTGAGAAAAAGTACATTATTCGTAGACTTCGAATCAAAGATTTAGATAACGGAGATCATTTGGTGCAAATATTAGTTGCAGTTGATTATCGTGAAAAGACAACCGAAGTCTATGCGACTGTTTCTGCAATAGAGGGGGTTCAAAAGGTAGAAATTGAAAGTATGAGCTAGTAGAAAAATATTATTGCCTTTCCTCAAAATTTCTCTTGCAAGAATTTTATATAACAGATATAATTCTTCTTGTAATAAATTTACGGGGGCTTAGCTCAGCTGGGAGAGTGCTTGCATGGCATGCAAGAGGTCAGGGGTTCGATCCCCCTAGTCTCCATACTTCGAAAACCTTTGTGTAGCAAAGGTTTTCTTTTTTTGGAAATTTTTATTAAAATATAAATAAATTTTCCTATTTTTAGAATTTCCTCTTGCGCATTATATTCCATTATTAATATAATTAAAAACGTAATTAAAGTTTAAAAATTTAGAAAAATCTGCATTCGGAAGGGAGGAGATAGAGTAAATTTGTTTATCCTTTTAGCCGCAACCTAGTTTTTCCTCATCTTATGGCCAATCACTTTTATCTTTTCTTTTTGCCTCATGTTGAAACAATGTTTTTATTATGAGAGGGGGCGCTTCCGTTGGAGGCACAAAAATCCAAAGATTATTCTGAAAGCGATTACAGTTCTATTGCTCAATCATCATCGTTTCAAGCACTACTCTCCGAAAAGAAAAAATTTATTATCCCAATCACTATTTTCTTTTTTTGCTTTTATTTTGCACTACCTATTTTAACTTCTTATTCAACCGTCCTAAATCATAAGTTTATTGGCAGTATAACATGGGCATGGGTTTTTGCATTCTTACAATTCGTAATGACATGGGGCTTGTGCATGCTTTACTCAAAGAAAGCGGCAAAATTTGATGATTTAGCCAATAATGTTATCCAAAAAGGAGTGAGTAACTAATGAACACTCCAGCTTTTATTATGTTTCTTGGGATCGTGTTTGTAACGTTAATCATTACATATTACGCCTCTAAGAAAACGAAAAATGCTAGTGAATTTTATACGGCTGGCGGCGGACTGACAGGCTGGCAAAACGGAATGGCAATCGCCGGCGATTACATGTCTGCAGCTTCATTCCTAGGAATTGCTGGTGCAGTCGCCTTAACTGGTTTTGATGGGTTTTTCTATAGTATTGGATTCCTTGTTGCATACCTTGTTGTTCTTTATTTAGTGGCCGAGCCACTCAGGAACTTAGGAAAATATACTTTTGCTGATATGATTGCAGCCCGTTTCGATTCCAAAAAGATCCGCGGGTTTGCAGCGATGAATACGGTAACCATCTCGATCTTCTATATGATTGCACAGCTTGTCGGTGCCGGTGCACTAATTAAATTATTATTAGGCTTATCCTACACTACTTCCGTATTAATCGTTGGCGTCTTAATGACTGTATACGTTATTTTTGGCGGTATGCATGCTACAAGCTGGGTGCAAATCATTAAAGCAATCCTTTTAATGGGGGGGACATTCATCATTTCGATGATTGTATTTGCTAAGTTTAATTGGAGCATAACCGATATGTTTGCCCAAATGAAAACGGCAACACCTTTGAAGGAATCGTTCTTAAATCCAGGTGTTAAATACAAAATCGGTCTTGATACGATTTCATTAAACATGGGATTAGTCCTTGGGACAGCGGGATTACCACACATCCTTGTGCGCTTCTTTACTGTAAAGGACGCGAAAACAGCTCGTTCTTCTGTTGTTTACGCGACATGGATTATCGGAATCTTTTATGTGATGACTATTTTCCTTGGTTTTGGTGCAGCGGCTTTTGTTGGCAATTCCGAAATTGTTGCGGCTAATCCTGCTGGAAATATGGCAGCTCCACTTCTAGCAAAAGCAATCGGCGGTAATATGCTATTCGCCTTTATCTCTGCTGTAGCTTTCGCGACCATTCTAGCAGTTGTAGCAGGCCTTGTTCTGACAGCGGCATCTGCCTTTGCCCATGATTTCTATAACGAGATCCTTCGAAAAGGAAAAGCAACGGAAAAGCAGCAAGTTAGCATGGCGCGCTGGGCCGCAATTGGGGTTTCCGTCATTTCTATTATTCTTGCATTAGGAGCGCAGACACTCAATGTCGCCTTCCTGGTATCACTTGCCTTTGCAGTTGCTGCAAGCGCTAACTTACCAGTTATCA
Organism: Neobacillus sp. OS1-2; assembly: GCF_030915505.1. Taxonomy (GTDB): domain Bacteria; phylum Bacillota; class Bacilli; order Bacillales; family Cytobacillaceae; genus Neobacillus. Next base: position 876,502 of record NZ_CP133265.1, read on the forward strand.
TTTACACCATCTATTGGAAACGATTCAATACGACCGGTGCTGTCTGGGCAATGGTAGTTGGACTAATCTCTGCAATCGGATTGGTTGTAATTAGCCCCAACGTTTTCAGCCCTGAAGTTGGAAAAGCTATTTTTGTCGGTAACCCAATCTTCCCTTATACAACACCAGGAATCTTATCTATCCCGCTTGGTTTCTTAGCAGGATACCTGGGAACAATTTTCTCTAGTCAAAAAGCTGATGTGAAAAAGTTTGAAGAAGTGTTAGTTAAATCAAATACGGGAATTGGTATAAATAATCATTAAGCAGCAAAATGGGACTTAGGAAAGCGAAAGCGCCCTGGTCAGCGGCGTATGGACTGGAGCGCCCCAACTGAGATAAAGGAAACACGGAGAGCGTAGCGATCCGATGTTGACTTATCGTAGGGCGGAGCGCGAAGGACACTAGCCGCTAGGGCGCTAGAGCTGGACAATTCTCAAAGTCAAAATTTTTATATTATTGTATCTTTTGAAAATAACTTCAGTCCCATTTTTAATCTATTTTTTTCTACCTGTAGCAGATCTTGATGTATTTCTACCTGACCTAGAAGTAGAGGTTTGATTGCCAGATTGTCTACCTTGCTGAAAGTTCCCTTTTCGATCATCCCTACGATCTGTATTGCTCCGGTTTCGATCATTTCTACCCTGCTTTTCTCTTCCTTGGCTACGTTTTTCATTTTGACCTTGTGGACGAACCCTCCTGTCATCTCTAGAGGTTTCTTTCTCCCTATTTGGATCCACCAGATTTTGCTTTTGAATCGTAAGCTTAAGGTCTTTTTCAATTACCTCGAGTGCTGACTTATCCTTCGCTGCGTATAATGTAATCGCTAAGCCGGTCATCCCTGCCCTGCCGGTACGTCCAATGCGATGGATATAACTTTCAGAATCCTCCGGAATGTCATAGTTAAACACATGTGTGACCCCTTCAACATCTAGTCCCCTTGCCGCCACATCGGTTGCAACCAGTAACTGGATCTCTGCATCCCTAAAACGCTTCATTACTTGTTCCCTTTTCGCCTGTGACAGATCACCATGCAATTCATCACTGGGAAATCCGTGGGCTTTCAGGGCATCATAGAGTTTACTCACTCTTCGTTTTGTTCGACAAAAGATGACTGCCAAAAAAGGCCGATGGGTCTCGATGAGGTCGATAAGCGTTCCTTGTTTTGCTCGGTCTGTTGTATAAATCGCTATTTGCTTTACATTATCGGCCGGTCCTTGCGTTTTTTCGATTTGAATATATTCTGGATCACGCATATGCTTTGCTGCTAATTTCCGAATTTCCGGCGGCATCGTGGCCGAGAATAGCATCGTTTGCCGTGTTACCGGCGTTTCCCGAATAATATCCTCGACTTCGCCTAGAAACCCAATGTGCAGCATTTGATCCGCTTCATCTAAGACAAGGAAAGAAATTTCTGATAATCGGACAGTTTCTCTTCTTATATGATCTAACAGCCTTCCTGGTGTCCCGACGACAATTTGCGGGTTTCGCTTTAATTTCTTTAACTGTTTATCAACATCTTGCCCGCCGTAAGCAGCTAGGACAGCTACTCCCGGTATATCCACAAGCAATTTTTCAATTTCAGCCGTTATTTGCAGGGCTAATTCTCTTGTCGGCGTGACAATGAGCGCCTGAATATATGCTGCTTCCTTATCAATTTTTTCAAGAATCGGCAGGATAAAAGCAAATGTTTTTCCTGTACCGGTTTGCGCTTGGGCTATAATATCGTTCCCATTCATCACAAATGGAATTGCCTGCTCCTGGATGGGTGTCGGTTTTGCGACACCGTAGCCGCGTAATTGATTAACCACGGTTTCCGAAATACCTAATGATAAAAAATCTGACAAAAAAACCCCTACTTTCTAAAATTACCTATCCACTTATATTGATGGTTTATCGTTTTAAATGCAAATGTATATTTCACCCATTGGTTGCCTTGTTCGTAAAAAGAGGTTATAATCATTAATACCAAGTTATTCAATCGGAATAGTTAATTAAGGATCTAAAGGAGGGATTTTATGATAGAACAAAGTTTTCTTATCATTCATGGATTAGGCGGTAGCGGATCTGATCACTGGCAAACCTGGTTGGCAAAGGAACTAACGAAAAGAAACTATCATGTTTGTTACCCCACCTTCTCAAGATTCAACACACCTAATAAAGAAGTTTGGTTAGAGGAATTGCATGAGGCGATTAAAACCCTTCCAGCAAAACATCAGCTTACGGTGATTACCCATAGTCTCGGCTGTTTTCTATGGCTTCATTATGCAGCAGGTCAAAGTAATCGAATTGCTAATCAAGTAATCCTTGTTGCCCCGCCATCTCCAAATGTGATACTTTCGGAGGCGAAAACTTTTTATCCGGTTCCTTTGAAAAAAAGTAATCTATCAGAAGCTGCTAAGGAGACGCTGTTTATCCATTCAACTAATGATCCTTACTGCAGCATGGTGGATGCAACAGGCTATTTAAACTTAGGCTTTCCTTCAATTGTATTACCTAATTCCGGGCATATTAATATAGATTCCGGTCATGGGAAATGGCCACGGATTTTGGATTTAAGTCTAGGTTCCGATAAGGTAGTTTATTCTATTTAGAGGAATGTCCAGTGAAATTAATAAAAAAAGGAGTGATTATTTTACAATCACTCCTTTGCACTATTAAGCCATTACCTCTGCTTTCACCCATTGATTTTCAACAGGTATTCCCGCTTCTTTTAATGTTCTAAAGACAGGGCATCTTAGGTCAACAGATTCTTGCAATTCATTAATTCGTTCTTGCGTCTCAGAGGTTTCAACTACCGCTTTCACTTTGACTTCCTGGAAATAAGGTTTTATGGTAAGGTCTCCCATGAGTCCTGCCAAATCTAAGCTGCCTTCAACATTAAAAGAGATTCCTTGAAGATCAAACTTCATTTCCTGCGCAATTAGTTGCGCCATCACGTTTTCACACGCAATTAATGAGGATAGAAATGTTGAAAGCGGATCGATCGCCGAGTCCTTACCACCAAATGATACCGGTTCATCAATAGCAATGCTATGCTTGCCGGCAACCGCATCGAGGCGCATTCCGTTTCCTTTGCCCTCTACTTTAAAGTCCATCAATTGTCCCATTATCTTTTCTCCTCCTATTCGAAAATCATTTCCCTAAGCTTCTTTCCTGCCTCTGCCATAACCTTTAATTTTTCAAAAGCAATCTTGTCACTATTCATCGGCCGTTGCGCAAATGTACCAAAGCCACAATCCGGGTTTAAAAAGATTTTTTCATCCGGCAGGTACTTTCTAACTTCTTGAACTCGCTCGATGATGGTTTCCACGTTTTCAATTGTTTCCGTCCGAGGATTGACAATACCAAATCCCAGCTCTTTCCCGCCAAAATCACTGATAACGTCTAATTCTCCGGCACGCGGGGTCGCATATTCGAGAATCAGCTGATCGACATTTACATGGGCGAGATAGGGAATTAACGGATCATATGGTCCACGAAGAAGGACCTGTTCCTGGGTGCTCCAGTTGCCGCGGCAAATATGAACACCCACTCTTGAGCCTCTGCCTAACATACCGGCGGTTACCTGATTCATTAGATCGAGAGCAAACGCAATTTCCTCTTCTGCATCGGCTTTAGCTGTCAAGGCGCCGCACATAAAGGTTCGGTTGGCATTTTTTTGTGTAAACACAAGCTCTGTCAACACAGGCTCATCGAATTGAATAAAATCAGCCCCGGCTGCAATTAACTCGTCCACCTCTTCGCGTAACGCGTTAATAATATCGACAGATAGATCCTCTTTTGTCGGATATGCATCTTTCGAAAGCCCTTCTACCCACATCGCTCTTGTTAACAAGTAAGGACCGGGAAGCATAACCTTAATCGCTTTGTCTGTTTGTTTTTTCAAAAATAAATAGTCATTTACGGCAAGCGGTTTTTTGCGGCTGATTTTTCCGACCGCTGCTGGATTAGACATAGAAAAGGCCGGTACGTCTAATGTGCCAAGTATTTCCTCAAAGCTTGCTTTATCCTCGACATATTCAAGCAACTCCGACACCGTCAGCATCTGTACATTGTGTAAGTGTTCTGCTACAAACGAGATAAAATTATCACGCCGCTGCTCACCGTCTGAGACGATATCAATTCCCGCTTCTTCCTGCCATTTCAAGCATTGTAACACTGCCTGATCTGCAATGTTTTGAAACTCTTCTTCGCTTATTCTTCCGGCCCGTTTATCGCGCATCGCCCTTTTTACTTCGTTCGACCTTGGCCAGCTGCCAATAACGGTGGTCGGAAATTTCGGTACATTCATATCGATGATAACCCCCTGTTAAAATACAATCGAAAGCTTAATTTCAATAGCAACTGCTTGTTTAAGGGTTTGATAGATGGGTGAACGGGCAAGCGTATTTTTCCATAAATTCTCGAGCATCGGTTCAGATTCCGGTGATGACACATAAAAGGTTCCGGTAATCTGACTTAGTTTGGGGCAGCCCTCATCTTCTAGTTCCATATGATAAAGAACATTTTCCAGTCCACCCTTTAAGCTTAACTCTACATGATCAATCACCATATTACGCTTGGATGCTTGAGCTTTGTACCCCACTGTCAAACAGGAAGCAAGTGAGCCCAGTAAATAGTCGATAGCGCTAGGTGCATTCACCTTTGGACTGAAATCTGCCGGCTGTCCTGCACTAAAAGTGTGGTTTCTAGAATGGATTTTTGCGGAGAGATCATTTTCCCCCCGAACCCGGACACTCCATTGATAGCTCTTCGCTGCCTCCAGATCCTGCGCTAACTCCGTTTGTTCAGCGCCTTTGCGAATATAGTATCTTATTGTATTGTCACCAGGTTCCGAACCCAGAAATCCATGCTCCACCATTCGGCACCATGCTGGAAGGTCCTCAGCTACTGTTCTTTCTCTGCTTCGAACTTCAAGAATCTGTCCATTTTCCAAGGGGTCCATTGCCTTTTTGATGATCAGCAATAACCCGGACCCGCAATCTAAATCTCCGCCATCACAGACTGCATGTGGTGTTTCCATGCTTTTCACCTATATTTAATAGGTAATTGAAGCTGCACCTTGGCTTAGGAACTCTACTAATTTTGCTCCGCCCACAATCGTTGCACCTTCAATTAAATTTTCTTCTTCTAATCCACGCTTTTTAAAGCATGGGCTGCATACCCAAAGGGTTCCGCCTGCTTCCACAAACTGATCCATTAACTGTTTTAACGGAGCAAACCCTTCTTCATGAATGTCCTCAGCATAGCCTTTCGAGGCAAGGTAAGCGCCTTCAACATTTAAAAATACAACGGTTTCCTGTCCTGATGCGACCGCAGCATTGGCAACCACAAACCCAACGGTTGCTTTATCAGAATCATTTTTTGCGCTTGTTAAACTTACTAAGAATTTTCCAGCCATTTTTCATTCCTCCGTTTTTTTTGTTTTTATGTAAAAGGTTTTGTTTAACCTTTTTCAATAAAGTAGTGGCTTGTCTTGCCGAAATCTTTCCGTTCAAGAAGAGTATGTTTTTGCATTCGGCACCATGCCGGGAGATCCTCTCTTGCACCGGGGTCATAGGAAATGACTTCAATGATTTGACCGCTTTCCATTTTCTTGATAGATAGAAATAGATTCATAATCAATTCTCCACAGCCAGTCGGTCCGGCATCATATAGTAAATCCGGTTCGTATGCCATTATCTCCTCTCCCTTCTGTACAAAGTCACAAACAATTCATACACATAAGTCAATTTCATTATAGAAAAGTGATAAGCTAAGAGAAATACAATTTATCTATTTCACCAATGGCTATTAATCGATTATATAAATACATAAGGAGAAGATTCCTATGGATTTGCACCAATTATATGTTTTTACAAAGGTGGTAGAGCATAAAAGCTTTTCTAAAGCGGCGGATGATGTTTTTCTAAGTCAATCCACGGTTAGTTCCCATATACAGGGCTTGGAGAAAACGCTGGGGCTTAGACTATTTGACCGTGTCGGCAGGGAAAGCATACTTACACAAAATGGAGAACGGTTATATGGCTGGTCACGTAAACTTTTACTCCTTAAGGACCAAGCATTGCTCGATATAAAACAGGGGACGATGGAGCTTCGGGGAATGATTCGAATGGCCGCCAGTTCGGTACCTGGCCAGTTTATGATTCCAAAGATGGTTAAACAATATAGAGAAAAATATCCTGAGGTTATCTTTCATATCAACCAGTCCTCTTCAAAAAATGTGGCCGAAAAGGTGCTCAATGGTTCTGTAGATTTTGGAATATTAGGGGAGAAATACGAAGATGATAAACTTCATTATATTCCCTTATTAAAAGAGAAATTAGTACTTATTACCTCAAATCAAGTGGAATTACCAGATACCGTCAACATCGAGGATATCGTACACTACCCGTTTGTAATGCGAAGTTCCGACTCAGGAACAAATGCAATTCTAGAAAAATTTTTGAAAAAGAATAAAATTTCTAAGAAACAATTAAATATTGTTGCATATATAGAGGATGGCCAGAGCTTGATTCAGTTCGTTATACAGGATTTCGGTTTTTCGATCATTTCTGAAATAGCCGCTAGAGGTTATGCCGGCAAAAACATGCTTAAAATGTATGATATTAACGGCTTCAGCGAGGAAAGGTATTTCTATCTAGTTTATAATAGGAATAAAACACAATCGCTTCTTTCAAAGTTATTTATAGATGGTGCAAGTGATTTAATTTAGCAGATGGCAGTACTTTTTACGCCTGCTTTTTTATAAGCGACCGTTTCTGCTTTTTTCCACATATTCGGTCGCTTATTATTGAGATTCATGGCTTGAGAATAACTTTAATGCAATCTTCCATTTTCGTATCAAATACTTCATATCCATGTTTCGCTTGATCAAGCGGTAATACATGGGTAATGATATCACCTGGATCAATTTTTCCCTCATTAATCATGTTATAAAGAAATGGCATATAGGGGATAACCGGCGCCTGCCCTGTCTTGATATCGACATTGCGATTGAAGATATCGCCTAATGGAAAGGCATTGTATCTCCCACCATACACCCCTGTTAGTTGAATGGTTCCGCCCTTCCTGACAGCTTGGCTGGCAATGACGATCGCGCCCATTGCTCCGCCATGTAGTTTCATTCCTGATGCCAGAAACTCAAGCGGTGTCATTTTCCCATCCATCCCCACCGCATCGATGACAATATCGGCACCGCCGCTCGTGATTTCCAACAAATAATCGCCAACATTTTCGTGATCTTCAAAATTCACTATTTCCACTTTATTTGTTCGTTTTGCGTGCTGCAGGCGGTAATTGATATAATCTACGGCAATCACTCGTTTGGCACCCTTCAGCCAGGCAAACTTTTGAGCCATTAATCCCACCGGACCGCAGCCCAAGATGATAACCGTATCCCCGGGTTTAACCCCCGCATGATCCACACTCCAATAGGATGTTGGAACTACATCGGCAAGCAGTGCCAATTTTTCATCCACTACTTCACAGTTTTCCGGAATCTTAAACGGAGTAAAGTTCCCGAATGGCACCCGCATGTATTCGGCCTGTCCGCCGGCATAGCCGCCGGTTGTTTCCGAATAACCGAAAAAACCTGCGCCCTGCCCATGGGGATTGCCATTATCGCATTGACTTGTAAGATCGTGTGTACAATACCAACAGTGACCACAGGCTACGTTAAAGGGAATAATCACCCGATCGCCTTTTTTTAAATTGGTTACTTCGGGGCCAACCTCCTCCACAATTCCCATCGGTTCGTGGCCAATGACATAATCGGTGGGCAGATTCGGAATCATGGCATGGATTAAATGGAGATCAGAACCGCATATGGCTGAAGTTGTGATTTTAACAATAATATCATCTGCATTTTTTATTTCAGGATCCTTCACTTCTTTGACTTGAACATTTTTTATCCCTTGGTATGTAACAGCCTTCATTTCTGCTTCTCCTCCTTTTATTTATATGGTGTTGCGAACATACCAAGGCGGTCAGTATCATTTGGAAACAGATTTAACTGGGCAATTTGGATTGCCGTTTCCGCTGCTTTCAAATCAACCGGAAATTGTTCCTTGATACTGTGGGGGTTGAGCCAGCCTTTTTTGATCATTAAGTCAGAGATTTCCGTATGTAAATCGATGGCAGCTTCCAATTGTCGATGCAATGCCCTTCTAAGATCAGGATGAGCGGTCTCGGTTATCGCAAAACCATAATTGCGAATGCCTGTTTTTACCGCCAACAAAAAGTCCATCGCAAAAGCTGAATCGGCTAAGTTCGGCATTCCTTCCGCATTCCTTGGATCTAAATAGTCCTCCATCTTTTTCACCTCACTTATTGTAGTAGTTGGCTTTGTTTGTAAAAACTAATCAACTCATTTATATCTTGAATAGATTGCTGCACATCTTTTTCCATCAATGCTTTTAATTCATTATCAAAACAAATGCCCTGCATTAATTTGGATTTAAGCAGGCAAACGGTTTTAAAATTTATCAGTTCATGTGTTTCCATTGTCTCATGTATGGCCAATCCTTCTTTTTCCATTAGTGCAACCCTCCCGGATTCGTACAACTTGTATTTTCCCCAGATGGTCCATCCTTTTATGCAAATGAATAATCAGTATCCGTCTAAGAAATTATAAAGGTAGGAAGTAAGCTTAAGCGGGGGTAAATGGAATGACGAAATATTTGGGGCTTCATGAAACGATAGATCTTCATGAATTGTTATCGTTTAAAAATCTATGTTTAACTAAAGCGACGATGATGAGCGGGTTAGCTCAGGATGAAGAGTTAAAAGCCATTCTATCGGCAGATGTCACCACTGGTATCCAACATATTCAGCAGTTGCAACAGTTTTTGACTGAACGGAGGGAAGCCGAATGAATCAACTCCTTCAAAACCTAATGGGCATGGGCGGGATGACCGATCAAGTGATTGCGACGGACTTTCTCATTTCAGCTAAGGCAGGGGTCCGCAATTATGCTGTCGCCATTACGGAAACAGCTACACCCGAATTGAAGGCGGCCTTAAGAGCGCAATTAAATGATGCGATTGCCACTCACGAGAAAATCACCGCCTATATGATGGCTAAGGGGTACTATCACCCTCATCATTTAGGTGAACAATTGAAGGTTGACCTTACGGTGTCAGACACTGCAATGAATCTTGCCGAAAAAAGCTAAAAAGGAGGACGTCACCGTTCCTCCCTTCTAGCTTTGAATCTTCATTTCTTTTAATTTCTCTTTATCTATTTTACCAACATGGGTCTTTGGCAATTCCTCTAAGCGAATGAATTGTTTTGGAATTTTATAGCGGCCTAGTTTTGACTGACAATAGGTTCGTAATTCCTCATCTTGGATGCTGTAGGTATGCTTAAAGGTTATGAATGCGGCAACCACTTCACCCCATTTCTCATCTGGAAGCCCTAGAACAGCCGCTTCGTCAATCGCCGGGTGGGCTGCCAGCCACTGCTCTATTTCAAGTGGATAGACATTTTCACCACCCGTAATAATCATCTCTTTTTTTCGGCCGACAATGTAATAAAAGCCCTGTTCATCCCTTTTCGCTAAATCCCCTGTATGAATCCAGCCATCCTTAACCGTTTCCTTTGTTTCCTGTTCTTGATTCCAATAAAACGAAAAGGCATGCTTCCCTTTTATTAAAAGCTCCCCGACCTCATTGGGCTCCGTTTCACAGCCATCTGTTTTTACTAATTTAATTGTATTAAACAGCATCGGTTTGCCGACAGATCCACGGTTTATTTGTGCATCCACAGGACTAATATAAAAATTATTTGGCCCCGCTTCCGTTAGGCCGTACCCTTCCTTAAAAGCTAACCCTTTTTTCTGAAATGCCTCGTAAATTTGCATCGGGCATGGTGCTGCTCCTGATAAAAAAATTTTCATACAAGGAAAGTCGCTATTCTGAAATTCAGCTGTTTGAATCAGCGAATGATACATGGTGGGGACCAGGAGAATCGTGGTACAGTTAAACCGATTCAAGGTTTCCACTGCTTCTTTTCCTACAAATGACTTGCCTATGACGACTGTCCCGCCCATCATGAGAAGCGGAATGCTTAAGGCATTTAGTCCACCAGTATGAAACATAGGCATATAATTTACCGTCACATCGTCTTCTGCCAACCCCCAGCTTAGGATAGTGTTCATGGCATTCCAGAGAATGGATTGATGGCTTAAGACCACACCCTTTGGTTTCCCTGTGGTCCCGCCAGTATAAATCATCGCCAGCGGGTCAGTTTCTAAGATTTCCTCGCTAATTACGTAAGAGACCTGCGCTTCGTAATTGCTGGCTTCCTCTATTAAAAACGTACTTAAGTTATTTAACTGTTGGCATATAGTTTCGAACTCCTGATGAATCACGATTACGATCGGTGTACAATCTGCCAATATCTCGTTTATTTCATGCAGTGATAACCGCCAATTAAGTGGAACGAAAATGGCGCCAATTTTTCCGCAGGCAAACATGAAGTCAAAATAGCTAATATCGTTTGGTGATAATAGGGCAACTCGATCACCTTTTTTTACCCCCCGGGTATAAAGCCAGCTTGCGGTCGAATTTGCCCGCTTATTCAATTGTTCAAATGTCCAAGCCTTACTTGTCTTTTCATCTATAACCGCATTCTTATGTGGCGATAATCGTGCCCGATTTTCCAGCCAATCCAGTTCCCACCTCACCGACCAATCGCTCCTTCTCTACTTGATGGAACTATCTTACTCATTTTCAGTTGCGGGGGAGTTACAACCGAATATTAAACCAATTATGTATTTGGAAGGAAGAAATTTACATGATAGCTCCAAAATTTAGCGTATATGTCCCATATTTTGTGACCGACGCAGCTCTTTTTTCCTTTTCGCGGGTACAATTAATTTTTTTTGTGACAGTTGCGGCTCTTTTATCCTTGTCTTGGGCACAATTATTTTTTTTGTGACCGTCGCGGTTCCTTTCTCCTTGTCTTGGGCACAATTAATGGGAATGTATGGCCTAATATGAACTACAATTTAACATAAAAAAACGACCCTTATCAAAAGGTCGCTTCTCTCCAAACTATTACATCATAATCCCGCCATCCACATGCAGCACAGTGCCATTTACATAATTTGATTCATCTGATGCCAAGAAGAGATAGGCATTTGCGATATCCTCGGCCTTTCCTAAGCGAGCCAGCGGCACCATCTGCAGCATTTGTGCCAAAACTTTTTCCGGTACCTTTGCTGTCATTCCTGTTTCGATAAAACCCGGAGCTACTGCATTGACATTAATTCCTTTTCGCCCAAGTTCCTTCGCCCATGTTTTCGTCATTCCGACAACACCGGCTTTTGTAGCCGCATAATTCGTTTGCCCGACGTTTCCATGGACTCCAGAGACAGAAGATGTATTAATAATTCGACCGCCCCCGTTTTCAATCATCGCCGGCAATACTGCTTGTGTACAATGAAAGACGCCTGTTAGATTGACATCAAGTACCTGTTGGAAATCTTCAACCGACAACTTAGACAACATCGCATCTCTTGTGATCCCTGCGTTATTAATCAAGATATCAATTTTTCCAAATGCTGCCCGAACCTTTTCTACCATATGATCCACACTCCCGCGGTCCGCTACATTTACTTGAAAAAAGGTCACTTCATAGCCTTTATGCTGCAGCTCACGAGCTCGTGCTTCCCCTTGCTCCACATTAAAATCGGCCATTGCCACCTTCGCGCCTTCTCGGGCAAAGACCTCTGCAGCAGCAAAGCCAATTCCAGCCGCCGCCCCTGTTATGATCGCTACTTTATCTCTTAATTTCATTACTTACTCCTCCAAAAATTGTGCCATCGCTTTTAATAATTGCGGGAGATCATCTACTAACGGTGAATGTCCACAATCTTTTAATTCGATATAAACAGCTTTATCACCTAAGTCCTCCACAAGTTCTTGCGTCATCGCTTTTGCAATCACCATATCGCGATCCCCTTGCAGCACAAGCACAGGAACATCAATTAAATCTACTTTCCCGTTACCTTCAACGAGTCCGTTATGATGATGGCTAATATTAAAGATATTATTTGCGTGATGAACTTCAGCCAAATTCCTTTGTGTTCTCATGTCTTGCACATACTCATCATAAAGTTCCGGAGCGGGTTGATTTTGGGTATAAATAACTGAATTCCAAATCAGTTTTAATAACTCCGCATTATTCGTGTCGTAGGCAGTTTGCACAGGTATCGTCCGAATCAAATCCTGTTTAATCTCTTCATGCAGGGAAAATCGCCTCGGCACATCCTGTTCATTTATTTTTCCATCGAATGGATAGCCACGAGTCGATTCTGACGCTAATAAAACCAATTTATTACAATAGCCCGGGTAATCAACGACAAATTGCATGGCAACTGCACCACCCGTTGACCAGCCAACAAACGCAAAATCCCTCAAGTCAATCTCGTCAACAAATTGCTTGACATCATCTGAAAAATCTTTCATCGACATGACTAGATTGTTATAGCTAGAGCCGCCAAAGCCGCGCAAATCCACCGCATAAAGCTTATACTTTGCATCCATGTTATCAAGGACGAGATCCCAATGCTTTGATGACGTCATATTCCCATGGATTAACAATACCTTTACCTCGCCGCCTTCTCTCTCCCTGTAAGCCAATGTTTCTCCATTCGGCAGAAGCACTTCTTTCATAGAAATCTTACCCATTTCCATCACCCTTCCCCCATTTAATAGTGGTTGCGCCCCAAGCGTAGCCAATGCCGGCACTGACTAATACAACAACATCGCCATCCTTTATTTTCCCTTCCTGCAAGCCAAGCTCCAGGGATAAAATCTGATCAATTTGTCCGATATGCCCATAGTCTTCTAGATAAATAGATTGCTCTTCGGTCAAGCCTAGCTCTTTTAAAACATATTCATGGGCCGTTTTTTTCATGTGAAGAATCGCCAAATAAGAGAGATCTGCTTCACGATAGCCGCTTTTTCGTAAAGATTCACGAATAACCTTTAAAAAGTGGTTCATCGACTTTTGTTCTAAGCGCTGTTTCATCCCTTCTGGGTCAAGGACATCGAGCTTATTGAGGCGCTGGTCAATCGCCTCTTTTGTTATCGGATTTTTCGTACCGCCGGCAACAACCACTACATCCTCAGAAAAAGAACCGTCCGTAATTAGGTCTGTTTCTAATAGTAGATTTTCGTTATGCCCCTTTCGTAAAAGAATCGCCCCGCCCCCGGCACCAAGGTTGAACATGAATCGGGTTCTCGGATTCTCGTAATCAATGTAATCCCCATTGCGATACCCGCCTGCGAGCAAGACGGTGTTTATAGAAGGGTCCGCGATCATCAAACTTTTCGCCACTTTCAAAGCCATAATGGTCGTCCCGCATCTTAACGCCACATCAAATGCCCAGGCATTTAACGCCCCCACTTCTTCCTGCAGCTTAATTCCAGCCGTCCAAAGTGGGTATTCCTTATGTTCTTCGCCAATATAAATCACCAGGTCAATCTCCATTGGATCTATACCAGCCTTTGCAATTGCTTGTTTGGCGGCGATAATCCCCATTTCACACGTATGGTCGCCAGACCCTGGGATATATTTTTTCTTGATTCCCATTTTCTCTTCGACCACCTGGGCGGGGAGACCTGCTCGTTCCGCAATCTCTTTTCCGCTCATAAATTCCTCCGGAAGATATGTTCCGGTGCTTACTATTCCAATTTGCATCCCCATCACCTTTTCACCTATGCTTCCTCAGCCATTTCCTCCATATATACCATTGCTTCCGCCATCGACCCAAATAAGGTTTCCTGTTGCTTCTGTACATGGGTAACCTTTATTCGCCATTGTTTTCTGCCAGTTTCCTTCTCAACGGCCGCTAATTGAAACCGAACGACGAAGGACGCAATTTGATTAGGCTCCACGCATTTCCACCTTCTATCCCACCACTTTTTCTTCCTTTTTTACCGTCTGCTGTTTTTTCCGTTTCCAGGAAAGTGTGCTTAAAGTTCCGACAATACCTTTTGGGAAAAACATCACGACCAAAATATAAATAATGCCAAAGAAAATAATCCAGCGCTCAAAAATCCAATGCTCCTTCGCCAGTTCGGTCAACCAATGATGGGCAAACTCGATTAAACCTGCTCCAATCATGGCGCCAACCAATGTACCCACACCGCCAATAATCGTCATTAATAAAGCATCCAAGGTAATATCCATCGCAAACACACTTGTATTCACAAATCGAAGCGAGATCGCATACAAAATTCCAGCGATGCCTGCTAATACACCGGAAACCACACTTGCAGCAATTTTATAATGTAGGACATGGAACCCTAATGATTCCGTTCGTTGTTCATTTTCCCTAACCGCTTGAAGGACCCGGCCAAGCGGGGAATTGGTAAACCGTTTTAAGATGAGAAATACCGCAAGCATAACGAATAAACTAAGCAAATAAAAATTAGTTCGGTCGATAAACTGTTCCGGGACGCGAAAGGTAAAGCCATCATTTCCATAGGTCATCGTCCGCCATTTCTCCGCCAGGACAAGAAACAGTCCTGATAACGATAGGGTTAACATCGCGTAGAAATGACTTTTTAAACGAAGAGTGAGCAGCCCAACAAGGAAGCTAACGAAAGCGGTTAATACAATTGTCACCAGCACGGCTAGAAGGAAATACCCTAGCGTTGGTTCAAACCGTTTCATAAAAATCCCCATCGTATAGGCCCCAATGCCAAAAAACATGGCGTGACCAAAGGAAACGATTCCAGTAAACCCCAACAATAAATCATAACTCATCGCAAAGATCGAAAAAACAAACACCTGTGTTAATAAAATGAGTAAGTTTCTTGATTCATAGATAAACGGCAAAAGGAGCAGAAAAGCAGCAATGACTAAAATGATAGCCGTCATTCTATTTCCTTGAATCCATCGCATCTTCTCACCCCCTCGCTCCAAATAAGCCCTGCGGTCGAATAATTAACACAATCGCCATTAGGAGCATATTAACGGCCAATGATAAATCTGGAACATAATAAGCCATAAATGATCCTGAAAGCCCAACCAGAATCGCCGCCAGTACCGAACCTTTGAAATTTCCCATTCCCCCAATGACAACGACAATAAAGGCTAAGATGGCGAATTCCATCCCCATACCGGCATGAATAACGCCGGAGTACGGTCCGAGCAGCACCCCGCCTAGCGCCGCCATCCCGGCACCAATCATAAAAACAAACATAAACACCCGTTGAATATTGATTCCAAGTGCTTGCACCATTTCTTTATTCATGACACCGGCTCGGACAACAAGGCCAATCTTTGTTTTTTTAAGCAAAAATTGCACCCCTGCAAAAATGAGAAACCCGACCACTATGATAAATACCCGGTACTTGATGATAATAACGCCGCCAAGCTCCCAACTTCCCTTTAAATAATCCGGAGGCGATGCCGTGATTTGATTGGGTCCCCAAATAACCTTCAGCATTTCGGATAAAACAAGCATCAGACCAAGTGTGATTAAGATTTGCTGCACATGGTTTCCATAAACCGGTTTAATAATCCATCTTTCAGTGATAATTCCGAGCAGAAATCCGGTCAAGATTGCGCCAATAATCCCGATGATAAAGCTATTTGTCTGCGAATAAACCCAAAGACCGCTGTACGCTCCCCAGGCGAATAATCCACCGTGAGCAAAATTCAGTACATCCATCAAACCGAAAATAAGCGTTAAACCGGCCGCCAATAAAAAAATTAGCATCCCTGTCGCCAGACCATTTAAGGTTAAATTTATGATTAAATCCACTTAGCCGTCCCTCCTTCCTTACGCAATCCCTAGATATTTCCGTTTCATTTCTTCATCTTCTTTTAATTGCTTCATGGTTCCATGACTGACCGTTCTGCCATCATCAATGATGTAAAAACAATCACCAATCGTACTCGCCATCATGAAGTTTTGCTCTACTAATACAATGGTGGTTTGATCTTTCATTTGTATAATCGATTCCATTACCTTCTCGACGACGATTGGGGCCAAGCCTTTACTTGGCTCATCAATTAATAGCAATTCATTTTCGTTTACATAGGCCCTTGCGATGGAAAGCATTTGTTTTTGTCCGCCACTTAACAGGCCGCCCGGTTTTTTCCAGAACGTTTTCAAGTCAGGGAACAAATGTAAGATTGAATCCATCCGTTTAGCGGTTTCCTCATCATCTTTTTGAATGGCTACTCTCATATTTTCCTCAACGGTTAGTCCGGCAAAAATCCCCTGATCCTCGGGAACATAACCAATACCCTTTTTCGCAATCGTATAAGTTGGCAGGGACTGAATTGCTTCACCCTTAAATATAACGCTCCCCTTCGAGGCTGGATTCAGCCCCATAATCGTTCGTAATGTTGTTGTTTTTCCAGCTCCATTTCTTCCTAGCAGAACGGTTACTTCGCCTTTTTTCACTTCAAAGGAAACACCTTGGAGAATGTGGTATTGACCAATATGTGTTTCTATTTGATCAAGTTTCAACAGGTCGTTCATCTATTTGACCTCCTAAATAGGCAGACTGCACGGTTTCATTGTTCATAATCTCTTCCGGGGTTCCATCAGCCAATAGCCTTCCATTAAAGAGGACCATCACCGAATCTGATAAATCGAGGATCATATCCATCTTGTGCTCAATCAGGATAATCGTCCGGTTCCCTTGTTCCTTTATTCGCTTAATTACTTTTAAAATGGCTGGAACTTCTTCAAGTGACATCCCTGCTGTTGGTTCATCTAGTAAAAGAACTTCCGTCTCTAGCGCCAGCAGCATCGCAATTTCCAGCTTGCGTTTTTCACCATGGGCAAGATTGCCTGCCAATGATTCCTTTTTTTCGTTTAACAGGACAAGCTTGAGCCAGTCTAATGCCTTTTCTTCAAATGTGCGATATTTTTTATAATGAAACAGCATCTGGTAGCGAATTCCCGCCTGCGATTGGACAGCTAATCTTACATTCTCCAACACCGTTAAATTAGGAAATACATTAGTAATTTGGAAGGAACGGCCAATCCCTCCTCTTGTGCGATTTGTCGGCGAGTACTTGGTGATATCCTTACCGCGATAATAGATTTTCCCTTTAGTGGGCATTAATTGACCACTTAAAAGATTAAAAAAAGTTGTTTTCCCAGCACCATTCGGTCCAATAATGGACTTAAAGTGTTTCTCAGGGACAGAAATACTGACACCATCCACGGCAGTATGGCCGCCAAAGGTAATGGATAAATCAGTTGTTTCAATAAGCACAGACATCTGCTTCACCGCCTTTTCAATTGAAATAAGGAAGAGGGTGACCGTGTTGCAGTTGGTCTAACCCCCGTCATTTTTCTTGATATGGAACTTACTTATTTCGGACCGGTGGAGCTGTTTCTTCAGGAGTCAGTTCCCTAATTAGTACTGGAACCGGGTACGAGACACCGTCTTTCTTCTCTAATTTAATTGCATACAAAGTTTGCAGGGCTTGGTGATCCTCCCCCCGGTAGGTCATTTTTCCTTTCGGTGTTTCAAAGCTCATGCCTTCCATCGTTTTGATTAATGTATCAGCATCCGCCTCACCATTTGTTTTCTTCAATGCCTCTACTATGGAAATGGCTGCACTCATCCCGCCTGGTGTAAACAAATCAGGAACATCACCGTTAAAGCGTTTCTGGTGTTCTGCTACTAGCCAGTCATTCATTTTATTTTTTGGCAGGTCATGATAATAAACGGTGAAGCCTTCCATGCCAATCAACGGCTCCATTGTCGATAATGCGGCAATATCCGGTGCCCCTGTAGAAATCTTGATTCCTTTATCCTGTACCTTCATGTCAGCAATTTGCTTCCATGGGGAGTTGGCCCCTGCCCAAACAACAAAGAGATAATCAGGTTTTGCATCGATGATTTTTTGAATATTAGAGGTAAAGTCTGTTGCAGCAGGATCTGCATATTCTTCCTTGACAATATCAGCGCCCAATTTTTCCGCTGCTTCTTTAAAGGCCGCCACACCGTCACGACCAAAAGAGTAGTCCGGTGCAAGGGTTGCAATCTTTACGCCCTTTTTGGCAATCGCTGCTGCACCAGCAACCGCATCCTGTGAGGAGTTACGCGCAGAATGGAACATATACTTATTAAACTCTGAACCTGTAATACTATCAGCGGCCGCTGGTTCAACAACCATAATCTTTTGATATTCCTCTGCCAGCGGCAACACCGCTAACGTGTCTGCCGAGCTGGACGATCCTACTAGGAAATCAACCTTATCCTCTTCTAATAACTTCGTGGCTTTTTGCACGGCGACCTCTGGCTTTGTTTCTGTATCTTCGACAATGAATTCAATCTTTCTTCCAGCCACCTCCATTTTTCCTTCTGTTGCATAATCAAGCCCGAGCTCAAATCCTCTTAATGTTTGTTTTCCATAAGACTCGAGTGCGCCCGTTTTAGAGGCAAGTACCCCGATTTTAATTGAAGCCTTATTTTCTGTTTTCCCACCGCCATCGTCCTTCGGCTCTGATGTTGACTTGTCAGAACTGCAGGCACTGGTAACAATCATTAAAAACATAAGTAACCCTACTAATGCCCATTTTCCGTGATACCCCTTCACAGCTTTTCCCCCTTAAAATGTTTACTGTAAAACTTTCAAACCATTGATTTAAGGATAGGCGCAGGAAGTTACAGAGGAGTTACAAAAAAGAAAAGCACAAGGCTTGAACAAAAAAAACAGCCCTATCCGTTAAGGCTGTTCAATCGATTTAAAAATGCTTTCCGATTCAATGATCATATTGTACATATGCCTAGTCGGCTCTAATGGGGTAACGCCCAATTCATCCTCCAAAACTTCGGTGCATTTTTGGTACCATTTCATCGCATGGGGGCGGTTATTTTTTCGATAATAGCAATACATTAATAAGCGATAAGCTTCTTCCCATGTGCGGTCACGTTCGAGGATTTTTTCACACCAATAGATTGCCGCATCGTAATTTTCACGGCGAACCCTTAATTGCGCTATTTTTTCGGCACCGCGTAAAAAATAAACAAGCAGACTCTCTCTTTTACTTATACACCAATCATCATAGCGACGGTCTGGCAAATAGTCGCCTTGATATAGAGTCAGTCCGCTCTCAAGGGAATAAATAACCTTTTCTTCATCGGCCTCATTCAGACCCGCTTGAATTAAAGCCTGAAAATGAGATGTATCTACTTCAATCACGGCATTTGGATTTAACCCGTAAAACATCCCGTCGCGAATGATAAAGAAAGGATTCGCTCTTGCTTTCCGTGTTGGTTCTAAGACATGCTGTAGGCTATTTAATGCAACCTTGAAATCACGATCAGCACTCTTTTTATCTTGATTTGGCCAAAGAATTTGCATGATTTCGTCCTTGGTCATCGGCTCACTTACAGTGATGAATAACTGAAATAATTCTTTTGCCTTTTCTCTCTGCCATTCCTTTTCCGCCGCCTCTTTCTCCCCAAGCCATAGTCGGAATTGGCCAAGAGTCTGCACACGAATGGAATACCCGGGATGGGAGTCCAATGTGTTGACCCCTAAATCCTGTAAGACTTTTCTAACAAACGACTTCTGAATATTCATGCTTATGCACTCAAGTAACAACGGCACAAACGCTTGGAGATCCCTTGGGCCGAATACAGATCTGTGATATAAAAAGAACTCATAGTCTTGATTGTGTAAAAGGGTTAAACATTCACCCATTGTTTCTTTAAAATCTTCAGGTTTTTTCTCCCAATAATAAAGATAGGAAAACCAAAACTTACTAAGCATTTGTCCAAAGGAATCCCCACATTGCTGAAAGGAAGAATCTGCCTTTTCCAAGTAATGAAGTGCCATTGGCAGCTGTTCATTATATATGCAGGTAATCCCCATGCAAAGTGTAATGCAGGCTGACAGCCAAACATCTTGTACCTTTTCTGTTTCCTGCAATGCCTTTTTGCCAACATCCAAGGCCCGCTCCAGTTCTCCCCTTGTTCCGTATAAAATACAAAGTCCCATTAAGGGCTCGGCCTTCCCTCTGTTGACACCGAGCTGGCCCATGATTTCTAAGGCTGTTTGGTAGCAATTTTCGGCTAAATGGGATTCATATTTATTTAAAATTTGCACGGCATGACCCATGCGAATCCAGCCGCATGCTTCAACGAACGGAGCTTTTAGACTTATTCCTTGTTGAATTCCCTGTTGGGCAAGTTCCTTGGCTTTTTCTCCCTCGCCGGTAAAGGCTTCAATTAAGGAAAGCAATAGATCCGTTTCGCGATGGGCTTGCGGTAGTAAGTAACCAATGGTACCATTCACCTTTTCTTTATAGAGGACTTTCTTTGCCTCCTCGAATCGGCCGGTTCTAAGATACAATCTTGCTTCTAAATTCCCATCGAAATTAGCTGCCTTTGTTTTTTCAATCCACCTCTCAGCCTCAGATGCTTTCCCTAGGTTTAAAAGATTCTCAGATAGTAATTGATAGAGTTTCCCCTTTTCTTCATCAAAACCACTAAGTTTTTCTCGATGATGAATCGCTTCGTATAAAAGACGTTCGGCATGGTGCGGCTGAATTGTGTCTAAAAAAATCTTCGCCTTGCCTTCAAGGGCCATACTCATCCCAAGATTATCGTGCTTTTGTTTCGCACCAAAAAAAGACCTTTCATAACACACTTCAGCCTCTTGGTATTGGGAACGGTAGCGGTGGATTTCCGCTTTTAAATACCAAAGAAGATTGTACGCTTCCAACTCCACTTGAGGAAGAATCGATAATTGATCGTATAGGCTTTCCAATTTGCCGCTCTCAAGCATTTGTAAGCCGTTCTCTTGTAAAATGGAGGCAATCGCTTTATGGTGATCAATCTTTTTATAATGATAAAGCGCTTCCTCCCATAGCTGTCTTTTTTCATAAAAACGGGCGCATCTCTCATTAAGTGCAGCATACTGACTAGGATTATTTTTTTGAAACATATTTTCGAGAAACTCTCTAAATAAGGCGTGATAACGATAATGGTTCAAACCAACCTTTTGGATGAATAAATTCCGGTCCTTCAATTGCTCAAGCATGACTGCAGCTCCTTGCAGCCCGATAACTTCATGACAGATTTCCTCCTCAATTTCTTCGAATATCGAAGTTTGCTCAAGGAACTGCTGGATAATTGGCGGCTGTTTCGAAAACACTTCCATCACTAAATACTGAAAAAAGTCGTGCAGCGAGTGTGAGGAATGTTCAAAAAGTTCGGAAATATCCCTTTTTAAGGGAATCTGCTGGGCAATCATGCATATCGCGATGACCCAGCCCTCTGTCATTTCAAAAATCGTATGCAATTGTTGGAATTCCATCTCTAAACCATATAGATCCGTTAAAAGGAGTTCCATTTCTTCAATCGTAAGCACTAAGTCTTCTCTTGTTATTTCTAATAATTGTCCGCAGGCTTTCATTTTCGTCAATTGTTTCCACCCTGGGCGGCTGCGGCTGGAAATGACCATATGTAAATTAGAGGGGATATGTTCTAGTAATTTTTCCATCCAGCTATTGATGGTATAGGAGTGTTCAATTTGATGAAAGTCATCCAAAATGAGTGTAATGGGCGAATCAGTCGCAAGGATTTCATTAATAAAAAGAGAACAAAGAATGCTAAGTTCTTCTTCCTTAATGTAGCGGTCCATTGTATCGATAAATGCAGCTAATTCCATTCCAAAATCCGGTATAACTCTTCGAATAGAATGAACGATGTAGGTGAGAAAGGGCAGGATGTCATCATCCATAGAGGAAAGGGAATACCAGCAGCCTGGAATTTTCTCATCCCTCATAAATAAGGCAAGTGCCGTACTTTTTCCAAACCCGGCTCCGGAATGGATAATGGTCAAAGGATAGTCATTCATCTCTTTCATTTTCTGTGTAAGCTTTGCCCTTCTGATAAAATCATCCTTTACCACGGGAATCCGTAGTTTAGTTTGAATGAGTGGCAGCTTCAATTCATATCCTCCCTCCCTATTTTCATAATATTTACACTATTTTATCATACTCCAAATAATAAATTGGCTTTTTTCTATGTAATAAAATGCATTTACTTGAAAAAAATAGATAGAAAGGAATACAAATTGGGGTGCTGCGTCATTGTCGATTAAAAGAAAGATTCCGTTGCTTTTTAGTCTTTTAGTTTTTCTCATTTTATTAACCAATAATGCCTTTCATTATTTTCGTTCGAAAAATCAACTGCTTGAATATAACGAAATCGTCATCAAAATGATTGTTAAAGAGGTTTCTTTTCAGGTCAAAAATACGAAAAGCAGCAGCTTATATGTAGAAGACATTCTTGGCAGAGACTTGCGAACGGCTTCATTAGCTATAAAAAATGCGCTTCCGGCACGATATCAAGATATCACCAACGAGCAGCTGGTTTCTTTGGCAAAGGAAACCGGTGTTTCCCATATTACCTTATTGGCAAAAACAAGTAATGACATTGTCGGCGTAAGGTCCTCCGACCCTCATGAAATCGGCATGTCCACTAAAGGCTGGGGCTATTGGTATGATGCTTATCTTCAGCTTTTTTCCTTAAAGCCTGTTTCCGTTGGAAAGGGAATGACCTTGCCAAATTACTGGTCCGGTCCGATTGAGGTCGCTTCATCTGATCCGAAACACATTGATAAATGGGGCTATTACTTTGATGGGACAACGAATTATATTATCAACCCCTATTTTCGCGACAAAATAACTGATTATGAAAAACGATTCGGGCCATGGAAAATCATCAAGGACTTTACAAAGGAAGAAGGCATATTGGAGGTAACCGTATTTAATCCGAAAAACTTTGGCAAAAAGGAGGAAGTTGTCCATTTAAACGGCAATAAATATATTCGCATTTCGGCACTGCCTATTTGGTACGGAGAGTATAAATATCAAAACTACACTACTGATGCGAATCTAGTCAAAGAGGCAATTACAGAGAAAAAAATTCAAGTCTATAAAGGGAATCTTAATGGCAAATTGGTCAGGAAAACCTTCGTCCCTATTTTTTCAAAAAATGATCAGCCATTCGTCATTGGCCTTGTTTATAATTATGGATTAATTCATGCGGAACTGGTTCACGAGTTAAAAGTACATATTTTGTTATCCATCGCGATTATGATTATCGTGTTAATTGTTAGCTTTCTATTTTCAAGGTCGATCACCCAGCCAATCGGCTATATCGTTGAGCATGTAAATGAAATTGCGCAAGGGAACTTTGGAAAAAAATTAAAGTTAAAACGAAAAGATGAATTAGGACTGCTCACCGAAAACGTAAATGCCATGTCAAACCATTTGCACGGTTATCTGGAGGATTTAAATCAAAGTAAAGAGCTTATCGAATACCAGGCCTACCATGATCCATTAACAGGTCTGTTAAACAGACGCTATTTCCAAGAAAAGTTAAAACGAATCATTGATCATGCAGATGAAACTGGGGAAACCGTGTCAGTTCTATTCATTGATTTGGATCGCTTTAAACAGGTAAACGATTCGTTTGGGCATAACAATGGGGATGAAATCCTAAAAATTGCTTCAGGGAGGATTAAGGATTCTCTTCCGGTTGATGATAACACGATCATCACAAGGCAGGGCGGCGATGAATTTATTATATTACTCATGAATCTTACGATCGATGAAACAAAGGCAGCAGCAGAAAAGGTTGTCAATCATTTAAAAAAGTCCTACTCATTAAATGGCAAGGAAATTTATCTCAGTGCTAGCTGCGGCATCAGCATCTATCCAGAGCATACAAAAAACATGGACACCCTCATTATTTATGCGGACTTAGCTATGTATTCTGCGAAAAAGACCGGTGGTAATAAAGTAACCATTTATTCTGAGAAATTAAGTCAGTCAAACATTGAAAGACCACGTTTAGAGGCGCACTTAAGAAAAGCAATTGATAATAAAAAAATTGAAGTGTTCTATCAACCAAAAACCAATGTCGATACAGGTACCTTATTTGGCGCGGAGGCCCTGGTAAGATGGACAGATGATGTCTTTGGCGTCGTCTCACCAGAAGTGTTTATTCCCATCGCAGAAGATACGGGGTTAATCCAGCCCTTATGGGAACTAGTAATGAACATGGCCTGTCAGCAGGTTAGCATATGGAATGCAACCCGTCCACAGCCTTTATCGATATCCATTAACTTCTCGGCACGTCAATTTCAGGAACCACTACAGATGGTCCAACGGGTTAAAGAAATTCTGACTGAAAGTCAGTTACCACCAAATAATTTAGAAATAGAAATTACCGAAAGCATTCTCTTAACGAATTCAAGCGAAATCATCCAAGCACTCAAATCACTAAAAGCGATGGGAATTGCTGTGTCTATTGACGATTTCGGAACAGGATACTCTTCCTTAAGCTATTTAAAAGATTTACCGATTAACACCTTGAAAATCGATAAATCCTTTATCCAGAATATAAATGAGAATCATGAAAACGCCGAGATTGCAGAAGCGATCATTAATCTTGCTCGCAGTCTCCATCTCGATGTCATCGCAGAGGGTGTCGAAGAAGAATATCAAAAGGATTTCCTTCTATCGAAAAATTGTGTTCAAATGCAAGGGTATTTGTTTAGCAAACCGTTAAGCATCGTGGATTTTGAGGAATTTATCGCCAAAAAATAAACGGGGCAGCCGCTGCTGTCCCGTTTATTTCACAAATTCCTCAACTTCCTTTACACAGCTGCCAAAATAATCGATTGACAACCTTTTTACAGTCATGCTGGGAAATTCCTGACCTAAGGCATACGCCAGCTCCTGCCCTTTTCCTTTTTCACTAAAGCAAATGACTGTTGGCCCGGCACCGCTCAATGCCACTCCGAATGCCCCATTGGACTTTGCACATGATTCAATCTCTTGATAAAAATGAATCAGCGGTTGTCGATAGGGCTGATGGAAACGGTCTTGTCCCATCATTTTTCCGGCAAGATTCCAATTTTGACTTACTAGAGCAGCAATCAAAAGGTTAGCAGTGGAAGAAGCCTGGACAGCCTCTTGCCGTGAATAGGCGGCAGGTAAAACATCGCGCGATTCCTTCGTCAATAAAATTTCCCCCGGTATCACCGTCACCATTTCGACAGGGAGGTCAGTAATGGAAAGCATATCTACGTCATGTTGATCATACCTTCCGATGACAAGTCCTCCAAATAGAGAAGCACCCACATTATCCGGATGCCCTTCCCACTTTGTAGCAAGCAGAAGCTTTTCGTTTTTCGTTAAACGTAAGCCGCCAACCGCATCCGCAAGCTCAATTCCGGCAACAATCGCCGCCGCACTTGAGCCAAGTCCTCGCGCTAAGGGAATCTCACTCTCTATTTTTATTTTACAAGGAGGTAACTCTATTCCATAATTAGCGGCGGTCTTAATGGCAACTTGGCAGATAAAATGGCTCTCATCGGTTGGGAGATCCTTCAATTCCTCACACGAAGAATAGCATTCCCACTGATCGTTCTTCTCGATTTCTAATGTTAGATATAAATTTAATGCTAGACCGATTGAATCGAAGCC
The DNA here is from genome assembly GCF_030915505.1 of Neobacillus sp. OS1-2. Taxonomy (GTDB): domain Bacteria; phylum Bacillota; class Bacilli; order Bacillales; family Cytobacillaceae; genus Neobacillus. The sequence goes on from NZ_CP133265.1 coordinate 902,042, forward strand.
AGGCCCAAGGTTTGCTGTACTCGAAGGTACTTTAATCACAAAGCGATCATGTAAAGTCATCCGCGGACAACTCCTCGAATATGTTCAGCAACAGCTTTTTCATCGTTTGGTAATGGAACTGGTGTGACAAGACTGCTACTGATAGCTGTGTCAGGGTCCTTTAAACCATTACCTGTCAGCACAGCGACAATTCTTGTCCCTTTGCTGATTTTTCCATTTTGGATACTCTTATACACGCCGGCAATGGATGCGCAGGATGCAGGTTCAGCAAATACACCTTCAGCGGCTGCTAATTTTTTATAAGCGGTAATTATTTCTTCATCGCTTACTTCATCAAATTGGCCATGGGATTCTTCGACGGCATTCACTGCAAGATCCCAGCTTGCAGGATTACCAATTCGAATGGCTGTTGCTATGGTTTCCGGATTTTCAAAGACGCGATTATGGACAAGTGCTGCCGCACCCGCTGCTTCAAAGCCAAACATTCGTGGCAGTCCCGTCTCCTTCTTCTCGTTGTATTCTTTAAACCCTTTCCAATATGCACTGATATTTCCGGCATTTCCAACCGGAATTGCTAAAATTTCAGGTGCAGCCCCAAGCTGGTCACACACTTCAAATGCGGCTGTTTTTTGTCCCTCAAGCCGATAAGGATTGACCGAATTTACGAGCGCAATCGGTTCTACCTTACTAATATTTCGCACCATTTTTAACGCTTCGTCGAAATTTCCCTCAATCGAGATAATTTCTGCTCCATACATCATTGCTTGCGCCAGTTTTCCCAGCGCAATTTTCCCTTCTGGGATGACAACGATACAATTGATTCCGGCCCGCGCCGCATATGCTGCCGCTGCCGCGGATGTATTTCCTGTGGATGCACAGATAACGGTTTTACTGCCTTCCTCTACTGCCTTGGCAACAGCCATAACCATCCCTCTGTCTTTGAAAGAACCGGTTGGGTTAGCCCCTTCAACTTTTACATAAAGCTCAACGCCCCATTCCTGGGATAGCCTTTCAAGCTTGATTAACGGTGTATTTCCCTCATTTAGCGTAAGCTTAGGTGTTTGTTCGTTAATTGGTAAATATTCTTTATATGCTTCTAATAATCCCGGCCATCTCATCATGCTTTCCTCACCACTCTATATGCACTTTTTACTTCCTTAACTGCGCTTAAATCGTATAATTCCAGTAAAATCTTATCATAATTAGTTTCTGAAGCTTTGTGTGTAACTAAGACAATTTCTGATGTCTCATTTTTCTTAATTGGCAACTGCAGAATTTTTTCAAAACTTACCCCATGTCTAGCAAAAATTGCGGTAATATCGGCAAACACGCCCACTTCATCCTGGACATGAATCCTAAGGAAGTATTTGGAGAACTTTTCTTCATTATCCTTTAACCGCTTTGGATATTGCGGTGTAACAGCACTGCGGCCATTTACGCCAAGTCGTAAATTTTTAATGACTCCAACAAGGTCCGATACGACTGCTGTTGCGGTTGGCATGCTTCCTGCACCAGGACCGTAAAACATCGTTTCGCCGACGGCTTCTCCGTACACATAAACTGCATTGTATTCATTTTGCACAGAGGCAAGTGGGTGATTGTTTGATAGGAATGTAGGTGCAACACTGACCTCGACCTTTTCACCCTCACGACCGGCATAGCCGATTAACTTCATCGTATAGCCTAATTGTTTACCGTAGCTTAAGTCTTCTTCAGTAATGCTGGAAATACCACTGACCTTTACATCGTCCAAATCAATATGCATTGAAAACCCTAATGTAGCGAGAATGGTCATTTTTCGTGCCGCATCAAGGCCTTCAACATCGGCAGTTGGATCTGCTTCTGCAAAGCCGAGCTCCTGTGCTTCTTTAAGGACCTCTTCATATGAACGTCCTTCATCACTCATTTTAGTTAATATATAATTGGTTGTTCCATTCACAATTCCCATCATTTGTGTAATCCTGTCTGACGCAAGGCCGTCAACAAGACCTCTTAAGACTGGAATACCGCCAGCCACACTTGCTTCGTAAAAGAGGTCACAGCCATGTTCTGTGGCGACTGTTAAGAGCTCGGAACCATGGAGGGCCATCAAATCTTTATTGGCTGTTACCACATGCTTGCCTTGGCGAAGAGCGGTAATCAAATAGTCTTTTGTATCATGTACCCCGCCCATAACCTCAATGACTACATCAATTTCCTTGTCAAAAAGGATATCATCTGGGTTGGAGGTTAAAGTCTCTGTATCTACTTCAACCGGTCTATTCTTATGTAGGTCCTGGACAAGGATCTTTTTAACGACAACCGGACACCCCACTTGATGGATTAATTTATCTTGGTGATTTTCAATAATTTTTACTACGCCTGAACCAACTGTGCCTAATCCTAATAACCCTATCGAGATTGCTTTCATAAAGATCCCCTCCTGCAATTGTCCACTTGTGGCGCACAAATGTTTTTCTATTGTAGACATTATATGATTCTCTTTATTCTTTTACAATAGATTTGTTTTATGGTTTTCCAGTGAAACCGTTTCCTTCCGCGCCATAATAGGCTTGCATTTTTTTTCTGAAATTTTCCAAAGTAAAAAGAAAAATATTTTCTGCTTTAGCCCTTTACAATCTTGAAGAAAAGGTTGTAGAATAATCCCTATATTCATCTTAATTAGAAATTTCAATTAATTATACACTATTAAATAGTAATGATGAAGACGGTAGTAAGAAAAAGCCACAGAGAGCCGGTGGTGGGTGCGAACCGGTGCAATTTCTTATTTAACCTAGCCCTTCTGAACTGGCAGCTGAACCTATTAGTAGGCATGCCCGGTGTAAAGCCGTTACACTTATGAGGCTGCTCTTATTTTTCAAGCAGCAAAAGAGGGTGGCACCACGTTCATTCACGTCCCTCATAACAGGTATTTTTTTGTCTGTTATGAGGGACGTTTTCTATTTTTACAGAAAGGAGAAATGTTCTGATAGATTCATTGGGTATTGCCCAACGTTTTACTAGCATAGAAGTAGTAGTTACATGAAAATGAATGGTATCGCTTTTTAAATAGCTGAGGAGGTTGGAAAGATCATGTATAAAGTTCTTGTAACAGATGGTATTAGCAGCACTGGTTTGGTGAGTCTTATGGAGCATCCCCATTTTGTCGTAGATCGGCAGCCTACATTGCCGACCGAAGAGTTGAAAAACATTATTGGCCATTACGATGCTTTAATTGTGAGAAGCCAAACAAAGGTAACCGAAGAACTACTTTTGGCAGCAGACCGGCTTCGGGTCATTGCCCGTGCAGGTGTTGGAGTCGACAACATTGATGTCAATGCAGCGACCCGAAAAGGGATCATCGTCATTAATGCTCCGGGGGCAAATACAATTGCCGCAACAGAGCATACATTAGCGATGATGTTGTCATTAGCGCGAAAAATTCCGCAAGCACATCAAAAGACAGCAGGCGGTGAATGGGATCGCAACTCCTTTAAAGGGGTGGAATTGTACAAAAAAACGCTAGGCGTTATCGGTATGGGCAAAATTGGAACAGAAGTGGCAAAACGGGCGAAAAGCTTTGGCATGAACATCCTCGGGTTTGATCCTTATTTAACAGAAGAGCGCGCGAAGAAACTGGGGATGACGAAGGCAAGCCTCGATTTAATTGCCCAGGAATCCGATTTTATCACGATTCATACGCCTCTGACGAATGATACGAGAGGATTGATTAATGACGACTATTTAAGCAAAACGAAAAAAGGGGTTCGCTTTGTAAACTGCGCCCGTGGCGGTGTAATTGACGAGGAAGCTTTAGTTAGAGCTATTAAGTCCGGGCATGTGGCAGGCGCTGCCCTTGATGTATTCGCAAAAGAACCGGTAGCCGATCCAGAATTGCTGCAAAACCCTAATATTATTGTCACGCCGCATCTTGGCGCTTCCACTGTAGAAGCACAGGAAAAGGTTGCCCAAGAAGTAAGTGCGGAGATTATCGAAATTTTTGAAACGCAATCGATTCAAAATGCCGTTAACATGCCGCAAATGTCTGGAGAAACACAAGCAAAGCTGCAGCCATATTTACTGCTGGGGGATCAAATGGGCCAGCTAGTAATTCAATTATTAAATAAAAAGGCTCCTGATAAAATCGAGATCAATTATTATGGTGATTTAATTGATGAAGATACCGAATTACTGACTCGTACTCTCTTAAAAGGCATTCTATCCTATCATTTAAGTGATTCTGTCAATCTCATAAACGCACTTCACCTTTTGAAGGAGCAGGGTGTTTCCTATAATGTGGTGAAACATGCTACCAATAAAGGCTTTGCGAATTATATGGAACTTTCAGTATCCAACGGTTTGGAAACGGCGCGGATTGGCGCTACTGTCTTAAACGGCTATGGTGCAAGGATTTTGAAAATAAACGAATATCGGATAGACGTAAAACCTGAAAAATACCTTTTATATATCAAACACCGCGACGTACCGGGGATGATCGGCAAAGTGGGCTCACTACTCGGGAATCATGGGATCAATATTGGTACGATGCAGGTTGGGCGAACAGAGGTCGGCGGGGCGGCTATCATGGTGTTAACCCTCGATAAAGCCTTGGGCACAGAAGTCATTCGGGATTTAACCTTAATTGAAGGATTAGATGAAGCGCAATTACTGGAGTTGACGAATGTGGATTCGTTCGAGCCGGGGCGTGTGGAGCAGGAGAAAGTGGAGAGTATTTAGTTTTGTTTTATTAAATGAAAGAGGGCTTGCGCCGTTTAGTTGCGCAGCCCTCTTTTTCGCTCATATTTATATGATTGATGTTAGTTTTTTTGATTCGCTCATTGGAGGCAGGAATTTCGTTCATTGGAGGTTAAAATTCGCTCATAGAGACCCATCATTCGCTCATAGATGAGACAAGTTGTTAAATTAAATCATAAATACTCAATTATCGAGGTGTAAATTTACAATATTTAACTTCCCAACCAGTCTATCAGCGAATTTTAAGGTTCTATCAGCGAATATTGGCATTCTATCAGCGAATATTGGCATTCTATCGGCGAATATGAAGGTTTTATCAGCGAATCCAAGAAAGCCACAAACTAATAGGAAAGATCCTTATTTTTAAAGAATACTCTTTAGATCTAAAACCGAATCAAGTATATAATCCGCCTCATACTGTTCAAATTCACTTCGTGCGGCTTTTCCGGATAGCCCTGTTAAGACCGCGGCAAACTGACAACCTAGTTGTCTCGCAGCTAACAAATCTGCCAAGGAATCCCCGACCACAAGGACCTCTTCACCATTTTCTATTGGCAGCGCCGTTTCTAAACATTCCCGTATAGACGTACTCCTACCCTTAATCCCCATTACATATGTATACGGATGCGGTTTCGATAAAGATTTCCATTCTGGAAGCTCCTTTTCCGCTATCAAAACGTCATCAGCCGTCACAATTCGATTCTCATCAAAATGCTTTAACCAGTCCAAATGCTTAAAAGGCTGGATCGTTTCAAGTGCGGGCCGGCCTGTTCCGATTCCGATCGTGAATCCGTCCCTTTTTAGATAGTGAAAAAGTTCAGCAATTTTGTCCCTAGGTGCTAATGTTGTTTCGTTTGCCAAGAAGCCTTGTTTACCGGTTTGGACTGATGGTCTTCCGGTAGAAGCAAGGACATGTTCATCACCCACATACCATTCCTGGGAAACATGCTCGCAAATCGCCCAAAGTACACCTTTATTGAAAATAGTCGTATCCACCCCAAGCTTTTCCTTCACGAGCACATTCAAGTAACTAAGCAAATCCTGCCTCATAGCATCAGATCGAGCAAAATCTTCCAAAAACAAACCAAAATCTAGCTCAACATGATAATTACTTAACACCCTGCCGATCTCCACCAACGTTTCACGATCCAATGGTGCCTGGCACCATTTGGTAATATTTTCAAATTCATTTTCTTTGATTTGCGACAATAGGTGGATGAGTTGGTAGCTGAATGATAAATAGATCATGTCCCAGTTGGCGTTTAGGCCGCGGGATTTCATAAATTTGAGGACTTTGTCGTCCTGAAAAATTTCTTCTCTTATTGTTTGAATTTCCGCTTCACTATGGTTTGTTTTAAATTTCCCAGGTGCCAATGCTAAGTAACTGCAACTGTGCAGCATCTCCCAAACCGTTAAAGCAGAGGCATCAAAATAATGCTCTTCGCTCAGTAAGACTCCATCAACATCAAACAAAATAGTTTTAATCAACTCTCCAACCTTCTTTCCTAGTCTTCTTTTTCACTTTATCGTAACACAGCGACGCTAAGAATTTGAAGTATATATTTTGTTTGACATTTTTATTAAATTTATGTAAATTTAATTGTGCACAATTAAATTGTGAAAGGGGTACCGTACGTATTGAACTCAGAAGAATTTTTGAAGCTTGAGAACCAATTATGTTTTGCGATATATGCTTGTTCAAGGGAAATTACCCGGCTCTATCGTCCCATATTAGATCAGCTTGAACTCACCTATCCGCAATTTTTAACCCTAATCGTTTTATGGGAGGGTAAACACCTCACTGTAAAAGAGATTGGGGAGCGTCTTTATTTAGACAGTGGCACCTTAACACCAATGTTAAAACGAATGGAAGCAATGGGCTTATTGGTTCGAGTTAGGGCTGCTGAAGACGAGCGCAAAGTAATAATCGAACTGACTGAAAAAGGCACACAGTTAAGAGAAGCTGCAATGGAGCTACCGGAAAAGTGCATCCCCCATTTCGGCCTTTCAAGAGGCGAATACAAAGACTTATTGATAAAAATGAACCAGTTAATTGCAAATCTCCAAAGAGTGACACGATCCTAAATAACGAGGTGAAATAATGGCTTTAACATTAGAGCAGCCCTATAAAGAGAACCAACTCTTTACATCAATCATTGAAGACAAAAAAAGTATCGTTGTATTTGTTCGGCACCCTGGCTGACCGGTCTGCCGAGAAGTGCTTACGCAGTTGCGTGAGAGATATGAAGAATTAACCGCGACAGGCTATCAGGTTGTTGTGATTACCCCATCAATCAAGACCTATTTAGAACAATTTATTCCGGCATTTGGTCCGTTCCCGTTCCCGATCTACGGCGACCCTAAACGCGAACTTTACCGCAGTATGGGCCATCAGACAATGCCGAAATGGAAGCTGCTATTCCAAGCAGTAATGGCTTTTATGAAAAATGGTACGAAGGCATTTTTGCCAAAAGATGAAGCGCAGAAAAAACTTGTGCAAAAGGCAATGAAGACCCATGATATTTATATTCAGGGCGGTACCTGGATTTACGATGAACAGGGAAAAGTCATATGGAAGCACATTGACACAGAGCCAGAGGATCATGCTTCGATCGATACGATTTTAACCATTATTCATAAATAGTAGAATAAGCCGTGCGCTAAGATTTTTCCAGCGCCACGGCTTTATTTTTATTGATTGGAACTGTCGTATTGACCGTATAAATCTTTAACGGCGGCAATTAGCGCATTTACTGCCTTTCCGCGGTAGCCTTCCCTTAGTGCAGCTATAATATCGTCTATCCCGTCCTGCAGGCTGTGCCCTTTTAAAATTTGCTGAACGTACGCTCGCCCATGATCGGTAGCCAGCGTACAGGAGGATTCAATAATAACCCCGTATTTTTTATCCACCTCTACGGTGATTGTTAGTGAATCAAATACACTTTGGGCAGCCATCCCCTGCGGCAAGCGGGAGTGTCCCGCGAGGAAATAAGTTTTTAATCCAGTCATCTCTCCACTTAACCTTTTATCAAACTTTCTTCAAATGGCCATGCAGGCAGCATTTTTCGCAGCGGTTTATCCTCGCGGTACCCGAGTGCATATTCCCCCTGCATAATCGTATGAATTTCTCTCGTGCCCTCATAAATGACAGGGGCCTTAGCATTTCGTAAATAACGCTCGACCGGAAATTCATTTGAGAACCCGTAAGCACCGTGAATTTGGACAGCATCGTTAGCTGCCTCATAGGCCGCATCACAAGAAATCCATTTTGCCAACGATGTTTCCTGTGTATTGCGCTTGCCGTTATTTTTTAACCAGCCGGCTTTAAAAACGAGTAATCGGGAAATCTCAAGGTTTGCCGACATTTTCGCAATCATTTGCTGAACGAGCTGGTGCCTGCCGATTTCCTTGCCAAATGTTTTCCGTTCTTCACAATATTTAACACTTGCTTCAAGCGAGGCCATAATCGTGCCGCAAGCGCCTGCTGCTACCGTGAAACGGCCATTGTCCAGGGCAGACATCGCAATTTTAAAGCCCTCTCCTTCATATCCTAACAAGTTTTCTGCAGGCACTCTGACATTATCAAAAAAGACCTCACCCGTATTTCCGGCGCGGATCCCAAGCTTCCCTTTAATCGCCTTTGAGGAGAAACCGGCAAGTGTGCGTTCGACAATGAAGCAGGAAATGCCATGATGAACTGCCTTCGGGTCTGTTTTGGCAAAAATCAAGAAATGATCGGCCACATCACAGAGAGAAATCCATGTTTTTGATCCATTTAAAATATAGTAGTTCCCGTCCTTTACCGCCGTCGTCTCCATTGCCGCTACATCCGATCCGGCATTCGGTTCCGTAAGTCCAAAGGCACCTACTTTTTCACCTTTAGCTTGCGGAACAAGATATTTTTGCTTCTGCTCCTCTGTTCCCCACTGCAATAGCGTCATACTATTTAATCCGGTATGAACAGAGACAGCGGTGCGGAAAGCAGTGTCTCCTCGTTCGAGCTCCTCGCAGACTATCGCAAGTGTGTTGTAATCCATACCGACGCCGCCATACTCCTCAGGGATGCATACCCCCATGAGCTGTAGCTCCGCTAAACGTTCTAGAATATTTGTGGCAAAATGGCCTTTCTCATCCCACTCCTTAATATAGGGCATAATTTCACGGTCAACGAAGGCTCTGACTACCTTTCTTACACTCTTTTGTTCTTCCGATTGTGAAAAATTCATCTAAAGTTCCCCCTCTTTGGAAAAGCGGAAGCACCTTGTCCAGTGGCGACAAGCATAGGACGAGCCGGCGTGAAGGTTGCTTTTTACCTTCACAACGGATTGGCTTATGACCTCGAGCCCCTAGGCGCTGCAGCTAGACACTAAATAATAGTTTGTTGTTTCATTTGGGTAATTTCCTGCTTTGAGTAGCCAAGTTTTATTAATACCTCTTCGGTGTGTTCCCCGTGCATGGGCGGGTGTCTATCAATAGCGACTGGAGAATTTGAAAATTTTAACGGTGAACCAACAAGCTTTAAATCCTGAATCACGGGATGCTTTACATTGACAACAATTTCTCTGGCACGTGCCTGCTCGGAATCCAACGCCTCCTTCACATTGTTAATGGGGCCATTAGGAATTCCAGCCTCATCGAGCAATTGTTTCCATTCCCCTCTAGATTTCTTTTTAATTTTGGCTGCGATTATTTTTTCAATTTCAGCTTTAAAGTGCAGCCTGTCAGAGTTCTTTTCATAGTGTAAAAGTGCTGGCTCGTCTAGGAGAATAACTAGTTTTTGATATTGCCGGTCATTTCCTACCGCGATGATAAAATCTCCATCATTTGCGGTAAACACTTGATATGGGACAATATTCGGGTGGGCATTCCCAAGCCGTTCAGGGATATTGCCGGAGCATAAATAATTACTGGCAACATTCACTAGAGCAGCCAGCTGCGAATCAAATAAAGCGATATCCACTTCCTGCCCCTCACCCGTGCTATTGCGATGCTGGATGGCTCCCAAAATTCCGATACACGTAAATAGTCCGGTAAGTACGTCTGCGATCGCGACACCAACCTTTACAGGCTGTCCCTCTTTTTCACCGGTAATGCTCATTAAACCCGACATGGCCTGAATAATAAAATCATAGCCTGGCAGATGGGAGTAAGGCCCCTCAGTGGATCCAAAACCACTAATCGATGCTAAAATAATTCCCTCGTTTTCTTTTTTCATTTCCTGATAACCAATGCCCAACCTTTCAAGTGTACCCGGCTTAAAATTTTGAACGACGACATCGGCATCCTTTATAAGTTTTCGAAAAATCCCCTTACCTTGCTGTGATTTCAAATTTAGGGTGATCCCCTGTTTATTTCGATTGGCACATAAGTAATAGGCGCTCTCTCCTTCCACAAACGGCGGCCCCCAGCCACGTGTTTCATCCCCGGAATTGACGCTTTCAATTTTAATTACCTCTGCCCCCATATCACCTAAAATCATCGTACAATAGGGTCCGGCTAGTACGCGTGATAAATCAATTACCTTTATTCCATGGAGCGGCCCTGTCAATTGAGCTACCCCCTTCCTCTATGGATTCTATGAAAATATCGATAATCCTTCGTCATGATTTGAAAAAAGCCAGCAGAAACAATCAATGACAAAAATGGCATTGATTGTTTCACTGGCTTTTATTCGTGGTTTCTCCTCTGGATGGAGGATGAAGCGAATTAGGCAGCTACTTTTTCAAAGATGCTATTTTTTTCCGCATGAAGATTTGAATGATTCCGCCAATTTTCACGATTATTCCGCCGAAATCCCAATTTATTCCGCGGATATTTGGATTAATTCCGCCAACTTTGGTCATAATTCCGCCGAATTCACAATTAATCCCGCCAAGTTCACAATTTGTTCGGTTCAGAGCTCCTTTTATATATCCAACCCAATGGATATATACTTCACTTCTAAGAACTCTTCAATTCCATAATGTCCGCCTTCACGGCCGAGGCCGCTCTCTTTATAGCCGCCGAATGGAGCCTGAACGACCGATGGCAGGGCATCATTTAAACCGATAATTCCGTACTCAAGCTGCTCTGTGATTCTGAAGGAGCGGCTTAAATTGTCCGTATAGACATAGGCCGCCAAGCCGTAACAGGAATTATTTGCCCGTTCGATGGCTTCCTCTTCCGTTTTGAAAGTTGAGATTGGTGCGAGTGGACCAAAGATTTCATCCTTCATGCATTCCATCCCATCGTGAATATCGGTCAAAATCGTTGGAGCATAGAAATAGCCATTTTCATCAGCTGGTTTGAGGCCACTATATGTGACTTTTCCACCCTTTTTGAGCGCATCCTTGACAAGTCCGTCAACTTTTTTATATGCAGCTTTATCAATTAACGGCCCAATATCTGTTCCTTCTTCAAGCCCGTTGCCGACCTTTAACTTTTCTAATTCCGCTTGAAAAAGCTTGATGAATTCGTCGGCAACACTTTCCTGCACATACACCCGATTCGTACAAATACAGGTCTGACCGGCATTGCGGAACTTGGATTGGACAAGCCCTACAGCAGCCTTTGCTAAATTAGCGTCATCCATAACGATAAACGGGGCATTTCCGCCAAGCTCCAAGGATACCTTTTTAACATTTTCAGCGGCGCCGCGCATTAACGTTTTGCCGACCTCCGTTGAACCGGTAAACGTTATTTTCGTCACGCGTGGGTCCTTCAGCCAAACCTCACCAATTTCAGCGGAACGCCCGGTAATCACGTTAATGACCCCGGCCGGAATCCCCGCCTCATGGGCAAGTTCAACTATTTTTAAAGCAGTCAACGGCGTTTGGTTCGCCGGTTTTACGACGGCCGTACAACCGGCTGCAAGTGCCGGAGCTATTTTCCTCGTAATCATCGCTGCCGGAAAATTCCACGGGGTAATCGCCGCAATGACACCAACAGGTTCCTTCCGAACTAATATTCTTTTATTGGGATGGGAGGCTGGAATGGTTTCACCGTAAACCCGTTTCCCTTCTTCCGCATACCAAGAGATAAATCCGTTTGCGTACTTAACCTCACCAAGCGCCTCATTTAATGGTTTTCCTTGCTCAATCGTCATGATCCGGGCAATTTCATGCTTATTTTCTTCTATTAAAAAATACCATTTCATCAAAAGATGATAGCGCTCTTCCGCCGTCTTTTTCGACCAGAGTTTGAAGGCTTTATGGGCGGCATCGACTGCCTGCTTGGCCTCATAGGCACCACCCGTAGGCACCGCACCAATCACTTCTTTTGTCGCAGGATTGATGATTTCTGTAAAAACCTCATAATCACTGCCAACCCAATCGCCATTTAGATACATCGGATAGATTTGATAATTTTGCTTGATGACATCCATTTTTATTCCCCCCCAACCGATAATGCCGGATCCTGTAGATAAACGGCTTCCATTGCTTCCTCAAGAATTTGTAATCCTTCCTCAAGCTGGTCATCTGTGATGGTTAATGGCATAAGAAGACGGATGACATTGCTGTAAATCCCCGCGCTAAGTAACATAAGTCCGCGCTCGCATGCCGCCTTTACAATTTTTCCAACTGCTTCTTTATCAGGGGTTTTCGACTGTCTGTCCTTGACGATTTCCATCGCGCACATTGCCCCAAGGCCCCTTACATCGCCAATGCCCTCAAAGCGGTCTGCAAGAAGCTGCATTTTTTCAAGTACTCGCTCGCCGATCTTTTCGGCTCGGTCATTCAAGTTTTCACTTTCGATAATATCTAAAACCGTTAACGCCGCACGGCAACCGAGCGGACTTCCGGAATAGGTTCCGCCAATTTCACCAACCGCAGCCGCATTCATAATTTCAGCTCGCCCAATGACGCCGCTAATTGGAACACCAGCCCCCATTGATTTGGAAATGGTCAGTAAATCTGGGACAACATCAAAGTGATCAATGGCAAAATGCTTCCCAGTCCGCGCAAAACCCGTTTGGATTTCATCGGCTACGAAGAGAATTCCATATTGTGTACAGATTTCTCTTACACGCTTAACAAAGGCTTTGTCAGGAACGATAAAACCGCCTTCTCCTTGAACCGGTTCCATCACGACCGCGGCAATCGTCTCAGGTGCCACTTCCGCAAGAAGGAATTGTTCGAATTGCTCGATGATCATTTCGCTGTATTTCTGCTCACTCATTCCATCTGGGCGGCGGTACACATATGGATACGGGGCCTTGTAAACCTCTGGAGCGAATGGCCCGAAGCCAAATTTATACGGTTTGACTTTACTTGTCATTGTCATTGTCATGAGCGTTCTGCCATGGAATCCCCTTGTAAAAGAGACAATCCCTTGGCGGCCCGTGTATTTTCTGGCAATTTTCACGGCGTTTTCAACCGCTTCCGCACCACTGTTAAAAAAAGCAGCCTGCTTATCGAAGTCACCAGGGGCAAGTTCACAAAGCCGCTCAGCCAAGGTAATATATGATTCATACATCATCACATTAAAGCCTGTGTGGATAAACTGGCTTGCCTGTTCTTGTAGAGCTCTAACCACTTTTGGATGGGAGTGACCAACGTTTAGCGTTCCAATAGCACCAGCAAAATCAAGATAATGATTACCATCCACATCTTCGACCACTGCTCCTTGTGCTTTCTTTACAAAAGATTGGCAGTTATTGCTGATTCCTTTTGGGACAAATTTATTTCTACGCTCCACTATTTCCCTCGATTTTGGCCCGGGTATCTCTGTTTGGAGCTTAACATACTTCTTTTCCACTTCCGTGCTCCCCCCTTTTTTAAAAATGACTCTTTTTAATCTTATAAAATATATCTATGCGTTCACATTCCCCAATACATCTTTAAAAATGCTGACCACTTTATCCACCTCTTCATAAGAAATCGTCAGCGCTGGTTCGATACGGATGGTTTTCGAGTTGATCAACGTACCTGCCACAAGGACACCACGGTCAAACATTCCTTTTGATACTTCATAGCCAATTTCATCCTGGTGGAATTCGATGCCAATCATCAAGCCCTGACCGCGGATTTCTTGAACTTTATCTTCATGGCCTTTTGAAGCCTTTTTCAATTTTTCTAGGAAATACGCGCCCACTTCCCCGGCTCTTTCCGGTAGATTCTCTTCTAATAAAACACCAATCGTCGCAATTGCCGCAGCACAGGCCAGTGGATTTCCTCCAAAAGTAGTCGTATGCATAAATGGATTCGGGAACCAGCTTTTAAATACGTCTTCACGGGCGACAATTGCCCCTGCAGGCATCACTCCGCCGCCAAATGCCTTTGCAAGACAGATAATATCCGGCACCACATCATATAATTCAGCTGCGAACATTTTGCCAGTTCGTCCCATGCCTGTCTGAACCTCATCGAAAATTAACAAGGAGCCGTATTGGTCGCAAAGCTCTCGCACTTGTTTTAGATACCCCTCTGGTGGTAGGATGATTCCACCTTCCCCTTGAATAGGTTCTAAAATAACGGCTGCCACATCTTCACCAACCGTTGTACATACCTCAAACGTTTTTCGCATCATGTCGATGTCGCCAAATGGCACATGACGGAACCCCGGAATTAATGGCAGGAATGGTTTACGGAACATTCCTTTTGCCGTTCCGGACAATGATCCCAAGCTTTTTCCGTGAAAGGCACGAGTAGTCGAAATAAAGGTGGTCCGCTCACTGTACATTTTTGCTAGTTTAAGAGCTGCCTCGACACTTTCCGTTCCGCTATTTGTAAAAAAAGCATATTTCAAATCGCCAGGTGTGATGTCGGCAAGTATTTTTGCCAGCATCGCCCGGAGTGGATCAAGCAAGTCTTGGCTGTGAAGAGCCTGACGTTTTAACTGATCGGTTACCGCTTTAACGACCTTTGGATTACGGTGTCCAACATTATAAATACCGAAACCACCGAGACAGTCGATATACTCTTTTCCATTTACATCCTTAAAGCAGGAACCATTATCCGACCATTCGACCGCCGCAAACTGGCCGCCTTCTGTAACGGTTTTGCGATATTCCAGGAATCCCGGATTTACATGTTCGCGAAAACCATCTACCGTTTCCTTCGTAATCCATGCCGCTTCCGTTTCGTTAATTTCCTCTTTTTCTATTAAATCTAGCACCTTATTAATATATTCACTTACTTGTTGATTTTGCTTATTATTTATATCGATACTCATTTTGTTGTTCCTCCTCTTGAAATTAGATAATGATCTAGCTGCAGCGCCTAGGCACTTCCTCTTTTAATTCGAAAACCAGCCAACTGGTTCGACTTGCAAATTGATGTTAATCTGTTTAATTTCCTGGAATTCATCAAGGCCAAATGTTCCTAGGCTGCGGCCAATCCCGCTTTGTTTATAGCCACCCCATGGTGCTTCGTTATAAGTAGGATGATAGGAATTCACCCAAGTAATCCCAGCACGCAATTTTTTAACTACCCGAAGCCCTTTGGCACCATCTTTTGTAAAAACAGCACCGGCTAACCCATAAACGGTCCCATTTGCTAGCTTCAGAGCTTCTGCCTCATCCTTAAACTTTTGGATGACGACAACCGGTCCAAAGATTTCCTCTTGGACAATTTTCATCTCTTGCTTCACATTAACGAAAACGGTTGGTTCAACAAAGTACCCCTTTTCCAACCCATCTCGAACCATTCGGTTTCCACCACAGGCAAGCGTTGCGCCTTCCTGTTTTCCAAGTTCAATATAATGAAGGACTTTTTCCAAATGTTGTTCGCTGACCAGCGGCCCCATCTCCGTTGAAGAATCTTGACCAGGCCCTACCTGAATTTTTTTCGCCCGTTCAACAAACCGTTCAACAAATTGATCGTAAATACTTTCTTCAACAAGAATTCTTGACCCGGCTGAACAAACTTGACCGGAACCGGCGTAGATTCCAAATAGTGCATAATCGACAGCCGTTTCAAAATCGGCATCAGCAAAAATAATATTCGGTGATTTGCCGCCTAATTCGAGAGAGACCTTTTTCATCGTTTCAGCAGCCGTTTTCATGATATGCTTACCTGTCTTCGTACCGCCGGTAAACGAAACCATATCGACCTCCGGATGGGAAGCGATTTCATTTCCGACCACAGGACCGGCACCCATCACCATATTGGCGACGCCTTTTGGCAATCCAACCTCTTCAAAAATTTCAAACAGCTTTTTCGGAGTAACCGGTGTTACTTCCGATGGTTTATACACAATCGTATTCCCTGCTGCAAGTGCCGGAGCGATTTTCCAAACACTCATTAACAGCGGATAGTTCCAAGGAACAATTAACCCGCAAACTCCGACGGGCTCGCGAACAACCATGGCTTGCATGGGATCGGCAACATGGTAAGTCTGGCCATCAGGGGCCGTAATCAGTCCTGCATAATAGCGGAAGCATGCCGCTGCATCGGCCACATCAAAGCCGGCTTCCCTTAATGGCTTCCCATTATTCATCGTTTCAAGTTCAGTTAACTCGGTAGAATGTTCATCAATTTTGTCCGCAATTTTTAATAAATAGGACGCTCTTTCTTGAGCGGAAATACCAGACCAAACTCCTTCTTCAAACGCTTTACGTGCCGCAAAAATGGCTTCGCGGGCATCTGCGACCGTTCCTTCGGGGGCATAGGAAATCACTTCCCCATTTGCGGGATTTATCACTGGGCGTGTTTGTTGATTTTCAGCATCTTTCCACTCACCATCAATAAACATCTTTAGGTTTACCACACGGTTTTTAACTTCGACCATTTTTATTCCTCCTTTGTTCACCCTCACTAATTAATATTGCAAGAAGCGTGCCAACACTCAAAGCTAGCAATATAGCATCTTTTGAAAAAAAGCTATTCACTTTTGCATAACCTTATTTCCTATTGCATAAGAAAAGCGCAAGCGCCCTGGTCAGCGACGTATGACCTGGAGCGCTCCAACTGAGATAAAGGAAACACGAAGAGCCGAAGGCGATTCGATGTTGACTTATCGTAGGGCGGAGAGCGAAGGACACTAGTCGCTAGGGCGCTGGAGCTGGACAATTCTCAAAGTCGAAATTTATACTTCTTTATCTCTTTAAAAAAATGATCCAGATAAAAATCTGAATCGTTTTTTTAAAAAGTAGTTAAGTTTTCTAGTTTAATATTTTTCTCGGTCAATATTTTTTGATATTTCCGGCTGACGGAGGACTGACTTATTCCAAGTGCTTTTGCCGCCTTTGTGGTTGTCTTATATTGGTTCATTGCCATGATGATGAGCTGCTCTTCGACATGATCAATGGCATCCTGAAGTGGAATCACGCGGGTAATCACAGGTTTCATTTTTTTATGTTCATAGCCTAATGATAAAAATTGGCTGACGAACTCGGCATCGATTGCCTGATGGTCAGCGGTTACGACCAATCTTTCAATAATATTTTGCAGTTCCCGTACGTTACCCGGCCATGGATAAAACTCAAGCACATTAATGGCATCCGGTGTTAGATGATAATTACGGTCGTATCTTTCATTCAACTGCTGAAGGAAATGGAAAGCCAAGAGTGAAATGTCCTCCGTCCGCTCCCTTAATGCCGGAATATGAATGGGAATGACGTTCAACCGATAATATAAATCCTCACGAAATTTCCCTTCCTCCACCATTTTCGCTAGATTTTTATTTGTGGCTGCAATGATTTGCACATTTACCTTCATCGACGTTGTACTACCAACAGGGATGAACTCCTGTTCCTGCAGGACGCGCAGTAATTTTACTTGCAAGTGGACAGGCATTTCGCCGATTTCATCAAGAAACAGAATACCTCCATCGGCCTGCTTGAAATAACCGTCTTTACCATTTTTATCAGCACCTGTAAAAGCGCCCTTCGCATAGCCAAACAGTTCACTTTCAAGCAGATTCTCCGGAATAGCACCGCAGTTTAATTTCAAAAATGGATTTTGTGAACGTTTCCCTAATTGGTGAATCGCTTGGGCAATTACCTCTTTTCCGACCCCAGATTCCCCGTGGAGCAGGACAGTCGATGAAAAGTCAGCAATTTTCTTTACTTGGTTCATGATCTTTTCCATTTTGGGACTGCAATAAATTAATTTTTTCAAAAAGCGATCTTTACTTTTAAAATCATCTAATTCTTTCCGATATTGTTCCGATATTTTCCGCATTTCCTGTAGTTCGCTTTTCAGCCTTGTGGTTTCGGTAATATCGCGAGAGGCAATAATAATCCGGTCAAGTTCATTGTTTTCATTAAAAACAGGATTACCGACAGCGAGAATTTTTCTGCCGTTATGCGTTTCTTGGACAACGGAAACTTTTTTCTTTTTCTCGATGACGAGCCTTGTAACAGAGGGAGTGAAGAGACCGCGGTCTTCCAATTCAAGAATGTTTTTTCCAATTAGCTCTTTTAAATCCACATTCCAAAAATCTTGAATGATGTTTTCGCTGAATCTGATCAATTCCCCTTTGGCATTCACCACGAGAATCTCATCATATATGCTTGAAAGAATGGCGTTTAAATCTTTATTCAAATCTTTAATATATTCAATTTCCATTGCCATTTCCTCAACCATCGGCAAATCTTGAACAACGATGATAATCCCGTCCACCTCGTTATCGTAGTTCAAGATCGGACTATAATCGACGAGAACGCCCATTTCATTGGTGATTTCAAGATGGTTGAGCAGCGTCTTTCCAGTTGCAAATACCTTGTTAATATGAGAGCTGCTAAAAATATTTTCAGCCGGTAGGTTCAACACCTTCTCCGCTTTCGATTTAATCATTTTTAAACCGGCCTCATTGCAGTTAATGATGCGTTTTTCTTTATCTAAAATAAAAATCCCCATCGGAATGGAAGTCAGCATAATCTTAAGCAAGTCGACGCTTTTATTCTCCTGTTTAAATAGTTCTGCCAACACATCTTCTCTTCGAATGTAACCCGAAGGATTACCATCATCCCCCTTAATAAGCGCAAAGGGTTCACCGATAATTTGAAACAAGACGGGCAAGGAAATATGTCCGCTTAAATGACAGATACTTTCAAGCGGTTTGGCATGTTCAAGCAGGAGTTCTACCGATAAGGCCTCTTTTTCTAGTTTCCCTATGACTACATATGCATATAAGAGATTTTCTTTTTTTAAAAATAAAAAGGGTTCTTTAAGGTTACTTAAGGTTGCTTGAAATCGTTCATTACTTTCCTCAATTGCCACTGAAATAATCGGCTTCACTTTTTCTTTTGCCACGGAAAACATCATACCTTCCCCCTTACAACCTGGTCACTCTAATACTACCACTTCGTTCAGAATTTTTAAAATAGTATTCCGCAAAAAGAAGATGTGAGGAGTGGCCCCCACATCTTAATCACTTCCGGTGACAAATAAATCTTCCTTAATATAGGCCAGGACCATTCCGGGAATAACATCATCACCCTCCTGAACTTCTAGTGATTCAACCTCCCCGCTAACATTTGTTTGAATTTGTTCCAGTTTGCCGTCCAGCGTTTTGATGGCAAATAATGACTCCCATTCATAAAATCTGGATTCACTCTTAACAGAGATCCTCTCAACCTGCCCGTAACACGGGCTAAGCACTACACCGAAATACATCGTGATCACCCCTTTTAATATTGCTCCTGAAACGGACGAGTCTGTAAAACGGAGCGAAAAAACTCTTGAAATTCCGGGATATCCTCTATTTCAATTCCTAATCGTTCCGCCCAATGATCATCTGCATCGGTATCCTCTTGGCAAAGTAACACCATTTTCCCAGACTGTATCGATGTCACCATCGCTTTTCCGAAAAAATGATTGGAGTAGCCAATCGTTAAATCATAACGGTGGTTATTCGAAATAAGGCAGAAATAATGCAAGAGCTGATTTTCCTTTTCTTCCGTCAAGATTTCAAGCTTCATTCCTAGTTCCTCCTTAAAATTTTAATATCTTAACCATCCTCGCAGCCTCGAAGCTTCAGCTAACTTTTGAATGCCTTCGATATAAGCGGCAATTTTCATATTGACCCCAAACTTCTTCGCCGTGTTATGGACAGTTAAAAAGCTGGTAGTCATTTTTTCCTTAAGCCGTTCATCCACTACTTCTTCCGTCCAGTAATAGCCTTGGTTGTTCTGGCACCATTCAAAATAGGAGACAATCACGCCGCCGGAGTTGGCAAGGATATCTGGGACAACAAGAATTTCACGTTCATCAAGAATGTTTAACGCATCCTTTGTTGTTGGCCCGTTAGCCGCTTCAATAACAATCTGGCAGGAAAGCCGGCTGGCATTCTGTTTATTGATAACGCCTGAGATCGCTGCTGGAATAAGGACATCACATTCTTTTTCCAATAATTCTTGGTTGCTAATGGAGCTTTTAAAACGATTCGATACAATGCCAAAGGAGTCCCTGCTTTCCAAAAGGTGGGGAATATCTAGGCCGTTTTCATCGTATAAACCGCCAAGCACATCACTAATTCCAATCACTTTTGCCCCTAAATCATACAAATACTCGGCCAAATAACTACCGACATTGCCAAAACCTTGAACGATGATGCGGGCGTCCTTTAGCTCCATTTTCTTCATTTCACATACCATTTGCAGTGTATAAAGGACGCCTTTTGATGTAGCCGTTTCCCTGCCCTTCGACCCGCCAAGTGCAATGGGTTTTCCTGTGATGAAACCCGGTGAATCAAATTCACGGATATGGTCATATTCATCAAGCATCCAGGCCATAATTTGCGAGTTTGTATACATATCGGGCGCCGGGATATCCTTTGTCGGGCCGACAAGCTGACTTACCGCTCTCACATAACCTCTGCTTAACCGTTCTAATTCATCTAAGCTCATATTTCGGGGGTCACAGACAATACCGCCTTTTGCACCGCCATAAGGAAGATCGGTAATCCCGCACTTTAGGCTCATCCAGCCCGCCAATGCCTTTACCTCTTCAGCTGTGACATCCGGATGGAAGCGAATTCCGCCTTTTGTCGGCCCTGAGGCATCGTTATGCTGGGCACGGTAACCTTGAAAAATCTGCGTTTTTCCATTATCCATCCTTATTGGGATACTTACCTCTAAAAACCTCATTGGCTTTTTCAAAAAGTCATACACCTGCGGGGGATAGTTTAGAATGGTTACAGCTTCCTTCAGCGTCTCCTGAAACTCAACAAGCGAATTATCCTTTTCCTTTTCTTTCGTATTCACGTTTAGCGATTCAACGGCCATTCTTAACACCTCATTTTGTATTGTTATTATTGGTAGTAGCAATTTCCGTGCCAACTGTTGAAATACTGATGGAGGCAGGTTTTTATGATGGAATTTATTAATAATGAATATCAGCGTTATGAAAAAATGATTGAACTATTCATTTCTGCATACAAACGATTTATTCCTGATTAAGTCATACAAAAAGCCAGGCGAGTAGCCTGGCTCAGGTAACTTTCTCTATCTATAGTGAAGAAGTTCTCTCCGCGTCATCAATATTTAAATCGGCAATTTTAATTGTAAAGAATCTTGTTTGGAAAATCATATAAACGACACCAATGACAATCCACACGATCCCCCCGATAAGAGCATCTGCTTGGAGGTTATACCACAAGATTCCTGTTAAGCCAGCACCAAGAATTGGCATTACAAGGTAGGAGAATATATCCTTTCCTGTTTTGTAGCTTTTTAAGCGAAAAACGAAATGAGCGATGACGGATAGGTTAACAAATGTAAACGCAATTAGAGCGCCAAAATTAATAAACGATGAAATTAGCTCAAGGCTTGGTGCGATAGCAAGGAGGGATACTACCCCAACAAGGACGACGTTAAAAACCGGTGTCCGAAATTTGGGGTGGACATAACCGAAAGTCTTCTTCGGAAGGACACCGTTCCGGCCCATCACGTACAAAAGCCGTGACACACTTGCATGGGAAGCAAGTCCCGAGGCCACTGTTGCGGCAAACGCACCAGATAGGAAAATCAGTTTAAAGAGGGTACCGCCGACAAACATGCCAATTTCCGGTAACGTATCATCGGTTACCTTAAAGCCCGAAATATCCGGAAATAAGGCTTGGGCAAAATAGCTGCAAACGAAGAAGATCGCGCCGCCAATAAAGACTGTCAACATAATCGCCTTTGGCATTATTTTACTATCAATGGCTTCCTCCGCATACATCGTGACAGCATCAAAACCAATAAATGAGAAACAAACCACTGTTGCCCCTGTTAAAATGGCGCCAAGATGTACGTTGGAATGGAAAATCGGTTCTGTTGTAAAAATCGTTCCTTGGCCCATCCCTTTAGAAAGCTGGAGGAAGGCAAGAACAATAAAAGCCGCAATTAAGACCACTTCAAAAATAACAAGCAGTGAATTTAAACTGGAGGTTTTCCCCATACTCCAGGCATTAATAGCCGTGACGACGGCGACATAACCGACGACCCAAATCCATGCCGGAACAGCAGGAAATACCGATACCATATAAATACGAATAATTAGAGCGTTTACCATCGGAAGTAAAATGTAATCCAGCAGCGCCGCCCAGCCGACAAGGAAGCCTAGGTGCGGGCTCATCGTTTCCCTTGTATAGGTGTAGGCAGATCCTGCGCTCGGAAATACCTGTACCATTTTTCCATAACTAATCGCCGTGAACAACATCACGACTAATGCCGCCAGATACGCTAGCGGAACGACACCATTTGTTTCTTTAGACACGATCCCAAATGTATCAAACACAATCGTTGGTGTCATATACCCTAAACCCAGCATAACAATTGCCCAGAGTCCAAGTGAACGCTTAAGAGTAGTATTCTCCAATTTACTCAACTCTCCTTTAGTCACTATTTTCGTTTATCAGCTCCAATTGAAAGCACTTACATTTCATTGATTATTTATGAATGCTTCTATTTTTACAGGAATTCCCCCTCTTATCTTAAAATAAAATCCAACTATTTTAAATAGTTGCAATTTTCATACCAATTTATATTTATTTCCGCGAAGTCTGTTATCACTACTTCTAGTCAACCTTTTCAGAAGTTACCTTTATGAAAATATGCATAAGCTAACCAGAATTGCATAAACTCTCGTTACAAAAAAAGCAGCGGAATTTGATTCCCCTACTTTTTCAAAAACTATATTTGTGCTTCCTCCGCTTTAAACTGCGGCGGTGCTGCCCGGAATGCTTTAGTGAGGTAGAGCAAATAGGCAAAACCGATTCCAAACCATGTGAGTCCCATCATCAAGGAGCTAGTCTCGAGATTAATCCAAAGGATCCCAACCGTCCCTGCCCCAATCAGCGGCATGACGACATAATTGAAAAATCCCTTTGGAGTACGGTGCATTTTGTGACGAATGGCAAAATGACTGATGACGGACAAATTAACAAACGTAAAGGCCATTAATGCCCCAAAATTAATTAAGGAAGTGGCTGTCACTAAGTCAAAAAACCATGCGGATAAGGAGATCACGCCAACAATGGCTACATTGATAGCAGGGGTTCTCCATTTTGGATGGACATAACCGAACCATTTTTCCGGGAATACTTTGTCACGCCCCATTACATACAAGAGCCGCGATACACTTGCGTGGGAAGCAAGTCCAGAGGCAAGCGTGTTCACAAAGGTTGTACATAAGAAAATCGATTGAAACAGCTTGCCGCCGACATAAAGGGCAATTTCTGGCAGTGCTGCATCTGGTTCTTTAAACCTTGAAATATCAGGGAAAAATAGCTGAATAAAAAAGGATGTGCCGATAAAAATAATTCCGCCCCATAACGCTGTTAGCATAATCGCTTTCGGAATTGTTTTTTCCGGATTCGGTGTTTCTTCTGAAAGGGTCGTAACCGCATCAAAGCCAAGGAACGAAAAGCAAAGAATCGTTGCACCCGTAATGAGGATCGGGATGTTCATACCTTCAATAAAAAACGGCTGTAAACTAAAAACAGTACCTGTCCCTTCACCTGCGTGCAGTCCTTTAATCACAAGGATGATAAAGACAATCATGATGAGAACTTGAACTAATACGAAGAAAGTATTGAAATTTGCCAGGATATTTACACTTCTTAAGTTTAAAAAGGTAACAATTCCGACAAATACCAGTACCCAGATAAAATCCGGAACAGACGGAAACAAGGCGTGTAAATATAATTTTGTTAATAACGCATTTACCATTGGTAAAAATAAATAATCCAGTAATGACGACCAGCCAACTAGAAAACCCAGGTGCCCGTTGATGGCTTTTTGTGTATACGTATAAGCTGACCCTGCCTGCGGAAACACCTTTACGAGTTTCCCATAGCTCGCAGCCGTAAAGAGCATCCCAATCAATGCAATGATATAAGCCGTTGGTACATGGCCTTTCGTTACTCCTGAAACAATTCCAAAGGTATCAAACACCACCATTGGAGTCATATAGGCTAACCCCATGATGACGACTTGCCATAACTTTAACGACCTTTTCAGCTTTACACCATTCTCCACTTATCATTCCTCCCTTTTTTAAACCGCTTTCAAAAATGAATAACCCCTTTGTCCGTTCCCCCTTGTTTTTTTAAAATACACGAATGTATTTTGCAAATTTCATGCCAAATGGTTTCCAAGTAAAAGATCTATACAGATGTGGTTTATTCCCGTGTTGAATTATTCAGCCGCGCATATTTTATTCTGAAATAAATAATGATGACCACTCACGCCTTGAGTCATATATTTCATTCTGCTGGCATAAAACTTGCATCATAATTTTTAAGAAAAAGACAAACAGGGGGAATGCTATAATGCACTATCCATTATCACCAGATGTAAAGCCGGAATTCTGCACAACAGGTACCTTTATGCGGTTACCATCAAGTAGAGAAAATGCAAAATTAGCGATTGTCGGGATGCCCTTCGATACTGCCGCATCATTCCGTGTAGGGGCTCGGTTTGCACCCCAAGCGATTCGTCAGGCATCGATGACTTTATTCCCTTATCATCCCATTCACAAGGTATATCCTTTTGATGAATGCAACGCGATCGATATTGGTGATGTTTCAGTCATCCCGCATAATATCCACCGAAGCTATGAGGTCATCGAAAAAGCCATGCATGAACTGATGGATCAGGGAATCGTGCCGATTGGTATTGGCGGTGACCATTCGGTAACATTGGCCAATCTCCGTGCGGCTGCAAAGGTCCATGGGCCTGTTGCCTTAATTCACTTTGACTCCCACACCGATACATGGGATACGTATTATGATGAAAAGTATTGGCACGGATCACCCTTCATCCGTGCATACGAGGAAAATTTACTGATTCCTGATAAGGTGTTCCAAGTGGGAATTCGCGGGACGCTTAACCATCCGGGGGATATCGATGCCAGTACCGATTTAGGCTACCACGTGATTACCACCCCGGAATTAAAGGAACGCGGCACAGCAAGTGTGATCAAAGAGATGAAGGAAAAGATTGGGGATACGCCTTGCTTCCTTAGTTTTGATATTGATTTTGTCGATCCATCTTGTGCTCCTGGAACAGGAACACTTGAAGTCGGCGGGTTAAACAGCTTTGAAACTTTACAAATCATTCGGTCCTTAACGGATTTTCATTTTATCGGCTACGACCTAGTTGAGGTCCTGCCTCCATACGATCCCACCCAGATTACAACATTGCTTGCGGCAACCATCATCCATGATTTTGCCAGCCTTGCCGCATTAAAAATCAAGAAGGAAGCGCTCGCTTCAAATACAGCTCCATAACGACAAAAAAGCAGTGAAATTCCAGTTTTAGGAATTCACTGCTTTTGCTGTATAAAAATTTACCTTTTTGAAAAGATATAATGAATGCTTATCTTGCAAAACGGTGGTTACCGATTGTGACGGTTACTTCACGGGAAGTGATCCACTGGCTGGAAGATGTCTTTGGATTATAGAAAAATAATGAGCCATTGCCTTGTCCTTTGAACGCTAACGCTTCATTCACTGCCTGCTTTGATGCTGCATCAGCTGGTTGATTGATCTGACCATTTTCTACTGGCGTAAATGCATAATGACCGTTGGCAATTTGATTGATAACTCCACTGATCGAATTCGGGAATTCAGAACTCGCAACTCGGTTTAAAATGACCGTTGCCACAGCAACTTTCCCCGCATATGGTTCGCCCACTGCCTCGGCATGAACAAGACGTGCCATTAAATCTTTTTCTGCTGCTGTAACAGTAGAATTTGGGATGACGAGATTTTGACCTGCATTAAGGGCACTGTTAGTTGCATGGTTTGTCGCCATTAAACTATTAACAGGAACGCCAAAGTTAGTGGCAATTTTCCAATAGGTTTCACCCTTTTGCACTTTATGAGTAGTTGTGGCCGCTTCAGTTGTTCCATTTAAAGTAAATGCTGACATCGATAGAATCATTCCCGTTGCAATCACTAGTTTTTTAAGTTTATTCATTTTATGACCTCCAAAAGTTAGTGTGCCGTTTCTCTACTACTAAGGCTAACAGTTGTAACATTCTTATTCATCGTCCAATAATTGGTAATGATCCTTCAACTAGAATGAACCCCGCCATCCATGCCTTTCACACCTAATTGGAATGATCAACCAATCTATCTTTTTTTCCTATTAATCCCTTGAGTGGATAGTTAAGGTTTCATTATTACATGGCGTTTCATGCTTGTAACATAGAATCGGCTCTCTTTCAGGAAGTCTTCACCAAATTGACAACAAATTCGGTAAATTGATACAGGATTCCCCTTTTTGGATGCTGTCGGCATTCCTTGGTAAATCCTTATAAGCATCAAAAAAGTCCAACAGCACATGGTTGGACTTTTTCTTGGAATAGCTTTAGGCAAACCGTAGTAAGTTTGGTCTATTCTTTAGCTTTCATAAATGGTGGTCTAGGATGTGCCCTTCGCCTTCTTCTAACAGACGTTCGGGTCCCTGCCTGAAAAATAGTTAACAAGCCACCGCTGACCATTAATAGGATCCCGGCAAGCTGGTTATCGGCAAACATTTGCGAACCGGAGATCAATAAACCTGTTCCAAATACGGCTAAGACAATTTTCCTTGTTTGCAAGGCTTGATTATTCAATATATTTTTTTCAAAAGCCGTAGATGGCTGAATTCGGAGCTCACCTGATTCTAGCTGATCAACAAAATGGAACAATTTACGGGATGTGGGAATGACCTTTAAAAGCGTATTCTTAACCTGGTCAAGCACGGTCTCTTTTGCAGTGCTTGCATTGGCAGTATTACTGCTCAACATATCTTCCACATATGGTTTTGTATTCGCAACAACATCAAAATTCTGATCTAATCCGTTACAGATGCTAAAAACAGTCATAATCGCCTTGCCTAAAAACGTAGTTCTCGACGGAATTTGGAAGGGCTGTTCATAAAGGAACTCTCGTAGTTCCTCAAGAAACCCCTCATTATTTATCTTTTCAATGCTAAAACTGCCTTCAGAAAAGCTGGAGAGAATAACCTTTACATTCTTCACGAGCGCGGTCTTGTCTGCATGCTTTCTTAAAAATCCAAGTTCATCAAAGGCCTCTACAATCCCGCTGCCATCCTTCAAGTAGATAGACATGGCAAGCTTAACGATATTTTCCTTCATCACATTCGAAATCGTTCCCACCATTCCGAAATCAATGTAGGCAATCGTTCCGTCCTGTTTGACTAAAAGATTTCCGGGATGTGGATCAGCATGGAAAAAGCCATCCTCCATCAATTGTTTTAAATAGGACAAATAAAGGATGGAGGCTAGTTTCTTCTTATTAATTGTAGCTCCTTCTAATTTCTCAATCTCGTTAATTTTTACACCTTCAATAAACTCCATCACCAGCACCTTACTGGTCGTCAGTTCCCAATATACACGTGGTGTAGTAACACCGGGAAATTCACGGAAAGATTCTTGAAAGGACTCTAGATTCTTTGCTTCCTTGAGGTAATCCAATTCTTCCGTAATCACTTCTTCAAATTCTTGATAGACATCCTTTAAATCAACAAACTTGCCAATTTTAGTACGACGTGCAAAGGCAATTAGCACCTTTAAGGTAGCCAAATCAAGTGAAACCGTTGCTTCGATTCCGGGACGCATGACCTTAACGGCAACTTCTTCCCCACTTTTCGTGACTGCTTTATGGACCTGGCCTAACGATGCAGCGGCGACAGGTGATGGGTCGAAGGTGGTAAAATGGTCGCTAAGCCTTCCACCCAGTTCCGTTTCAATTCTGCTAATCGCAACGGCTGAGTCAACTGGCGCCACTGAATCCTGCAGCTCTGACAAGGTATCGGTATATTCCTTTGGTAAAATATCGACCCTTGAGCTGACAAACTGGCCAAGCTTGATGATTAGACCACCCATCTCAACGGCAGCACCTACAAATTTTTTAGCTTGGGATCTGTAAACTTCCTTATACTTTTGATTGGCCTTTTCTTTATGTAAAAATTTCTTTGTTTTTCCCAGCCACCAAAATTGCATAAAGAATCCGACAAACATGAAAAATGTTTTGCGAAATCTCTTGTTGAACAGTAAGCGTATCATCTCACGCATTCTTGTCCTCCCCTTTCATTCAAAGCCCCACGGGACAAGCCTGCGTGGTATGTCAACCTATCCTTCAATGAAGAGTAAATTATTCTTTTTCTTCCTCTTCTGTCTCTGTTTTATCAAAAATCTCTTGGGCTATTTTTTCGAATCTCTTTGACTTGTTAAAAAAGAAATTAGCAAACTTATTCATAATCTCTGATTTAACAAGAATCACGGTTCCTTTCCTGGCATCGCCAAATACAACAAACTTTTCTCCTGTTTTAATTCCTAGTTCCTCTCTTGCTTCGGATGGGATGACCACTTGGCCTCTTTCTCCCATACTCGTGGTTCCAAAAATTTTTCCATGATTCATCATCATCACTCACCTCTCCTTTGTAGGATAAATCATACTATTCATACCAACAATACGTTTCACACAATGTACATATGACGATTTAATGGCAAATATGTTCATTTTTTGCTTCATCAACCATTCACCAGCACTTTTTTTCTTCGAATATGCACTTGTCCATTTCAAACATTATGCACCATGCATACATTGTAATTATTGAAGGAAGGGGGTGATCATTATGTCTGGAGGCGGATACGGCAACAACAACGGCTTTGCGTTAATTGTAGTCTTGTTTATTCTTTTAATCATCATCGGTGCATCTTATATGTACTAATGATTCTTCCCAACTCAGAAAAGAGCGGTAAAACCATTTGGTTTCACCGCTCTTTTTTTATCATTTCAGATTTTTACCTAAGCTTATTGGATCATTGTTTCTATGAGCACAACTTCACTTTTCAAAGACATTGCTTCAACCAGCATTCCTTCAAATTCCGCTATTGTCGTTGCCCTCACTCCCCTTGCCCCAAAGCTTTCTGCTAAATGGACAAAATTCGGGTTAGTAAAGGTGACGCCGTAACTATCGCCAAACTTTTTCTCCATCGTATCTACTTCTAGTTTCAGCATCGAGTTATTTAAGAGGATGATGACGAAGGATAAACCTAGTCTTTTAGCCGTTTCAAGTTCGGCAAAATTCATTAATGCGCCGCCATCGCCCGTTATACAGATAACTGTTTTTTCCGGGGCAGCTAATTTTGCCCCAATTGCTCCAGGGATGGAGATGCCCATGGAGGCAAAACCATTGGAAATAATCATTTGGTTCGCATGCTTTGGTTGATAGGTTCTGGCAATCGCCACTTTATGTGAGCCTACATCTGAAATTAAGATGGTCTCGTCAGTCTGGATTTTTTCTAGCACATGCAAGATTTCTTCAATTGTTAAGTTAAGATCCCCACTAGCTTTTTCTATAATAGAATATGACTCTTCGATCCGTTGCTTTAACCTTCCAGAGGGCTGCCAATGTTTGGGCTGTGTTGGAAGAAGTGGCAGTGTTGCCTTAAGATTCCCCACTAACTCAGCCAGTACAGGGTAATATTCGTCAACATCCGCTGCAGTTGCCGAAAGATGAAGGACCGGAACCTTTTTCATATTCCATTCTGACGGAAGCTTCTCGATGACGTCAAAACCAATCACAATCAATAAATCCGCTTCTTCAAACCCTCGAAGGACGTAATCCTTCTCCATAAACCCAAAGGTATAAAAATTTTGCGGGTGATCTTTTGGTAAAATTCCTTTCGCCATGAAGCTGGTTGCAACCGGTGAACCCAACTGCTCAATAAATGCCAGCACTTCGATGACAGCATTTTGGCGAATGACCTCATTTCCAATAATGATAAATGGTTTTTGGCTTTGATTAATCACTTGTGCTGCGGAACGGAGTGATTCAGACACAGGTACACTTTTTGGCAAACCTGAAACAGCTAGTGGCCCTGTAGTCACATTTTCGGCGGCGATATCTTCCGGTAATTCGATTAATACAGCTCCAGGTTTTTCTTCCACTGCTGTTCGAAAGGATTTTCTGATGACTTCCGGAATTGTGTTTGCTGCTTTTATTAGGATGGACCATTTTGTGACAGGTTTGTACACCTCTTGGATATCAATATACTGATGAGAATGTTTATGCTGATCTTTCAACGCTTTTTGACCTGTAATGGCGATGACCGGTGAATGATCCAAATTCGCACTAGCTATCCCCGTTACTAAATTCGTCGCCCCGGGGCCAAGCGTTGCCAAACAAACTCCTGGTTTTCCGGAAATTCTCCCATACACATCGGCCATGAATGCCGCCCCCTGCTCATGACGAACAGGTATGTAGGTTATTTTTTCTGAAGCCGATAAAGAATCCCCTAAATCAATGACTTCCTTACCAATAATGCCAAAAACATATTCCACACCCTCATTTTCCAAACAACTCACCATTAGATCTGATGCTTTCATTTCTGCCTCCATGTAAATAGATTTACCTACCTCTATTCTTTGCCAAATTATCATATTCATGAAAGGTAGAAACAGAAAAGAAGAGACTATCCGCGAATAGTCTCCTCTTCCTTTTGGCCCCTGGCTAACACCATCATGCTAATCGTAATAATGATAAAAGCAATCAGCGCTAGCATCGGAATCGATATAAACCCAAGCCAATTAATATAATCCTTCGAGCAGGGCACCCCGCTTGTACACATTTCAAACTGCTGCAGGTAGGGGATTTTCTGCAATAAAGTATGATAGCCGGATAGTAGTACACCAATAATGGACAATGGCAGTACATAGTAATAGATTTTTTTATCGTTTCGGTAAACAGCAATACCTAATATAATCGCCAATGGATACATAAAAATTCGTTGATACCAGCAAAGGGTACATGGGATAAAATGCATCACTTCACTAAAATATAAACTTCCGAGTGTGGCGATGATCGCAGCAACCCAGGAGAAAAGTAAAGATTTATTCATTCTATTCACCCTTTGCCGCTTTATCGACCATATCTTTCAAATCATCCATGGTTTGTCCTTCAAAATATTGTCCATCCACATAGATGGCTGGTGTTCCGGTAGCTCCTAATTTTTCAGCAAGGTCCATATCCTTGTTATAGGATTCTTTATATTGACGATCATTGAAGTGCTTAACGACCTTATTTACATCAGCATCGCTTGCCACTTCTTTTAAGGTGTCAGTTAGGAATTTTTCGGTAAACAGATCAATTTTTTCATACTTCGTATCTTCCGGCTGCTTTTTATACATTAAATCATGAAATTTCCAAAATGGTTCATTCCCCAGCACCTGATAAACAGATTCCGCAAATTTAGCTGTCCTTTTGGAGTCTGTATTAATAAAAGCATAATTCATGAAATAAAGCTTAGCCTTTCCTGTATCGACTAACTCTTTTTCGATTAGGGGGACGACATTTTCATTGAAGTTTTTACAGTTTGGACATTTATAATCACCAAACTCAATAATCGAGACCGGTGCAGACTTATCACCAAGGAATGGCTGATTACTGTAATCAATCGTTTTATTTGAATTTGCTTTTTCATCCTGTTTTGAATGGTTGCCGATGAAAATAAATCCTAGTACGAAAGCAGCAATAATCCCAATCATCCAGAAAGCAAACTTGGATGAGGATTTCGGCTGGCTTTTAGTATTTTTTTTATTCTTTGCCATAATCAAACTCCTTTAATTGGTAGATAGAAAAGCTTCTATGTAAGTTCTAACCCTTGATAGTTTTAATATTACTTATCTTTCTATATAATGCAACTAATTGGTTCCTTTCAAAAAAAATACTCGCCAATTGGCGAGCTGCTAGGTACCGAATGACCATTAACTATTTAATACATCCTCTATTCTTGCCAGTTCCTCATCAGAAAAATCAAGATTATTCAATACAGCCACGTTTTCCTCAATTTGGCTAACTTTACTTGCTCCAATAAGAACTGAAGTCACCTTACCGCCGCGTAATACCCAGGCAAGAGCCATTTGTGATAGACTTTGACCGCGCTCAGCTGCAATTTCATTTAATTTTTGAACACGCGCCATAACCTCTGCTGTTACCTGATCCTTCTGTAAAAAACCTGTAGATTTTGCCGCACGGGAATCTGCAGGAATACCGGTTAAGTATTTATTCGTCAACAAACCCTGTGCCAATGGGCTAAAGGCAATCGAGCCAACCCCATTTTCCTGCAACACATCCTGTAAACCGCCTTCAATCCATCTGTTAAACATAGAATATCTTGGCTGATGAATGAACAACGGTGTACCTAATTGAGTTAAAATATTAATAGCTTCAGCCGTTTGTTCTGCATTATAATTTGAAATTCCAACATATAAGGCCTTACCTTGCCGAACGATTGAATCCAATGCACTCATGGTTTCTTCTAACGGGGTATTTGGATCCGGACGATGCGAGTAAAAAATATCCACATAATCGATTCCCATTCGTTTTAGGCTTTGATCTAAGCTAGCCGTCAAATATTTCTTTGAACCCCAGTCTCCATAAGGTCCTGGCCACATATAGTAACCTGCTTTAGTGGAAATAATCATCTCATCCCTGTATGGGGCAAAGTCACTTTTTATCATTCTGCCAAACATTTCTTCGGCCGATCCTGCAGGCGGCCCATAATTATTTGCCAAGTCAAAATGAGTAATCCCCAAATCAAATGCCCTTCTTAGCATCCCGCGACCATTTTCAAAGGAATCCACACCCCCAAAATTATGCCAAAGCCCTAAAGAAATGGCTGGAAGCAACAACCCTGAACGTCCGCTTCGATTATATTTCATGGATTGATATCGATTTTCCGCAGCTTGATATACCATATTTTCTTCGCCTCATTTCGATTAATATTCCTACCACAACATGGGAGTCCTACCCTAATTATAGTATATATGTTTAAAGCTAGTTACCATTTATTATTAAAAATAGGATATGATAAGATAAGAAATCAATAGTAAGGAGCATTGAAAATGACAAATACAAACAAGTACCTTGGTTATATTGGAACGTATACAAAAGGAGACAGTAAGGGTGTTTACTCTTTTACACTTGATACTGACGCCGCGAAAATACTGGATGTAAAGCTGGCGGCCGAATTAGATAATCCTACATATGTAAATATCAGCAAGGATAATCGTTTCCTTTTTGCAGTTAAAAAAGAAGGCGAAAATGGTGGGGTAGCTGCTTTTTCCATACAAGAGTCGGGAGATCTGACACCAATCAATTCCCAACTAGCAGCTGGTTCATCTCCTTGTCATGTAAGTGTAGACAGTCAATCAAAAGTTTTATTCAGTGGAAATTATCATAAAGGCGAGGTAGTATCCTATTTACTCGATGCTGAAACCGGCTCCATCTCACCTGCTGTTTCAGTCATGAAGCATGAAGGCTCTGGCCCCGATCCGCGACAGGAAAAGCCGCATACCCATTATGCTAGTCTTACTCCTGATGAAAAGTTCCTCGCCGTTGTTGAATTGGGAATCGATGCACTTATTACCTATTCTGTGGGCAATGACGGGACACTTACGAGAGCAAATTTCTTACCTTTAAAAGGCGGCAGCGGCCCAAGACATTTGGTTTTTCATCCTAATGGTAAATATGCCTACATTATGACCGAATTCAGCTCGGAAGTTGTTGTTTTAAGCTATTATCCGGAGGATGGCCATTTTACCGAGAAGCAATATATCTCCACATTGCCTGAAGATTTTACGGAAAATAACCAAGGCAGTGCGATTCATATTTCTTCAGATGGTCGCTTTGTTTATGCAGGTAATCGGGGTCATAATAGTATCGCTGTTTTTCGTGTCGATGGATTTTCAGGGGAACTTAGCTTTGTCGAACATGTTTCGACCGAAGGGGATTGGCCGCGGGATTTTGCGTTGGATCCTAGTGAGAAGTTTATAGTAGCGTCTAATCAGGAGTCCAGTAATCTTGTGTTATTTTCACGGGATGATGCGACGGGTAAGTTGACGCTTATCGAGTCGGATATTACGGTGCCTTATCCGGTTTGTGTTAAGTTTTTGCATAGTTAAAAAACAGGGTAATTTCATCCTGTTTTTTTGTTGGCTTTTTGGCGTAAAAATAACCCATTCATGACAATACTATGTAATAGTGATTACATAAAAGGATGTGTCTTAATGGAATTTCTCCATGGTCAACATTCACTTTCGACCGTTGAGTGGATCTTAAGGGCGGCAATCTCTTTCTTCATTTTGCTCATTACGGCCAAAATAATGGGTTCCCGTGCCATCTCCCAATTAAGGCTACTCGACTTTGTCATTGCCCTTATGCTCGGAAATATCATTGCCCATCCTTTATCAGACCAAACCATCGGATTGAAAGGATCGGTTATTTCAACTCTTGTCATTGCGATTTTGTATATTGGTGGTGTTTTCTTAAGCCTTAAATGGACTGCCTTTCGAAAACTAACGGATTCAGCACCTATTCCCCTTATAAAAAATGGAGAAATTCTATATAAAGGGCTTCGAAAAGCAAGAATATCAATTGATTTTTTATTAGCGGAGTTAAGAAAAGAGAAAGTTGCCGATATAAAAAAAGTTGCGTTAGCATTATGGGAATCCGATGGGAAACTCTCTATTTTTTTGGATCCTCAGCATGAGGCCATCACACCAGCAACCTATCAAATAAAAACAGACCCTTTTGATCTTCCAAAGACAATCATCAAAGAAGGGAAGATTGATTTTCAAGTGTTGAATCAGGTTAACAAGGAGAAAGAGTGGCTGATTAACACAATTAAGGACCAATATAAGACAGACATTAATGAAGTTTTACTTACCACCATTGATAACAAAAACAAGTTAACCGTTTTCCTGTACAAATAATGATTTGTACGTATCTTTCTACATAAAGATCTATTTGACGAACCAATAATATAATCAAACAGTCTTAGTTTCAACCAGTTTCTAATATGCAAGAGACAACAAATATTGCATTTTTCAAAAATCAATTGACACTCCCACTAATCTGTAGTAAATTTTATAAATAATCTAAATAATTGATTTCTTATCAAGAGAGGTTGAGGGAATGGCCCTGCGACGCCTCAGCAACCATCAATGGTTTGTCCATTGAAAAGGTGCTAAGTCCTGCAAATTAGCTGCTAATTTGCAAGATAAGAAGAATGACACTTTGGTCGTGCTTACAAAAGTCTTCTTCTTATAGAAGACTTTTTTTATTATCCGTTAGCTTTATCACCGTACAGCATTAAAGCAGTACTAATCAAACTGAAATCAGACATTTATTAAACAAGGAGTGTGCATCATGTACAAAATTGATACGAAACTTGCCCAAATTGGAAATCGCAGTGATACAGCTACAGGAACCGTAAATCCCCCTGTTTATTTTTCAACAGCTTATCGACACAATGGAATTGGGCAATCAACCGGGTTTGACTATTCACGGACAGGAAATCCAACACGCCAGCTTCTTGAAAAAACAATTGCCGATTTGGAATGTGGCGATCAAGGATTCGCCACAAGCTCGGGGATGGCGGCCATTTTCACCATTCTTTCATTATTCCAAAGTGGTGATGAATGGTTAGTAAGCGAGGATCTATATGGCGGCACCTACCGTTTATTAGAACAAGGCTATAAAAAATGGGGGTTAAAGTGTCAATATGTCAATACATGTTGTCCTGAAGAGATTGAACGGAAGATTTCACCGCAGACGAAAGCAATCTTTCTCGAGACTCCCACCAATCCCCTCATGCAACAATCCGATATTGCCGCTGTTTCAGCCATTGCCAAGAAACATGGCCTATTGCTGATTGTTGACAATACGTTCTATACTCCACTTTTACAGCAGCCAATCGTCCTTGGTGCCGATATTGTCATCCATAGCGCGACGAAATATTTAGGCGGACATAATGATGTTTTAGCCGGGCTGATTGTCGCGAAAGGTAAGGAACTTTGTGAAGCCTTGGCACTTTATCATAACGGAGCAGGAGCCGTCCTAAGTCCATTTGATTCTTGGCTGTTAATGCGTGGCATGAAGACCTTGTCGCTTCGCATGAAACAACATGAGAAAAATGCCAAGGCAATTGTGGAATTCCTTTCTAAACATGAAGCGGTGACTGATGTTCTTTATCCGGGAAGAGGCGGGATGGTTTCGTTCCGATTACAAGAAGAAGCATGGATTAATCCATTTTTACAAGGCTTAAAGCTGATTACATTTGCAGAAAGTCTTGGCGGCACGGAAAGCTTTATTACCTATCCGGCAACGCAAACACATGCGGATATTCCCGAAGAAATACGGATTCAATCTGGCGTGGACAATCGGTTATTGCGTTTTTCCGTTGGCATTGAAGATGCAGAGGATTTAATTGTTGACCTTGAGGGTGCTTTTGTCCATATCAAAGAAGGAGTGATTGCATAATGGCACAGGAGGAATTTAGCTTTGAAACCAGACTGCTTCATAATAAACATAAAATTGATCCAGCAACTGGAGCGGTTAGTGTGCCGATTCAGCATGCATCCACCTTCCACCAATCTGATTTCGATCAGTTTGGCAAGTATGATTATGGCCGCAGTTTAAATCCGACAAGGGAAGCACTTGAAGATGTGATTGCTGAACTTGAGGGCGGGGTAAAAGGATTTGCCTTCTCATCAGGGATGGCTGCAATTTCTACGGCATTTCTTCTGCTTTCTGCCGGTGATCATATTGTGATTACCGAAGATGTATATG
This sequence comes from Neobacillus sp. OS1-2, assembly GCF_030915505.1. Taxonomy (GTDB): domain Bacteria; phylum Bacillota; class Bacilli; order Bacillales; family Cytobacillaceae; genus Neobacillus. The sequence continues at coordinate 938,775 of NZ_CP133265.1, forward strand.
GTGGTACTTTCCGAATGGTGACTGAGGTTCTTTCACGGCTTGGGATTGAACATACATTTGTCGATATGACAAATATAGATGAAGTGAAACAAGCGATTCAACCCAATACCAAAGCTTTTTATGTAGAAACACCATCAAATCCCTTGATGAAAGTAACTGACATTAAGGCAATCAGTAAGATTGCCAAAGAAACGGGTGCGTTAACCTTTGTTGATAACACGTTCCTTACTCCTGCCTATCAAAAACCATTGGAATTAGGCGCAGATGTTGTCCTTCATAGCGCGACGAAATTTTTATCAGGTCATAGTGATGTCGTTGCCGGGCTTGCTGTTGTCAACGATGAAGGTTTAGCGAAAAGATTAGGCTTTTTGCAAAATGGGTTTGGGGCGATCCTGGGTGTTCAAGATGCCTGGCTTGTATTAAGAGGCATTAAGACGCTGCACGTTCGGCTGGAACAATCGCAAAAGTCAGCTATGAAACTAGCAGAATATTTAGATGCCCATCCCCTTGTAGAAAAAGTTCACTATCCAGGGCTTGAAAGTCATCCGCAATATCAAATTCAAAAGGAACAAGCTAGTGGTCCTGGGGCCGTCCTATCATTTGAATTGGCTACCGAAGATGCGCTGCGAACCTTTCTTGCAAATGTAAAAATCCCTGTATTCGCAGTCAGCCTTGGGGCGGTTGAATCGATTCTTTCTTATCCAGCGAAAATGTCTCACGCAGCAATGCCGCAAGCAGAGCGAGAAAAGCGTGGCATTACCAATAGTCTTATCCGTCTCTCGGTTGGACTTGAAAATCCTGACGATTTGATGAAGGATTTCGCGCAAGCCTTTCACCATGTTGAACAAAAACAATTGGTTTTACCACAAGGAGAAACACCATGAGTTTTTTAGAAAAATTACAAAAGCAGATTTTAATCGCTGATGGTGCGATGGGAACCCTTCTTTATTCCTATGGAACGGATTGCTGCTTTGAGGAGCTGAATCTGTCGCAGTCGGAACAGATTCAATCTATCCATAAAGCTTATATAGATGCTGGAGCCGACGTGATTCAAACCAATACCTACGCTGGGAACTACTTAAAACTGCAGCGCTATGGACTAGAAGACTCGGTGAAAGAGATTAACAGTGCTGCCGTTCGCAATGCCAAAAAGGCAGCAGAAACTAATGCCTATGTACTTGGAACAATGGGCGGTAATCGCGGTGTTAAGCCTAACACTATTTCTCTTGATGAGCTAAAACGCAGCTTCCGCGAACAATTATACTGCCTGCTGCTTGAAGGGGTTGACGGTTTATTGCTGGAAACCTTTTACGACTTAGAAGAACTCGAAACCGTTCTGACAATTGCCCGGAAGGAAACAAAGCTGCCGATTATTGCCCAGGTTTCGCTTCAAGAGCCTGGCATTTTGCAAAATCAATTGCCTGTTAACGAGGCTATGACAAGGTTAGAAGGTCTGGGAGCAGATGTCATTGGCCTAAATTGCCGGCTTGGGCCGCATCATATGCTGCTCGCACTGGAACAGATTGAACTTCCAAAGCATGCCTTTCTCTCGGCCTACCCAAATGCCAGTCTGCCAACCTATACGGATGGGAAATTTCATTACGAAGGGGATGCTGATTATTTTTGTCAGTCAGCTCGTGCCTTTCGCAATGAAGGGGTTCGCCTACTTGGCGGATGCTGCGGCACAACGCCGGCCCACATCCGGGCATTTGCGTCAGAACTGAAGAATAGTGTTCCCATTACCGAAAAGGTAGTCAAATTGAAACCAAAGAAGATTGTCGTCGAAACTTCTGCGGTTAAAAGGGAGTTCACTCCCCTTCAGGAAATTGTAAAGGACCGACCGTCGGTAATCGTGGAATTAGATCCACCAAGAAAGCTGGATACAACGAAATTTTTCGAAGGGGCCCGGGCGTTAAAGGAAGCGGGAATTGATTCGATCACATTAGCCGACAATTCACTGGCCACCGTACGGATTTCCAACGAATCCCTCGGTTACTTGTTAAAAGAGAGATTAAATGTAAGACCGCTCATCCATTTATCCTGCCGCGACCGCAATATTATCGGCTTGCAGTCACACTTAATGGGTCTGCACACACTTGGCTTGAATGATGTCCTAGCCATTACCGGTGATCCTGCTAGGGTTGGCGATTTCCCTGGTGCTTCTTCCGTGTATGATGTATCTTCATTTGAATTGATTCAAATGATTAAGCAGTTAAATGAAGGGCTTTCTTTTTCCGGAAAGGATTTGGGGCAAAAAACAGCATTCAGTATTGCCGCCGCCTTTAACCCGAATGTCCGCTCAGTAGAAAAAGCTGTAAAGCGGTTGGAGAAGAAAATCCACTTTGGGGCTGATTACTTTATCACCCAGCCGGTTTTTTCCGAGGAAAAGCTGCTGGAAGTCTATGAACATACGAAACATTTAGATGCACCGATTTATATTGGCTTAATGCCACTAATCAGCAGTAAAAATGCCGAGTTTCTTCATAATGAAGTACCCGGTATAAAAATCGCTGATTCGATCCGTGAGCGGATGGCGGGCTTGAATGATAACCCGCTTCAGGCCACAAGAGAAGGAATTGAAATAACCAAGTCACTTATTGACGCGGCTTTGGATTTATTTAACGGAATTTATTTAATAACACCATTTTTACGCTATGAATTAACCACTGAGCTGGCCCAATATGCTAGAAATCGTGCCAGCGAAATAAGGAGGAACAGCTATGCCAAAAACATCGTTTATTGATCAACTGAAAAATCGCATCCTTGTTATGGACGGGGCAATGGGAACCATGCTGCAGCAGGCGGAGCTTACTCCTAATGATTTTGGCGGCGAACAGTATGATGGCTGCAACGAAAACTTGAATTTAACCGCTCCAGCTGTCATTGCAAACATTCACCGAGAATATTTGGCGGCTGGCGCCGACATTATCGAAACAAATACGTTTGGGGCAACGAGCATCGTCCTTGATGAATATGAATTAGGGTTTAAAGCCTATGAGATCAATAAAATTGCCGCCATGATTGCGGTTCGGGAAGCGATGAAGGCTTCGACCGATGAGTGGCCCCGCTATGTGGCGGGTTCGATGGGGCCAACAACGAAAACATTAAGTGTTACCGGTGGAACAACCTTTGATGCGCTCTCTGCTTCCTACGAAGAACAAGCGATTGGTTTAATTGACGGCGGTGTTGATTTACTCCTGCTGGAAACGAGCCAAGACATGCTAAATGTGAAGGCCGGCTATGTTGGGATTCAGAAGGCTTTTGAAAAAACAGGAAAAACACTGCCATTGTTCATTTCCGGAACGATTGAGCCGATGGGAACAACGCTCGCAGGACAAACGATTGAGTCGTTCTATATTTCTGTTGAGCATATGAATCCTGTAGCCGTTGGTTTGAACTGTGCCACAGGTCCGGAATTTATGCAGGATCATGTTCGTTCGCTGGCAGGGCTTGCTGCTACTGCGGTAAGCTGTTATCCGAATGCCGGTTTACCGGACGAGGAAGGGCATTACCATGAAACACCTGAAACACTTGCGAAAAAGCTTTCGGATTTTGCCGCCCATGGCTGGCTGAATATTGTCGGCGGTTGTTGTGGTACGACGCCTGAACATATTAAGGCGATTGCCGAGGCGATGAAAGAGTATAAGCCGCGTGAAGTTCAGCAATCCAGTGTTCATATGGTTTCCGGTATTGAACCTTTTGTTTACGATGACCCGACTTTAAGACCTATCTTGGTTGGCGAGCGGACGAATGTTATTGGATCAAGGAAATTCAAACGATTAATCACGGAGGGTAAATTTGAAGAAGCAGCGGAAATTGCCCGTGCGCAGGTAAAAGGCGGGGCGCATGTGATTGATCTTTGCCTTGCAGATCCAGACCGTGATGAAATAGCAGACATGGAAAATTTCATCAAAGAGGTAGTGAAGAAGATTAAAGTACCACTTGTGATTGATTCAACCGATGAAAAGGTCATTGAACGGGCCCTTAAATATTCGCAGGGAAAAGCGATTATTAATTCGATTAATCTTGAAGATGGGGAAGAGCGTTTTGAAGCTGTTGTACCTTTAATACACCGTTATGGGGCAGCTGTCGTTGTTGGAACCATCGATGAAAAAGGAATGGGCGTTACCGCTGAGCGGAAACTGGCGATTGCTAAACGTTCTCATGACCTGCTAGTGAATAAATACGGCCTTAAACCACAGGATTTAATTTTTGATCCGCTTGTTTTTCCAGTTGGTACGGGTGATGCTCAATATATTGGTTCTGCCAAAGCTACGGTTGAAGGAATCAGATTAATCAAAGAGCAACTTCCAGGCGTCCAGACGATTCTCGGTGTGAGCAATGTTTCATTTGGTCTTCCGCCTGTTGGCAGAGAAATTCTAAACTCTGTGTATCTGTACCATTGCACGTTGGCAGGGCTTGACTACGCCATCGTCAATACGGAGAAATTGGAGCGGTTTGCGTCGATTTCGAAGGAAGAAGTTCAATTAGCAGAAGCACTTCTCTTTGATACGACAGATGAAACCCTTGCAACCTTTACCGAATTTTATCGCGGTAAAAAGAAAGAATCGAAAGTAACTGGCACCAATATGAGCTTAGAAGAACGGCTCGCCTACTATGTGGTGGAAGGTACAAAAGAGGGCTTGCTACCTGATTTAGATCTTGCTCTTGAGTCCTACCCTGCCCCACTTGAAATTATAAATGGACCGTTAATGGATGGGATGAAGGAAGTTGGGCGCTTGTTCAACGACAACCAATTAATCGTTGCAGAAGTGTTGCAAAGTGCTGAAGTAATGAAAGCATCCGTATCACACTTAGAGCCGCATATGGAAAAAGGCGATGTATCTGCCTCAAAAGGAAAAGTGATTCTTGCAACGGTTAAAGGCGATGTCCATGATATCGGGAAAAACTTAGTGGACATCATTCTAAGTAATAATGGCTATCAAGTACATGATCTTGGGATTAAAGTGACACCTACTGAGTTGGTTCAGGCCATTCAAAAGGAAAAACCGGATTTTGTTGGATTATCTGGTTTGCTGGTTAAATCCGCGCAGCAAATGGTCTTAACCGCTCAAGATATGAAGGAAGCAGGGATTTCTTTACCTATCTTAGTTGGCGGTGCCGCCCTATCCCGGAAATTCACGGATACAAAAATTTCTAAAGAGTATGATGGTCTTGTTCTTTATGCAAAAGATGCGATGACGGGCTTATCACTTGCTAACCAATTAGGTTCACCCGAGGAACATCAAAAGCTGCACGATGAAAAAGCAGAAAAACTTGCTGCTTTAGAAGTCCCAAGGGAATTGCCCATCCGGTCGAGCGGCTCTGTTGCCGTGAAAGTAAGGCCTGCCATTTCCACTGAGGTGCCGGTCTTTACGCCACTGGATACAAAAAGGCATATTTTGAGATCCTATTCACTCTCCCATATTGAACCGTATATCAATATGCAAATGCTGCTTGGCCATCATCTTGGTGTGAAGGGCAAAATTTCAAAATTACTCGCTGAACGGGATGAAAAGGCGGTAAAAATAAAAGAGGTTGTTGACCAATTACTTGCGGAAGCCAAAGCGAATCAGTGGATTACACCTGCTGCTGCCTATCAGTTTTTCCCGGCTCAATCAGATGGGAACAAGGTGTATATTTATGACCCGAAAAATCCAGAAGTCGTTATTGAAACGTTTGATTTCCCACGACAAGAATCGGCACCGCATCTATGTTTAGCAGACTTTTTAAAGTCCGTTGACAGCGGTGTGAAGGATTATGTGGGCTTCTTTACAGTAACTGCCGGAAGAGGGATTCGCGAAAAAGCCGACCAGTTGAAGGCTGAAGGTCGTTTTCTTGAATGCCACGCTCTTCAGGCAATGGCGCTGGAGACGGCGGAGGGCTTTGCCGAATTAATCCACCGGCAGATGCGCGATCGCTGGGGATTCCCGGATCCACTTGATTTTTCGATGCAGGACCGGTTTGCCGCACATTATCAAGGACAACGCTTTTCGTTTGGCTACCCGGCATGTCCGGAATTAGAGGATCAGAAAAAGCTGTTTAAGCTTATTGGTCCAGAGGAAATCGGCATCCAGTTAACAGACGGCTGTATGATGGAACCGGAAGCATCCGTGTCAGCGATTGTCTTTGCTCATCCGGAAGCTAGGTATTTTAATGTATTGAGATAAGGGGTTTTTTTCCGCGGAATCGTGTGGGCGATTCCGCGGATTTTATGTTTGTTGAAAGGACATTTTCTTAAAAATTGAGATTCCGCCAATTTGGTCCGGATTTCCGCCAATCTTTGGATTAATTCCGCTTAACTTTGGATTAATTCCGCCAAACACTTCTATACTACCTTTTTTATGATAAAACAGGACCCTTCCTTGACAATTATCACTAAATCCACTATAGTTACCTAGGTAACTAATTTTACTAATTGGAGCGTATTATGATAAGCCACGAATTATTCCATACTCTTCATCAGCTTTCACGTCAACTTACCAATAAACTCAATGAGTCCTTAAAACCATTTGGATTATACAGTGCCCAGTGGGCTGTCATTTTTGTCCTTAAAAATAAAGGGTCACTTACGCAAAAAGAACTTTGTGATTATTTATTTGTTGAAGCGCCGCCGATGACCCGAACCATTCAACGTCTCGTCAAACAAGGATATGTGAGGCAGGTTCCAGGGAAGGACAAACGAGAAAAACATGTGCAATTAACAGATGCAGCCTTGAGTGAATACCCACTGTGGGAAAGTGTCGTCACAACGGTGAATCAGGAGTTATTAAAGCACTTTCCGGTGGCATCACAAGAAGAGCTTCTTAAACTGCAAACCAACTGGTTACAGCAAATTTTATAATAGGGGTGCATCGTATGAATAAACCAAAACTTTGGAGCAAAGATTTTATCAGCGTTTCTTTAAGTAACTTTTTTCTGTTTTTAACCTTTTACATCCTACTCGTGACATTACCATCGTACGCAATGGATGAGTTACATAGCAGTTCTTCTGTTGCAGGGCTTATGACAACAGTATTTTTGCTGTCCGCCATCGTTTCACGTCCGCTTGCTGGGCAATGGCTTGAAAGTAAAGGACACAAGAAAGTGCTATTAATTGCCCTCGTTTTATTTGCCGGCGCTTCCCTTTTATACTTTTTTCCAACATCAATTATTGGATTTCTAGTTGTCCGTTTAGTACACGGGATTGGCTTCGGGATGGCGACAACAGCTGTTGGTACAATCGTAGCTGATATCATTCCAGTCTCACGACGCGGAGAAGGAATGGGCTATTTCGTGATGTCAACAAATATGGCAATGGTTATCGGGCCATTTGTTGGGTTACTGGCCATCCAACAGTGGGGATCTTCTATTCTTTTTATCCTTAGTGTCGTTGTGGCGGTTGGTTCTTTACTTACCGGTTTAAGTGTTGGGATTAAGAAACCAGTAAAACCTGCTGAAAAAGCCATTTCTTCCTCATTTTCATTTAGAAATCTTTTCGAGGCTTCTGCCGTTCCGATTGCCCTGGTAGGCAGCTTCATGGCCATTGTTTATTCTGCCCTGCTTTCATTCGTGTCGATATATGCAAATCAAATTCATTTAGCAAATGTTGCAAGTCTGTTCTTTGTGGTCTATGCCATTGTTTTATTATTATCAAGACCATTTACAGGAAAGTGGCTCGATCAATATGGTCCAAATGTCATTTCCTTCCCCTGTATTGCACTTTTTGCCATTGGTATGCTTGTTTTAAGCCAAAGCACTGGGGCTGGCACCTTCTTATTATCTGCTGGATTGATTGGCTTGGGCTGGGGAACACTCTTTCCTACCTTTCAAACCATTGCCATCCAAGATGCTGAACCTAGAAAGAGAGGTCTGGCAACAGCAACCTTTTTATCCATATATGATACCGGTATTGCACTAGGTTCATTCATTGTCGGGATCATCGCGGTTAAAATGGATTACAGTACGTTATACTTCTTTTGTTCCTTCTATATTTTAATTGGAATGGTGCTCTATTACTTCCTTCATACGAAGAAACAGCGTCCTGCTGATTCAGTGAAGGAACAAACGACCCTTCATGATGCGTAACTCATTCGAAGCAAAGCTCCGCCAGATGGTATATAATAGAATGAAACCAAATGGAGGAGTGATTTTCATGGCGAAATCCAAAGCCAAGAAGTTAAGAGAAAAACTTGCACGAGCGGGAAAACGAAATCCCGATGCAAAGCGAAGTGGGTTTAGTTTCACAGATATGCGTACAAGAATGACGAAGACGAAAAAGGATCATTTATATCAGTTTAAATATAAGAACCATCAATCCAATGACGGAAATGATGGTTCTTTTTTTATCGTAAATAGTTAGATTTCCAAAAGTTTTGAAATGAGCCGATGATTTTACATACTACAATGGTTAAGATACGATAATACTGGTAAAAACTTATTCATATGGAGGTTTTGAAGATGTTTGATGTAGTAATTATTGGTGCCGGCCCTACCGGTGCAAGTGCTGCTTTATTTACGGCGAAAGCTGGAAAGAAAACCTTAGTCATTGATAATGATAAAAGTGTGACAAAGCGTGCATGGATTGAAAATCATTATGGTGTAGCTGAAATCACTGGTCCAGACCTTGTTGAAACAGGTAAAAAACAAGCGAGTAAATTTGGTGCCGAAATCGTTCAAGCCACTGTTACAAACGTTAGCAAAGCAGATAATGGCTTTAAGGTTGAAACCGATCAAGGCGCATATGAAGCACAGCACGTGATTGTAGCAACCGGCATGATGGCTGATCTTGCTGAAAAAATCGGCCTAACCACAAAGCCCGGTACTGAACCAAGAATTAAAACCATCCTTGATGTCGATGCAGCCGGAAAAACAAATATTAACGGAATCTGGGGCGCTGGCACTATCGCTGGTATGAGCATGCACACGATTATTACCGCCGGAGATGGCGCAAAAGTGGCCATCAATGTGATTAGTGAATTGAATGGTGAACGCTATGTTGACCATGATGTTTTAAAAGCGTAAAAAGGAACTATTCCAATACCTAAAGAGACTCCGTGGGGTCTCTTTTTTTACAAAAAAACTATTAATTGACAAGGTCTATCCTTCCCTTTTAAAATTGCTTTATCTTGAAAATTGTTAGAGGATCATTTTGGCCAGTATTATTATTACGGGAACTACTAAGGAGAAATTTTATGATCAAAAAAGACAATAATCTTAAGCTTGTTGTTACGGGTATTTTACTAGCCATTCTTATGTCGGCCATGGATAATACGATCGTTGCAACGGCAATGGGAACCATCGTTTCCGACCTAGGCGGCTTTGACAAATTTATTTGGGTCACATCAGCCTATATGGTTGCCGTTATGGCCGGAATGCCTATATTCGGTAAACTCTCTGATATGTATGGCCGAAAACGCTTTTTTATTTTTGGATTAGTGGTATTTCTTGTTGGTTCTGCCCTTTGCGGAATTGCTCAAACGATTGTTCAATTAAGTATCTTCCGGGCGATTCAGGGGATTGGCGGCGGTGCCCTTATGCCGATTGCCTTTACCATCGTATTCGATATTTTCCCACCGGATAAACGTGGCAAGATGACCGGCTTACTTGGAGCTGTATTCGGGGCCTCCAGTGTATTAGGTCCGCTACTTGGGGCCTATATTACAGATTATATTAGCTGGCATTGGATTTTCTATGTGAATGTTCCAATTGGTATTATTTCGCTTATTTTAATTGTTCGTTTTTATCATGAATCATTAACCCATTCCAAGCAAAAAATTGACTGGGTCGGAGCGATTACGCTTGTTATTTCTGTAGTCAGTTTAATGTTTGCCCTTGAACTAGGCGGGAAGGAATACGCTTGGGATTCTGCGCAAATTATTGCTTTATTTGCTAGCTTTTTTGTCTTTATTATTGCCTTTTTCATCACCGAATTTAAGGCAGCTGAACCGATTTTGCCGCTTTGGCTGTTTAAGAAAAGATTGTTTGCGACCTCGCAAATCCTTGCCTTTCTTTATGGCGGTACCTTTATCATCTTAACCGTGTTTATTCCTATTTTTGTCCAGGGAGTTTACGGCGGTACCGCTAAAAATGCCGGCTTGATTTTGACACCGATGATGTTGGGATCTGTGGCCGGAAGTTCTGTTGGTGGAATCTTTTTAACCAAGACTTCTTATCGGAATCTAATGTTGATTTCGATTGTTTCTTACGTAATTGGAATGTTCTTCCTTGGAGGTATGGGCGTTGATACGGCCCGCTGGCAATTGACGCTTTATATGATTCTAGTGGGCTTTGGGGTAGGTTTTTCCTTTTCTTTATTGCCGACTGCATCGATTCATAATTTGGAGCCGCAATACCGGGGAACAGCTAACTCGACGAACTCTTTCCTTCGTTCGTTTGGGATGACCCTTGGGGTGACGATTTTCGGTACCATTCAGGGCAATATTTTTCAGGATAAATTGAAGGCTGCTTTCGCAGGCATGCAGGGTGGAAGTAATTTTAAGATGGGCGATCCTCGCGAAATTTTCCAAGCCAGTGAGCGTGCGAAGATTCCTGACTTTATCCTTTCTAAAATTGTTCATGCGATGTCGGATTCAATTACCCATGCCTTCTTGCTGGCATTGATTCCGATTGCTCTCGCCGCGGTCACCATCTTCTTTATGGGAAATGCCCGGGTTGAGGTGACGAAAAAGGAATCTGCTAAAAGCTAATTAAAAATGTACCGGTCCTTTATTAGGCCCGGTACATTTTTTATTCCGCAAACTTTCCGTCCATATAATCACGATACGCTTGACGTATTTCTTCTTCAGTGTTCATGACAAATGGACCCCTGGCCACAATCGGCTCATTTAAAGGTCTCCCCGCATATAACAACACTCTGAGTCTTTCTTCTGCCTTAATGGCAACCTCACTGCTTTGTCCCGCCTCACTTTTTTCAAGCGAAAGAACCTGTCCCTTTTCCGCTACTGTCTTATTTTTACCAAACTGGCCTTTTCCTTCTAAAATATAGATGAATCCATTATAGTCTCCAGGAAGGTCTTGGCTGATTGATGCTCCTTCCTCAAGGTTGATTTCCACCATCGTTACCGGTACATAGTTTTTCGTATTGGATTGAATTCCACCTGATGAACCGGAGAAGATACGGATTAATGCCCCTTCTGCTTCCCTCACCGGCATGTCCTGGGCACGAAGATTTTGGTAGCGAGGTTCCGCCATTTTGTGTTCCCTTGGCAGATTGACCCAAAGCTGTAACGAATGAACGGTCTCCCCTTCTGCAGGATCCTCAATATGAATCACACCACGTCCCGCAGTCATCCACTGAACATCACCAGGAACAAGCTCACCTTTTCCCGCTTTATTATCGTAATGCTCGAGTTTCCCATCAATCACATAGGTGACCGTCTCAATGCCGCGGTGCGGGTGAAAATCAAAGGTACCTTTTTTAAAAAAATCCTCAGCCAAGAGGAGGAAAGGATCAGATTCTATCATCTTGCTTGGATCCAGCACCATCCCCGCCATATGGATCGGACTATTTTGCTGGTGCTGCACCGTCCAAATGCGGTCAATACCTCTTTGAAAAATATTGCTCATGTTAGTTCCTCCCTTACTTAATTCTAAATAATGGTATCGCCAATTGAGTGGTTTATCAAATTTAAACCTTGGTTATTGGCGCGAAAATGAGATTCGCTGATTGAGTTTAGTTATTCGCCGATTGACCGCATAAATTCGCTGATAGAATAAAATTACCCTTGTGCAAACTACTTAAAAACCTAAAAAGGACGCCATTATCTGGTGTCCTTTCCCTTTACATTAAAATTCCGAGCGAAAAACATTAAAAATCACCACTATTTATACCTCAAGATCCTTGCCTTCTTCAACAATATGGAACAAGAGGTGTGCCAAATGATGGATTGGGCCGTATTCTTCTTCCTCTTCGTTTGTTTCTTCATTAAATTCCAGGTCATTTAAGAAAAGCGCCATAAATTCGTAAAAGTCCTTCAGTTGGAATGAAAAGCAGGCAACTGGCTCTTCATTGTCCTCTTCATATTGCAAGACCATGTAGGAGAGGTCACCATCGGCATCCTCCGCATCGAAAAAGACAAAAAAGCCAATGTTGGTGTCGAGTTCAAATAAATGTCTCGTACCGCCCGCTGTTGCCTTATCAAACTCTTCCTGATTAAGTTTTTGAATTTGCATGCTATCTACATTATCTTCCTGATGGAATCCGACAACAAATGATTTCATACATTCAACCTCCATAGTTTCTTCCATAATAAAAAACACATATATCTAGCATACCCCTTTTTGATGACGACAACCAATTTTCCCTTTAAAAATAAGAGGTTATTCCTCCCCTTCAAAATGTTCATTTAGGAGTGAATTTTCATTTGGAGCGAATTTCACGGACTGTAAACTCATTTCAGGCTCAAGTCCATAAAGAGTTTTGGCGGGTTTCTCTTCATTTTCACCGCCATTTACTTTTTGCTCGATTTCCTTTTCATTCATTGGAATCATCCCTTTTTTAGTTTTTGCTTTCTTCTATTGTCTGCTTTACAGTTTGATCACATGCTAAAATTTTTTCTTACCAAAAGAAAAACCAGCCCAATAAAAAGCTGGTAATCTAGAAATATTTCTTTTTCCAAAAAATGAATGCTGTTAAGCTTGTTATAGATGCAGAGATTACGAGTGGAATGGCATAGGAATGCGTCGCATGCTGGAAAGGAATGTCGACGTTCATTCCGTAAAAGCTCGCCACCATCGTTGGGAACGACAAGATAATCGTTATCGAAGTTAAGAATTTCATGACAATGTTCAAGTTATTGGAAATGATGGAGGCAAAGGCATTCATCATCCCGCTTAAGATGGAACGGTACGTTTCAGCCATTTCAATTGCCTGGGTGATTTCGATAATAACATCCTCTAATAATTCCTTGTCTTCCTCGTACATTTTTAAATAGTTAAAGCGCAGAATCTTATCGAGTACAACCTTATTCGAGCGTAACGAGGTTGTAAAATAAACCAAACTTTTCTCTAATGCAAGAAACGCGTATAGTTCTTTATTTTTCAATGATTGGTGCACTTCACGTTCAATTTCATTCGTTTTCTTATTGATTTGCTTTAAATAACGTAGGTAATAGGATGAAATGACAAACAGAATCTGGAGAGCAAATCTTGTCTTTTTAAAGGTAAAGAATTCTTTGACCCTGTTTTTTCGGAATTCTTCTACTATCGGTGTATCTTTTAATGAAACAGTAATAATACATTCATCTGTTAAAATAATGCCAATTGGAATGGTTTCATAAACGGTCAGTCCTGATTCGTCTTGGACCGTATACGGAAAGTCGACAATAATATAAATCCTGCCGTCATCCCGTTCAATCCTTGGACGTTCTTCATCATCCAAGGCATCCTTTATGATATCAACATCGACTTGCGCATCATTGGATACTTTATTAATTTCTTCTGCCGTTGGTGCGTACATATTTACCCAGCAGCCCTTTGAAATCACATCAACTTTTTCTAACACTCTTGCATCGGTGCTTTTAAAAATTTCTAACATGCGAAAACCTCCTCACTCACTTTGTTTGAGGAAGCCAACAACCTTTTTCAGAGTTGATATTCAAGATATTCAATTCAAAGACATTGACTTCCCCTCGCCTACTTGGGTCCGGGTCTATGGAATAACTCAAAAATATCAACTCCTTCGCATTTTAATATCCTATCTTATCATAAACCAAATACCAGAAAGGTCATAGTAGTTTTTTTTAGGAATTATTACTATCGTCAGGAAAATAGGGATTTAAATGAATGAGTACTTCACGAATGTTGTCATTTTCATCCATTAATTTTTGTTTGATTGATTTAGCCAGATCGTGACCTTGTTTAATGGTTTTAAAGTGATCAATAGAAATGCGTAAATCCACCAATACATAATGCCCATGTTCTCTTGCCCGAATGCGGTCAATCCGCTTTACCTCTTGAAATTCACCCACAATGGAAATGTATTCCTGCAGTGTCTCTGTATTAATATTACGCTCAAGTAAGATGTCAAATGCCTCTGTCAGCATTTCCTTTGCAATTTTAAATATTAAATAGGCGACGAAAATACTTGCTGCCTTGTCCCCATATAGTAAGAAATGAATATCCATTCGTTCCCCCACAATGGAAACGAGTACCCCGATTGCCGCTGCAATGGATGCAACTATATCTGCTTTATGGTCAAAAGCAATCGCTTCAATGGCTTTACTTTGATTCTGTTTAGCGACCTTAAGTGAACTTCTGTATAAAATAATTTTCGTAATAAACGAAAAAAGTGCGACCCACATCGCTAAGAAACTAGGTGACTCCACTTCGTGGAAGAAACCACTAAAGCCTTCGTAGGCTACATAAATGGCCACAAGTAAAAGCAGAAATCCAATTATTTCAGAGACGATTACCTCTGCCTTTCCATGACCATATGGATGTTCTTTGTCAGCTGGTTTATTCGCAATTTTTATCACCAATAAGACGATGACGGAGGCGAACACATCAGCGGCAGAATGGATCCCGTCCGCAAATACCGCGTCACTATGACCGTACCCGCCAATGATGACTTTTCCTAATGTTAGGATAATATTACTAATCACACTAATCCAGGCTACTTTTTTAGCCAGCGATTCTCTCATTTCCATCGTAATCCACCTTTGAAATTCCTTTAGCCATCATAGCAAATACAAACTGGATGGGTCTAGAGAAAAAGTCTTGTGCAGCCTAATAAATGTTGGCTGCACACAAATAATTTCTCATTCTTCAGGACCCTCATTGTCCTTTTTCCTCATTTCTACTTCCTCCACAACAGAAATTCTGTTTATTTGGTCATGAAGATAATGGAATGCCTGATCTAATTCTTCTCGTGTTGGAAATTCCTTTTTTCGATTCATTAACAAATCCCCTTCCAATATTTATAGGAGTAATAATTTTAAAATAAGAAAAAATACCGGTGTAGTGCTTTTAAAAAAAAGGAGGATGACAGAATGGACAATAAAAAGGCAAATCCCAAGAAAGAGTTAGCAGGAAGTTTTTATCATCCGAGTTATTATCAAGAAAAGGATACCTTATCCTCAGGGCTTGCGACTACACATGAGCAAGTGAGCGACACCTATACCGAGGGACAAATAGGCGCCGTTATTGATGATGTAAACGGAAAGGATATACCGATTCCCCGAAAAGGATTTGAATAAGGGTTATAATAAGGAAAACAGCTCTCAACCGAAAGCTGTTTTCTTTATTTATTTTTCATCCTCAACGTAAGGGTCGTGTTCATATGCCGGCAGATCGCCAAAGGTTGTCATGATTCCTTCTTCATCGAGGGCGTCTTCATACTTTTCATGCTGTGGATTTGGATACACCTTTATATCATTTCCATACATATCATTACCGACAAAATTTTCATAGTCCTCCACGTAACCGATATTTTCATCGGCTTCCACATACATATCTTGATAATCATCTTGCGGAAAGGCTAAATCCGATGGCGTATCAGAAGTTCCCCAGGCTGCCACGGTCTGCCAGGAATCCTCAGCATCAAAACTAACGTTTTCCTTCCTTTCATCCATATCAAACTTTCCAAATGGAGGAGCCAACACTTCTTCCTCGACTGGACGATTATGGGAGGTAGCTTGATCTTGGCTGTGCTCAATACAAAAGGTGGTATTCGGAAGGGCCTGTAACCGTTCAAATGGAATGTCTTTTCCGCAGACATCACATTTTCCATACGTTCCATTTTCCATTGCTTCTAAGGCTCTGTCAATATTCCCTAACTGTGTTTCAGAATGCTCATTTAAAGCAATATCCTTTTCGCGTTCATATAATTCTGTTGCTTCATCGGCCGGATGGTTATCATAGCTCGATAACTCCCCCATCGATTCATGGGCATGCCCACGTTCTAACCCGAAATGATCATTTTGTTCCAACCGTCCCTCCGCTTCGGCCTTTTCTTGCAACAATTGTAACCGTAGCTCAGCTAACTGCTGTGTCGATAACATGCGCTAAACCCCTTTCTTGGAAAAAGCGTTATCTATCTCACCATTTATTTCATTTATTTTTTATCGTACCCTTATATTTTCATTTGTTTCACGCTTGATTATGTATTTAAAATTGAATTCCATCAAAATCCTATCATCTGATTGGCAAGGGAACCGTATAAGAATTGGTTTGGGGTGTATCTTAAGGATGAAAATGATTAGAATGAGGGGGATTAACGTGGTTAATTTAGACTTTGAAAAATTTAAAAAAGAACAGCGCGAACATAAGGCGGAATATATAGGAAGCGACAAAAACAAGCAACCAGGCTTTAACGACCCTGAATATAACAACCAGGATGACACTGATAAATCACCAGGGGCAACCGGAAGAGAGGTTTAAATGATTAAAAGGTTGGGGACGTATGCATTCCCTCAACCTTTTTAAAAAAGATCCTATTCCCCTTTAAAGTTCGGCGGGCGTTTTTCATTAAATGCTGTTAATGCCTCGATTCGATCCTTTGTAGGGATTATTACTTCATACGCCTTCGCTTCGATGGCCAATCCTGTCTTTACATCCACATTGCTTCCATAGTTTACGGCGAATTTCGCTTGCGTCACGGCAAGGGGAGCATTTTTCATTATTTCTGCTGCCAATTCTATAGAGGAATCGAGTAACTGGCTCTTTTCGACTACTTTATTTACCAGTCCTAAATCAAAGGCATTGGTTGCCTTAATCTTTCTTGCTGTTAATATCAATTCCTTCGCTTTCGAAAGTCCAATGATTCGGCTTAAGCGTTGTGTGCCCCCGGCACCGGGGATTATTCCCCAACTTACTTCCGTTAAACCCATTGTTGCTTCTTTCACGGCAATACGAAAATCACAAACTAAGGCAAGTTCAAGCCCGCCACCAAGTGCATAGCCATTGATAGCAGCAATCGTTGGTTGCGGTAACTCTTCAATCTTTGTGAAAATAGAGCGGATCATGCCCACGTTTCTTTGAACCTCTTTTTCACTTAGTGTCCGTCTTTCCCTTAAATCTGCACCTGCACTAAAGGCCTTTTCTCCAGCTCCGGTGATAATAACGACGCGGATATCCTTATCATGTTTCAGCCCGTCTACCACCTCTTCTAACTGTTGAAGCGCTTCTATATCAAAGCAATTTAATTGATCTGGGCGATTGATGGTTATGACTGCTAATCGATTTTCTACCTTTAATATTACCTTTTCCACATTGAATCCCCCTCCTGATACTATTAACATTAATAGGAAGATGATTTACATGTCAATAAGAATGGACAAAATATTGTAAAAAGTTGAACCATTCACTTTAGCACTAGTATTTATTTAACTAAATAAATTAGTAAATGCCTGCATCCCAAAGTAAATACCAAAGCCAATCAAGGATAGTCCGGACAAAATAGAAATTCCCACAAGCCACTGAGAGGTTAAATATTTTCGAGAACTACTTGCCACACCTGCCATGGCCACATCCCATATCAAGAGTCCAATAAAAATCGCGCTGCTATAAAGGACCAATTGACTGGTATCATAGGTGACAGCTGTCTTCACCAGAACCGAGCCGTAAATACCTAGCCAAAAAAGAATGGACAATGGATTCGAGATAGACATTAAGAAGCCTGAGAAAAACGATTTAACCAGAGGTTCCTTGCCTCTGGCATACTCTAAATTAATTTTTCCAGCATTCATGAAGGTTTCAATCCCCGTATACATCAGAACGAAACAGCCAAAAAACCAAAGAAAGGTTTGCATAAATGCCGTTTCAAGAAACTGGACAACCCCTATGTAAACGATTAGCATATAGATCCCGTCGGCGACAACTGCCCCTACCCCAATGAGCCAGGAGTGCATAAAACCATTCCTTATTCCTCGATCAATTTGCGCTGCATTAATCGGGCCAATTGGTGCTGCTAGCGACAATCCTAATATGATATAACCTAAAAATATATTCATGATAAATTCCCCCTAAAATGAAGCCTGTCTTCCCATATTTATTCAGGAAGGGGAGGTTGTACCACAAAAAAGAGTTCTCCATTAAGGAAAACTCTTGGAAAGTTATTTGTTTGTTTCTGATACTTTTCTAAGATCGAGGCTGAATCCTTCGTCCATCACTGTTTGATTTAGCAAATGGTGCCTTGGAATGGGCAGATTAAAGGAATCGATATCGACGATGTACTTTGGACGCTGCTTCGTTTCTTTATAAATTTTTCCGACATATTCACCAATCAATCCAATCGCAATTAATTGTAGGCCGCCAATTAACCAAATTGAAGTAATCAGCGATGTCCACCCTGACTCGGTGTCACCAAAAAATTTCAGTGTTAAGAAATACCCGCCAAAAATGAGGCTCATGAAAAAGGAAACAAACCCTGTGAATAACACAAATCGGATGGGTGAAATAGAGAAGGAGGTAATGCCATCAAAGGCAAAGCCGAGCATTTTTTTTACAGGATACTTCGTAACACCAGCCTGCCTTTCTAAGCGATCATAATAGACCACTTCCGACCGGAAGCCAAGCAGTGGAACGATTCCTCTTAGGAAAAGATTTACCTCGCTAAACCGTTCTAATTCTTCCACTGCTCTTTTGCTCATTAGCCGGAAATCAGCATGATTATAGACGAGGTCAACCCCCAACTTTTTCATTATTTTGTAAAACCCTTGGGCCGTGCTTCGTTTAAACAGTGTGTCCGTATCACGGCTCTTACGGACACCATAAACAATTTCATATCCGTTATTGAACTTTAGGATAAATTCCCGAATGACACGAATATCATCCTGCAGGTCAGCATCAATCGAAATCATACAATTGGATCGCTCTTTTGCGGTAAATAAACCAGCCAGTAAGGCATTTTGATGCCCCACGTTCCGCGATAATTTCAAGCCGCGGACATATTCGTTTCGCAGCCCTTCTTTGTAAATCAACTCCCATGTACGATCCTTACTTCCGTCATCAACAAAGAGGATTTTACTCTGCTTCGAAACAAGCCCCTCATCTATCAGTTCTATTAGCAACGCCTGTAGCCGGGCAAAGGTTTCCGGCAAAACTTCTTCCTCGTTATAGCATGGCACAACAATCGTAAGGACTGACTCGATCATCTGTATACTACCCCCGATGTCTACAATGTCTTATATAAGTAAATCTTCCAAGCTGCTTTTTTCGATATGAACACTTTATCAAGTAATAGTTTATTTTGCTCGGCATTGTCGATTGGTATGGCCGAAAAGATATAACGTCCGCCCATTTCCTTAAAAACGTCCGTATTCAGCTCTAAATTTCTCAAATGGCGCTTGGAATCTTTCTTCAGCATATATCGTTTTCCAAGCTGGGCCGTAAAAATGTAGCAGCGCCCGCCCCATTTATCAAAATAGTTTCGAATGGTTTTATTTTTGGCCAATTCCTTTTCAATTATTTTCCTAAATTGATGTTTATAGCTTAATGGATAAAAATTATTATAGGTGTCGATCGTGTAAAAGCCATTGTATTGCGCGACTGCCGGGTGTAGTCCGATACTGGCAATCCGATAATCCTCTTGTGGGAGGGCGATATGCTCTTTGATTTCCTCAAATAAATCCTCAGCGAAAAATTCTTTAACGGTTGGCTTATCTTGATAAATGATTTCATCGTTACATAATGCCAAAAAGAAGATTTGCAAAATGATCAGCCACTTTGCCAATTTTGTCCAATCAATCCCTTGTAGTGAAATAATTTTTAATGCAAGGGCAAAGGCTGAATAGATGACGAGCGGCCTCAAAAAATGGTAACGGGCAAAATTAAACGTATTCATAAAGTGGAATTTTTCGGTTAAGGGCAGCCAACCATCATAAAACCAAAACGCATACCATAACGATAAGAGAATATTGAGCGTAAACAAAAAAACAAATAGTTTTTCCTGTTGCCAGAGTTTTTTTGAAAAAACAAAGTAGATAGCAATAAAGGTGGCCGGGACAATAAATAGGGTATGTACAGTCAGTACATGGGTGTGTCCCAGCAGGTAATTTTTGATAAAAAGCCGGACTGCTCCCCCAAATGGCAGATGTGCATGAAAATATTCATCACGGCTATTCGGTTCTTTTGAAAATAAAAAGGAATAGACGAGCCGGTACTCAACAAGCATAAATATGATGGTCATATACCCAAGTGCCAGCAAAAAGCGGAGGTTCCAGCCCTTTCCACGGAAAACATCCCAAAGCCATAGGACCCCGATTGCACTTAAAAAAAAGAAAAATCCTAAAACGATGCTCGCATAAAACGGAATGATTGTGAGGACGAGATAATCTTTCCAACTTCCATTTCCATTCCGGATGTTGAGAAGTGCCCAAAGTGCCAGCGGCATTCCCAATGTACTTAACATTCCTGATGGCCAAAACGGTGTTAAGGCGAAGGCAAGGGCGCTCCCGATTTGCAGGAGGAGCCATTTATCACCTGTAAGAAAATGATCCCGAAGGAGTAAATACATACCAAAGAAGGCTGCAACTCTTGTCAATGCTTGGCTTAAACCGTAGGCCAGCATGGTTGGAAATAGGGCATACAACCAGACTATCAAGCTGTATTCCGTCCCAAAGGCATTTCTCGACAGTTGCCCATTGATAATTTGCGGAATGACTGCATGAGTGCTGCCAAATAATTCTCCACTTTTCGCTAATACCTTATACCATGCAAGGTTTGAATCTAAATTATCATGCACCCGGATATGGGCATTCTCCTGCAGGATGAATAGTGGAGAGAGATAGATCGCGAGAACAAGTAAAGCGAAGAAGATCAGCCTTCGCTCTTTTTTCGAATCAATAACCACTCTTCTACACCTCAAAAATTTATCTTATAAGGGCACGTTTGTTTTACATTTTGCTTTTGGGATGGAAATTATTCCTTTAGATCAAAAAAACCTTCCGGAGGTCGGAAGGTTCTATAAATGATTAATGCTTTATGTTCTTTTTATTATAAACATTTATCAGAAGATCGAGTCTTTGACTGCACTGAACAACATTTGGATTTGAATACCCATATTGGTGTGCCAAAAGGATCATTTCCATTCTTGTCTTTTCAATATTCGACAATAGTAAATTCATACCAGTTTCCATCTTACGACCCACCTTCCAAGTTGTACCTATATCAATAGTGATAAACATAATTTATAAGTTTTTCATAAAAAAGGCAAGCATTAAAATACGAACTTTTTGTGAACATTTACCCATGCAAAATTATAATCATTCAATAATAATGAGAACTTACACTTTTGTCAATAATAGGTAGTATCAAGGAAAATAGAAGGAGCCTGGAGCTGGATAATTCTCGAAAAGAGGTGTGGTCGTGCCGAACAGAGTCTATATCAGTTTTTTGCGGTTACCGCTTCTCATTCGAATCCTTTTAATCGCATTGCTTGTATTTTTGTCATTTGGAATCTCGATTCACTTTTTAGAGCCCGAAACCTTTCCAACTATTTTTGACGGTATTTGGTGGGCGATTATTACGGCCTCCACTGTGGGATACGGTGATTATGTACCCCATTCTTTTTGGGGCAGGCTGACTGCATTGATCTTAATATTACTGGGTGTTGGCATTGTCTCCTCCTATTTTGGTACTCTCGCAGCTGCTGCCGTTACCAAACAAGATGCCTTTTCAGAGGGCAGAATTCCGTTTAAAGGGAACGGCCATATCATTATTATCGGCTGGAACGAGCGATCAAAGGAGCTCATTCATAAGCTTACAACTGTTCATCATCCGCAAATGATTGTCTTAATTGATGAAACACTTGAAGCTAATCCGGTAAAGTCTAAATTTGTCCATTTTATCCAAGGAAAAGGCCACGTCGATGAAACAATCATCAAAAGTAATATTGAAAAAGCAGAAAAGGTATTGATTACCGCTGATCGCGGAAATGATGAGCTCCAAGCCGATATGAACAGTATCTTAACATTGCTCACGATTAAAGGGTTATGTGCTCAGGTTAAATGCATCGTTGAGATTCTGACAGCCGAGCAAGTTGTCAATGCCATGAGGGCTGGCGCAGACGAGGTGATTCAATCCAATAAAATAACAAGTGTCTTTATGGTTAACAGCCTGCATTCCAATGGGGATGGGCTGTTATCAAATGTTGTCCATCAATTACAGGAAAGCAGATTGTCGGCCAGTGCTGTTAATCGAAATGATATCGGTAAAACCTTCAAAGAATTATCCTCGGGACTATTAGCAAACGGATTCTTATTGATTGGGGTCAAAAGAGGAGAAGACACTATTCTAAACCCCGCACATACATTTGAAATTGAAGAGTGCGATGAACTGTTAACGTTTAAATAGAAAAGAGTGCGGACGCCCCAATCGCGTCCGCACTCTTTTCAGCTTACCTACAGTCGTTTCTCAAGCTCTGCCTTCTTTTCTTCATACCCAGGCTTACCTAATAAGGCAAACATATTGACTTTATAAGCCTCTACACCTGGCTGGTCAAATGGATTCACTCCAAGTAGGTAGCCGCTCATTGCACAGGCTTTTTCAAAGAAATAAACAAGGTAACCAAATGTATACTCATCCATCGCTGGAATGGAAACAATTAAATTTGGTACCCCGCCGTCTGTATGGGCGAGCATTGTTCCTTCGAATGCTTTGTTATTTACAAAGTCAATCGTTTTTCCTGCTAGGTAATTCAAGCCGTCCAAGTCATTATCAAACGCTTCGATTTTCAGCTCATGACGCGGTTTTTCCACCTTTATGATGGTTTCAAACAAATCGCGGCGTCCTTCTTGCACATATTGTCCAAGTGAGTGCAGATCTGTCGAAAAGTTTGCGGAAGATGGGTAAATACCCTTTTGATCTTTTCCTTCACTTTCACCAAACAGCTGCTTCCACCATTCAGAGAAATACTGCAAACCTGGTTCATAATTGATCAGCATTTCAATCGTTTTTCCTTTATTGTAAAGCGCATTTCTTACGGCAGCATATTGGTAGGCAGGATTCTCTTCAAGCTCTGAATGGCTGAAGTCTCCTTGAGCTGCAGCTGCCCCTTCCATCATCTTTTCAATGTTTGCTCCGCTAACTGCGATGGGCAATAAGCCTACTGCCGTTAAAACAGAGTACCGGCCGCCAATATCATCCGGAATAATGAAGGATTCATAACCTTCTTCTGTTGCTAACGTTTTTAACGCACCTCTAGCTTTGTCTGTTGTTGCATAAATACGTTTACGTGCTTCCTCTACGCCATATTTTTCCTCAAGGAGCTTGCGGAAAATACGGAAGGCAATTGCCGGCTCTGTTGTTGTTCCGGATTTAGAGATAACGTTAACAGAGAAATCCTTGCCATCAAGAAGATCGATTACATCATGCATGTAACTAGAACTAATATTGTTGCCAACAAAAATGATTTGCGGCGTGCTGCGTTTTTCTTTTGGAAGCACGTTGTGGAAGCTGTGTGACAGCATTTCAACGGCCGCCTTTGCCCCAAGGTAAGAACCGCCAATTCCAATAACAAGAAGAACATCTGAATCAGCTTTAATTTTCTCAGCAGATTTTTGAATCCGTGAAAATTCCTCTTTGTCATAATTGGTTGGCAGTTCAATCCAACCTAAAAAGTCGCTGCCTGCACCAGTACCCTCATTTAGAGAATGGTGGGCTACTTTTACAGCGTCCCTTAAGTATGTAAGTTCATGTTCACCAAAAAAAGTAAGTGCTTTTGAGTAATCAAAACGAACGTGTGTCATGAATGATCCTCCATCAAATTTATTTACATTACAACTTTATCGAATGCCGACAAGATAATCAAGAAAGGACACCCTTTGTAAGCGTGCCCATTTCCGACATTTTTCTACATTTATAATGATGCTCGGTAAATCGCTAAAACATCCTCACGATTTAACTTTGTGAAGTTGCCAAACTCACCGTTTGCCATTGCACGATCCGCCATTAAATCGAGCTTCGTATCATCAATTTCATAGTCTGCTAAACGTGATGGTGCTTCAATGCTGTTCCAAAACTCACGGAGCTTGTGAATGCCTTCGAGACCTGCCTCCTCAGCACTTTTCCCGGACGCATCTACACCGAACACCCGAACAGCAAGCTGTTTAAAGCGCTCCGGTTTCACGTGCAGGTTATGCTCCATCCAGTGTGGGAAGAGAATCGCCAGCCCACCGCCATGCGGGATGTCATAGACGGCAGAAACCGCATGCTCAAGATTATGGGTTGCCCAATCGCCGCGATAGCCCATATTTAAAATACCGTTCAATGCCATGGTGCCGCTGTATAGAATCGTTGCCCGGTGCTGGTAGTTTTCTAAGTCTGCCAACAATTTTGGCGCGGTTTCCATCACCGTAGTGAGCAACGATTCGCACATCCGATCCTGAAAGTCTGTATGTTCTTCAAGATGAAAATAATGTTCCAATATATGTGACATCATATCGACGATTCCATAAATCGTTTGATTTCTTGGTACTGTGAAGGTGTTAACAGGGTCTAAGATAGAAAATTTCGGGAATGTGACAGCACTCCCCCAGCCATGTTTTTCATTCGTCTCCCAATTCGTGATGACCGAGCCGGCATTCATTTCCGAACCAGTGGCCGCAAGTGTCAATACCGTACCAAAGGGAAGAGCTTCCATTGCAAAAGCCTTTTTCACCACTAAATCCCAAGCATCCCCATCATACTTAGCACCCGCAGCAATTAACTTGGTGCAGTCAATGACACTGCCGCCGCCAACAGCTAAAAGGAACTCAATTCCTTCCTTTTTACAGATTTCCACCCCTTTACGGGCAGTTGATATACGGGGATTCGGTTCCACACCCGAAAGTTCAAAAACCTCGGCACCGATTTCTTGTAAAAGCGCTGTAACTTTTTCATAAAGACCACTTCGTTTAATACTGCCGCCACCATAGACAAGCAACACTTTTTTTCCGTATGATGGAATTTCCTTTTTTAATTGCTCAAGCTGGTCTTTGCCAAAAATTAATTTTGTTGGATTCCAAAAAGTAAAATTCTGCACATTAACACCATCCTTTTCATTACTCATTATTAGTTAAAATCATAAATATTGCAAAAAAAGAAACCCCTGCATCAAAAAGATACAAGGACCCCCTTTAGACCCAGCCCCTAAACATGGCGGCTTCAGCTAATTTTCTTACACCAACCATATAAGCTGCCAAACGCATATTTACCTTCTTAGTTTGTGCTAGTTCATAAATTTCATTAAAGGATTTGACAAGCCTCACTCGCAATTTCTCAGCTATTTCCTCTTCAGACCAATAATAGCCTTGTTTATTTTGAACCCATTCAAAATATGACACCGTAACACCGCCGGCCCCTGCTAACACATCCGGCACCAGCAAAATTCCACGCTCGGTAAGAATCGTTGTCGCCTCAAGTGTTGTCGGCCCATTGGCGGCCTCAACAACAATACTCGCCCTAATATTGTGGGCGTTTTCCGCTGTGATTTGATTGGAGATGGCAGCAGGTACCAAAATATCACAATCCAACGTAAGCAATTCCTCATTGGTCATCGCACCATCAAATAAACTGGTCACCGTACCAAAGCTGTCCCGCCGATCCAATAGATAATTAATATTTAATCCATCAGGATCATAAAGAGCGCCGTAAACATCAGAAATACCGATAACGATGGCTCCTGCATCATGTAGAAACTTGGCGATATAGCTGCCGGCATTCCCAAATCCTTGGACAATCACCCGAGCCCCTTTAATCGAGATACCGCGCCTTTTCACCGCTTCCTCGATACAAATCGTCACCCCTTTTGCTCCTGCTTTTTCGCGGCCCTCAGAGCCTCCGAGCACAAGTGGTTTTCCCGTAATAAAGCCCGGGGAGTCATTTTGCCGAAGGTGACTGTATTCATCTAACATCCAGGCCATAATTTGCGAATTCGTATACATATCCGGAGCCGGAATATCCTTTGTTGCCCCGACGACTTGACTAATCGCCCGCACATACCCACGGCTTAAGCGTTCCAGTTCGCCAAATGACATGGAATGTGGGTTGCAAACGATACCACCTTTGCCACCCCCAAAAGGCAGATCAGCAATTCCGCATTTCATACTCATCCACATCGATAATGCCTTGACTTCCTCTTCATTTACCCCGGGATGATAGCGTACACCGCCCATTGTTGGCCCAAGGGCGTCATTATGCTGTGCGCGAAAGCCTGAAAAAATTTTCGTCGCTCCATCATCCATCCGTACAGGAATCCTAACACTAAGTGATTTCAACGGTTCTGCCAATAACTGAGCTATCTCTTCGTTATACCCTAGTTTTTTTAATGCATCGTGAATCACCATCTGCGTTGATGTAAGAAGGTTGACTATTTCTTTTTTCTTTCCGTCTCCATCAGTTGTCCCCATTTTGGCACCCCTACTTATTTTTCCACGTTCCCCAATACTTTACTAATTCGCTCAATAGCCCAATCTAAATCTTCTTTACTGATAACGAGCGGCGGTGCAAATCGAATCACTGTGTCATGCGTTTCTTTACATAATAACCCATGATCTTTTAATTGTTCGCAATATGGTCGGGCCGGTTCCGTTAATTCCACGCCAATAAACAATCCTCGTCCGCGAATATCCTTGATTTTAGGATTCTTAATTTCCTTTAATTTGGTGATAAAATAATCCCCTAGCTCTAAGGATTTTTCTGCAAGTTTTTCATCTACAAGCACATCAAGTGCCGCGATAGAAACGGCACAGGCCATCGGATTTCCACCAAATGTTGACCCGTGGGAACCTGGGTTGAAGACACCTAATACATCCTTATCCGCAACCACGCACGAGATAGGGAATACTCCTCCGCCCAAGGCCTTACCGAGGATATACATATCCGGTTCAATGCCTTCCCATTCGCAAGCAAACATTTTTCCGGTACGCGCTAAACCTGCCTGAATTTCATCAGCGATAAAGAGCACATTGTTTTCCTTACATAGATCAAATGCTGCCTTCATAAAACCTTCAGGTGGAATGACAATTCCTGCCTCACCCTGAATAGGCTCGATTAAAAAGGCCGCTGTCTTTGGGGTAATGGCTTGTCTAAGCGCTTCTAAATCACCATATGGAATGAGCTTAATCCCTGGCAGCATCGGTCCAAACCCTCGTTTATATTCGGCATCTGATGACAATGAAACAGCCGTCATCGTTCTTCCGTGGAAATTCCCTATACAGCCGATAATTTCTGCCTGATCCTCAGCAATCCCTTTTACATCATAACTCCAGCGGCGTGCAGCCTTCACAGCTGTTTCAACAGCCTCTGCCCCTGTGTTCATCGGTAAGACCATTTCTTTCTTCGCTAACTGGCAAACCTTTTCATACCAAGGTCCAAGCTGGTCGTTATGGAAAGCCCTTGATGTTAATGTAACCTTATCTGCTTGATCCTTTAATGCTTGAATAATTTTCGGATGGCGGTGTCCTTGGTTTACTGCAGAGTATGCACTAAGCATATCCATAAATTTATTGCCTTCAGGATCTTCTACCCAAACACCCTCAGCACGTGAGATGACAATTGGCAGCGGATGATAATTATTTGCACCGTATTTCTCCGTTTTTTCAATCAATTCGTTTGTATTCCTATTAGCTGGCATACATCATTCCTCCATTTCATTCTTTCTATTTATGTATAGTCAATACTATTGTAGCCGAGCATGGAAAAAGAATGAACTATTAAAAAAAAAAGCCTGAGCCAATTTAATTGAATTGGTCTCAGGCTTCTTCTGACTTATTTTTTTATTAAATCTTCGCGTTGGGATTGATCAATCCACTCTTGCAGCTTATCTTTTAATGTGTTAAATCCTTGCCCGCCCTCAACTTCAGGAATGATTGCCGCAGCTTGGCGTTTGCGTGGCTTCTTTGGTTTAGCAGCCTGTTGAACAGGTGCTTCCTCAGTTGCGCGGATTGAAAGGCCGATTTTGCCAGCCCCTTCATCAATTGACAAAACTTTAACCTTAATTTCATCGCCGACTTTAAGGTGGTCATTAATATCTTTTACATAACCGTGCGTAATTTCTGAAATATGAACAAGACCTTGTGTTTGTTCGTCAAGTGCAACAAACGCTCCATAAGGCTGAATTCCTGTTACCTTACCTGCTAATATACTGCCTATTTCAACTTTCTCTGTCATAAAAACACTCCTAATTAATAAAAAATTTTATCCCTTATATACGCATTAAAATATTATATCATACTACCTAGTTTTAATCAAAAAAGCTTTTTTTATGAAAACGGTGTTGCTCTAACCCTTTTCAAAAAAAAAGTTAACAAAATGTTCAAAAACGGAATAAGAAAAAAGAAATTTACCATGATATACTAATAGTGAGAAGTTATAATTTCAAAAAGAGGTGAACTGTATGAGCTCAATTGGTACCACTATTAAAGCTGCTCGCGAGATGCTCCATATGACCCAAGAGGAATTGGCTCAGAAGGTTAGAGTTGGAACGCAGACAATTGAGAAATATGAATCTGGGGAACAAATGCCGAGTACCCAGACAATCATGAAGCTGTCCACTGTGCTGGATATCCCGGCTTCTGAATTATTACAGCACCAAGTTCATCCAAATTCTGCACCTACGAAACTGTAATATATTCTAAATGCAAAAGCGGTAAAATGTACCGCTTTTTTATTTTTTTACCATTTTACTGTTTAGAAAAAGGTAATTCTGGGTATCCTTTAGACGTAAAGCTTTCTAGTATTCCCCCTTTTTGAAGAGGACAACCAAATTGGTTTGTCCTCTTTTTTTATGAGTAGGCATACATATTCAGCTTTGAGAATTGTCCAGCGATCAACGGGCACCCTGCTCGTTATTTATAGTGAGCAAGTTTCATTTTCTTTCATGATTAATAATTCCTCTGCCACTTTTATACAGCTTTTCAGAGGGATTATTTTTTCAAAAGAAAATTCATATATGGCTTGAATTCTCTTGGCCAGTTTAGCGGGATCATTCAGTTCATGGACGGCTTGAATTGTGTCTGCTATTTCCGTGTCATAGTCCCCACTTTTCAAATGAAAGGGATCCCACTCATTTAGCACATCCACAAATTGCAAATTTGTTTGCAGCTCTTTTCTCATATTTTTGTCTCCTATAACATACATTTGAATCATTTTATCATACTTGTACGTATGAACCTATTTAATACCAGTTAACAGCTGTTGAAGAATTTCCTCCGCTGGGAGCAGCGCATTCCCTCCGCCTTGGGCAAAGGACTCGTTTCCTCCGCCTTTGCCGTTTAGTAATGGCAAGACTTCACCCACCAATGTTTTCATATTTTCCTTTCTGGCAGTTCCACGGGCACAGACTAGCTGCAGACGAGTTTCATTCGTGGATACAAACAAAACGAGTACCCCATCATCTTCAGCAATAACGGACCGGGCCAGCTTTTGAAGCTCCTGAATCGTTCGATTTTGAAATACCGCAGCGACAAGTTGATTGTTGTTTGCCAATAAGTGCTTCGCCTCATATTGAAGTAAACTTTCTTGCGCTTGCTCAAGCGCCTTTTCAGTAAGTTTTCCATTTTCCAACAGTCGTATCACAGCCTGCTCCATTTCCATTTCTGGAGCATTAAGAAGCTTCGTTAACCTAAGCAGTAGCTTTTGCTTATCGCCAAGCAGATTTACCACGCGTTCGCCGCAGGCAAACTGTACACGGACCTTTTTCCTTTGTCTTTCCCAATCCAATACTTTAATCGCTCTGACTTCACCGGTTGCCTTTGGATGCGTCCCACCGCAGCCATTATAATCGAAGTCTGGAATAATCACGAGACGGATATCCTCTTTAACCTTCGTCGCTTTCCTTAAGGGGTAGTGAGACAACTCTTCTTCTGTTACCCACTTCGTTTCAATCGGCCTATTCTCTAAAATAATCCTGTTCGCAAGCGCTTCTGCTTTCTTCACTTCCTCCCTTGCTAAATCATCAGTTTCAAGGTCAATCGTCAGGTTGTCCACCCCCAGGTGAAAACCTACTGTATGGTAATCAAATAATTGCTCAAAAGCTGCCGATAAAATATGCTGTCCCGCATGCTGCTGCATATGATCAAATCGTCGTTCCCAGTCAAGAGTGCCTGACACCTCTTCAGCGCCATTTTGAAATGGGGCTTCAAGATAATGGCGAATCTCACCATTAACTTCTTCTACTTCCACGACTTTTTTATCCGCAATGATGCCGGTATCGTGCGGCTGCCCCCCACCCGTTGGATAAAAAGCGGTTTGGTTTAAAACGGCATACCATTTGCCATTTTCATCTTGTTCATGTTTTTTTACATGTGCTGTAAAAGATTTTATGTAAGCATCTTGATAATATAGTCTGTTTTTCATTGCAAATACACCTCGTTATTTCTGTATGAACATATTGTCTAAAAATAGGGAAATTTAATCAAGTCAAAATAATAAAAACCTGTCCTTTTTACAGAACAGGTCCCACCATTAAAGATGTAAATTACTTTTTTTCTTTCTTCCGCTGCCCAAATGTTGCTGGATTAAATCCGCCCATTCCTTGTGGAAAACCTGTCTGCTGCTGTCCGCCCATTCCTTGCGGGAAGCCCATTTGCTGCTGACCACCCATCGTTTGGGGGAATCCCTGGTGCCCAATACCGCCCATTTGTGGAAAACCATGTTGACTACCACCCATCTGAGGATATCCATGCTGGTAGCCACCCATCATTTGCGGGTAACCATGTTGATACCCACCCATCATTTGCTGGCTGCCTGGGTATCCACCCATCTGTTGTCCGAAACCTGGCTGCTGGAATCCGCCCATCATTTGCGGAAAGCCCATTTGCTGCCCAGGAAAACCGCCGAATTGTCTTTTCTCCAATTAATTCGCCTCCTTACATTCTCCCTGTTAGTGTATGTACCACTTTTTGGATAAGCTTAGATGCATACCTATAAGAAAAATATTTTTTTCCATCAAAAAAGCTATCCCATAACGGAGATAGCATTACGAATTTATTCTTTTTCGTCCTGGGCCTTTTTTTGCCCTGCCTTTTTATCTTTAGAAATTTCTCCGCAGGCAATCCTTTTCCCCGAGTCCCCGGCAGGCTGACTCATCCCATCGTCTTTCCCTTCATGTACCACGATGGAAGTTCCTTCTTTAGTGAACAGTGATTTTTTCCCATCCTTTAAAGTAACATTTGGAGCCATTAAATCTGCTTTTGCCGTTTCATCATCCCCGACAATTAAATTCGGCAGGTCTCCCGCATGCGCCCCTTTCGGATGAAGAAGGCCATGTTCCTTTTTCTCAGGGTTAAAATGGCTCCCCGCGGACTTAAAATCGGGTGCTTCGCATTTTCCTGTGTCATGAATGTGGATCGCATGCTCCCCGGCCGGAAGCCCCTTCAAATTTACGGTCATTTTAACACCGCTTGACTGCTCGGCTAATCTTACAGTCCCGAGCGAATCACCAACGGTATTAAACATTTCTACATCTACCTTTTTGACTTCCTTTTCCATACATCCTGTAAGCATGAGGAGTGGAATCATCAGCAAATACTTCTTCATATGGTTTCCCCCAACTAAAGGCAATTTGCCGTTAGTATGGGCAAACGGATCATGACCTATTCAAATTCCACCAGTTCCTTTTATAAAAAAAAGGAACTGCTTTAGCTGTCCCTTTGTGTTGATTGATTATTTTTTATTTGTTCCTCTAACGCTTTTGTCTTTTCAGCTTCACGTTTAGAAATTCTCATAATAAAGCGCATCGTAAAAAAAGCGGCAATCATAAAGATTGTTAGGCTGATGACAGCGGGTATATATTCTGATTTATCCTCTGGAAAGTATAAAAATAACGCTAGAACGGATGGTTGAAACATTTTTCTTCTCCCTTTCTTTTAAAGGAACTGCTCTATGTATTATAGCAACAAAAAACATTTCACACCAATGATTCCATTCGATCAGATCGCTTACTTTAATACATGGATCTTTTTAATGATTACATCTGTTTCCGGCTTGTCTTTTGCATCTGCAGGAGTGGCCGCAATTTTATCGACAATATCCATCCCCTCAACAACCTGACCAAATACGGTATGGCGATGATCAAGCCATGGTGTCCCCCCATTTTGATCATAGGTGTCGATAATTTCTGTCGGGTAGCCGGCCTTTTCCATTTCCTTCTTCATCGCAGGGTCGAGTGATGAACTTTGAACGATAAAAAACTGGCTGCCGTTTGTATTTTCACCCGAATTTGCCATTGACAAGGCACCACGAAGATTATACAAATTCTTCGAGAATTCATCCTCAAATGGCTTTCCCCAAATACTCTCTCCACCGGTTCCGTTGCCGTTCGGATCGCCGCCTTGAATCATGAAGTCTTTTATAACGCGATGAAAAATTAAACCGTCATAATAGCCTTCTTCACTGTGCTTCACAAAGTTTTCAACGGTTTTTGGCGCATATTCAGGGAATAATTTGATTTTAATCTTCCCCATCGATGTTTCCATTTCTACTAGTTTTTCATTTTCTGAAACCTCTGTTGATAGCTGAGGATAAACAGCATTTGTCACTTGTTGTTCTCCTTCCTTCTTCTGTTCCGTTTTTGGTGCAGTAGTTTTCGATTTCGATTGTGTATCCTCATTCTTTGAGGTTGTCCCACATGCAGCCAATACCAGAATAATCGATAATAACGTAACCAGCATTTTCAAATTCTTACCCATATATCATTCCTCCATTTTTACACTTTAACCGAAATTTCATTTTTTTGCACTTTGTTTTTAATTTAGACCTTTTTCTATTAAAATGAAAGTATAGAAGAAAAAATTATAGGCAGGAGTTGTTTAGTTAGTGGAATTACAGGTGGGTGAAGTTGTAACCGGGATTTATAAAACAGGGAAGTACATCGGTGAAATAACCGAGATTCGTCCCCAACATTATTTAGTCAGGGTGTTAGCTGTCATGAAGCATCCGATGCAAGGGGATCTGCATAGTCCAAAGGACGCAGATGTGCTTATTTTTCATGAAAGACGCGCGCTCAGTTTTAGGGAACAGGCCAATATTCCAAAACAAATGGTCAAACCGTTTGAGAATGAAGTTCCTGAATATATGGAATCGCTAAAAGAGGCCGTTGCAAAAATGAAAACGGAGCTTTCTGCAGCAGGTTCGGAATGGGCTGAAATGAGTTTGAAAGCAATGGAAACATTGGAGAAGGATTATAAAATTTAACAAACGTTAGGCCAAATCAGTTTGAATGATTTGGCCTTTTATGCGAATTCATTTAATAGCTTCGAAAAATCGACACGATCGCCAATTGTTGTGGGTTTTGGTTTTTCTAAATAGCGTTTATCCTTTTCGACAAGTTTGAATATATTGTAGGTAGTCATAGCGTCATCAAGTGCGCGGTGATGCCGGCCTGTCCCTTCCTTGCCGTATTCCTGGACAGCTTTCCATAGACCTGTTTGATTCTGATCCCCAAAGAACCGTTTATATTCCATAGATAAATCCATTTCAGCACCATGAAAAGGAAAATCAACCCCTGCCATTAAACAATTGTGCCGCAGGACCTTCATATCCATATTTCCCCAAGTAACAATTGTGGTTTCTACATGATCCTTATTGAACTCCGCCAATTTTTTGATCAGTTCAAAAATAGACACCCCGTTATCCACCTGCTGCTGTGAAATATGTAGGAAGGATTTACAGCGCTCTGATAAGTTCGGAAATTTTAAAGGGGTCACATAGGATGAGAATTGCTCCGTTATTTGATCATCAACAACAGCCACAATTCCAACCTCAATGATTTCTGCAAAAAAGTCTTTCATTCGCACATTTCGTTCCGGCATTGTAAACTCAAAATCAATAAATAAATATTGCCGTCTTGCTCTCATCTTTTCACCACCTTTTCTTTTTTATCCTACTATCATTATATAAAGAAACCTGTACAAAAAACTGTGCTTTTTTTCTATTTTTTTATTTATCTACCATTATATCACGAACTTTGTGAAAATTTTTTAAATTTTTGTACAATTTATTGAAGAAAGGGGCATGGAAAATTAATCCATCCCCTTCCCGCTTTATTTCCTTAGCTTCATAACTGCCATTGTACATCTGGACACACAAATGAGTCGGTCTTGTTCATCGTGAATCTTAATATCCCAAACCATTGTTGATTTTCCTTGATACAGGATCGTACCCACTGCCGTGACAATCCCTTCTGTCGCTGAACGAACATGATTTGCATTAATTTCTAATCCTGCCACAGCTTGCGTTTCCTTGTCTACCAATTCATAGGCCCCAACACTTGCAACCGTTTCAGCTAATGCTACAGACGCACCGCCATGCAGTAATCCCATAGGCTGTTTCGTTCTTTCATCCACGGGCATAGTGGCAATCACTTTCCCTTTTTCTAAATAGGTAATCTCAATCCCCAGTGCTTCTAATAATGTATTTTTGACCATTTTTCATCTCTCTCCTCTATGTAGTTTTCTCTAAAACTTATTCTCTACTTTTGGAAAATTTCCTTTAAATAAGTAAAAAAACAGCCGCAAGAGCTGTTTTTTACCTCGTTGTTAATAATATCCCGGATAACCCATTGGCGGATAGCCCATCGGAGGGTATCCCATTGGGGGATAGCCCATTGGCGGATAGCCATAAAACGGGCGGCTTGCCACAAATCCGCCTGCCAATCCGCCGCCGATTAGACCGCCTAAAAAGCCAAGCCCACCTATCGCTAATGGCCAGCCAAGAAACCCAATAAACCGTTGATCTTGGACCGGGTATTGATTTCGATACAGATACGGGCTTTGATATGGATACATACCACACTACCTCCTTTTATCTACGATACTTGCCTACACTATTTCATATGCGAGAAACAGGGGTTTGGAGTGGGCTTTATGGGTAGGGCTAGAATGGGGCCATTCACCACGTTAAAAAGCCTCCAAAGGAATTTGAAGGCTTTTTCATTAATTCTTTTCAATTGGTTCGAATCTTTCCACAAACAATGCCAGTGTCCTTGTCATCACTCCTGTTGCACCCGCTGGGCCTAGATCATAGGCCTTAGAAGTAGTGGCTGTTCCAGCAATATCTAAATGTACCCATGGCGTACCTTCAGCAAACTCGCCAATGAAGGCACCGGCTACAAGAGCATGCCCTTCACTGCCCGGGGAATTATTCAAGTCTGCGACTTTACTGTTTCTCACACGCTCTTTCTCCGTCTCAAACAATGGTAAGAGCCACATTTGCTCACCAGCCTCTACGGCAGCTTCAAGAACTTGTTCATATAGTGATTCATGATTTGTCATGGCACCCGTCGTATGCAATCCAAGTGCGGTGATCACTCCGCCGGTTAAAGTCGCTACATCGACCAAATAATTAGCCCCATGGTGCAATGCATAAGTAACGGCGTCAGCCAGTACAAGACGGCCTTCTGCATCTGTATTTAATACTTCAATTGTTTTCCCGCTCATTGATGTAATCACATCATCCGGCTTGAAGGCACCACCGCTAATCATATTGTCTGTTGACGGGATGACAGCGACAACGTTTTGCTCCGGTCTGATTTCCCCGATAATTTCCATAGCACCCAGAACAGCGGCAGCACCGCCCATATCCGTCTTCATGCCGACAATCCCCGTTTTGGTTTTAATGGAATAGCCGCCCGTATCAAAGGTAATACCCTTGCCGACTAAACCGATAACATCCGTCCATTCTTCTTTTCCTTGATATTTTAGGACGATCATCTTTGGTGGTTCTAAAGAACCCTGGTTGACAGCAAGCAATGCCCCCATGCCCAGCTTTTCAATATCCGCTTTATCGAGAATTTCCACTTCAAAGTCATACTTTGCAGCCAGCTCAGAAGCATAAGTAGCCATATCCGTTGCTGTAAGTAAGTTACCAGGAATATTTACTAGTGTCCGGGCTGAATTCGTCCCCTTACCGAATGCGTAGCCAACCGACAGCGATATTTGAACATCCTCTACATCCATTGCCTCACTGTAAACGGTCACTTGCTCCATTCTCTTTTCCGGCTCATTCGATTTCTGTCGATAGCCATCAAATTGGTAGGTTGAAAGGGCAAATGCTTCACCCAATGCATGTGCTGCATCTAGGCCATCTAATTCCGGTGCAGTGAAGGAGTCTAAATAAACAGCTATTTCTTCCAGTTTACTTGCCTTCACTTCCTTAAAAATCTTACCAAGCGCCTCTTTTAGTTTGTCAAAGGATAATTCCTTTTCCTTGCCAAGCCCTACAAACCAAATTCGTTTCGCTCCTACTTTTCCTAAGCTATGTACTTTACTAATACTTTTTGCCTTAGCAGAGATATCACCTGATTTCACTAACGCGGTCAATTGCCCGTCAAACCTGGCATCAAGTGCTGCCAGGGATCCTGAGAATTTTTCAGGTTTATCAACTAAACCGATGATCAAGCCCTCATCTTGCGCTGACAGATCCCATTCTTTTTTTACATGAAACATATTTACACCACCTTCATTATTTTCTTCTATATTATATCGAAAGAAATAAAATATTTCGACCTTCTAATCATCTTCCATGTACAGCACTAAATGAGGCAGCTTCGGCAAATTTCCAACTTGCTCAAAGGGGATACGGTCGATGTTTTTCGGAAAAGTCGCTAGGCTTGCTTCAATAAAAGGATAAACCTTTTCTAAATCCAGTCCCCAGAATTTGGGACGGTAGGCCTGCAAATAGTCATATGCTGTTTGCATCATAACGCGAGCCCCCTTCACATTCCCGTATTCATAATGGTAAATGGCCACACTCATTTGCAATAATCCTTTTAAAAATAAATTGTCCTTCTCCGTCATCCACATTTCTTCGAGTAAGTCATGGCATGTGTAATAGTCTCCTTCATTGAACGAGACAAAAAATTCATAGTACTCCATTGGGTAGCTATTCAGCAATTAGAATCCCCCCATTGTAACGTTTACTATTATTATAATGTAAAAAAACAGGCTGCTGCCTGCTTTTATCTTTTTTCCGAACTAATATATTGTTGGCGGAATACCTGCAATGTTTTATCTTCGTTTAAGGCCTGCAATTGATCCTCAGTAATCTTTCCATTCCCGTTTTGAACGACATAGACTTCGACCTGTTTTTTACCCCAGTGTTTGTAAACATCTTCGACCGTTTCATAATAGAGGTCTAATTCGTTGCCCTTTATGGCACCTCCCTTATCTGCCACAACTCCGTATCCATAGCCTGGAATAAAGAGGATCGTTCCAATCGGAAATACAGTTAAATCTGCTGCTATAGTAGAAAACAAATCACGTTTTACTTTTACACCCGAGTAAGTAATTCCGTATTCAGGATGATTTTGTCTTTTTCCAGTTGATTCATAACCGGCTGTATATCCTGTGGCAGTAACTATATGTTTAGGGTATTTTGACCAATCAAAAGCATCCTCTAACGATGGCGGCGTTGTTCCGGAAACCTCTTTACTTGACGAGATGGCCGACGCAAATTGAGCGATCAGTGTTTTAGCCTTTACGCCGGAAATAGATTGGAAGGTCGCTCCTAATGCCATAAAGAAAAGGCATGTCATGGCAAAGCGCTTTATCCAATTTTTCGTTTTACTCATTGAATTTTTTCACTCCTCCAAAATATTCATTCCCATTGTGAAAGGAATTATACAAAAAGAGGAGGAAAAAAAGTGAAAGAGCTCTGTAGCTGGATACAAAAAAGACTCCTACCTAATGGTAAAAGTCTTAAAACATTTGATATCCATTTTTCCGTAATAATTTTATCGTGAGCCCGGCAGCAATTGCGCCAGCTAGTCCGCTAATTAAAATGAGAATATCGGCAGTTGCTAACGAACTGAACCTTTTTCCAAGGTCTTGAAAGGCTGCACCGCTATTGGTAAAATACTCGCTAAAGCTGACTTTATCTACGATAAAAATGGCTACAATCGGGTATACGACCGCCATCACCCATGACATTCTAAGGAGCATATTTAGGATAAATCCAATACCGAAAAATAAGACAAAAAATAGCACAATTGATATGATTAAAACAACGATGCTCATTTGCACCCGAGATTCCCCCTTTATACATCAACATTTAGTGTACTGAATGTCGAAAAGGGAGTCAATAAAAGATGCTTTTTTGAGAAAAAAAAATAGCCCCTCCTAAATCAATCCGGAGAAGCATGGTTAAAAACCTTCTATTCCTTTTTCTTCCCTGTTCCACCACAGCATGCGCACGTTTCTGAACCCCCAAGTACCAATTGAAAATAGCCGTTTCCAGCACAATAATCACAATTTTTTGTATCCACACTCTTCACTGTCATTCCAACATCCCCTTCGAATAATTAACTTAATTTTCTGATAATATATCAAGAATTCTAGAAAAAGAAAAGCTCTAAATTCTTTCAAATTTCGAAAGGTAAGCGGATACATCATCAATTTTCTTTCATTTCCGAATTGTTACTCAAATTTTCAAAAGATTATGGAAATATTATCCGAAATAAAAAGAGACAGGAAGCTCCTGTCTCTTTTTGGGGACCTTTTAAGCTTAAAAAACGTTAAATTTCCCTTTTTTCATGACCAAACCAGCGCCGCCAATCATATAAAGGGCACGATTATCAACTACTTTTTTCATGAATGATGCTTTTGCACCAGTCAGTTTTTTACCAAAGACAACACCGATGGCGTCATCTTCACCAAGTGAGCAAACTGTTCCTTTATTATTAAAGGTGAAGGATTCAAGCTCAGTCTTGTTTCGAATTAGAGCACCAATGTTACGAGCTACAATCTCACCTTGCTGCATGGCAATTTGTGCTGTTGGCGGATATGGGCGATTGATTTCTTCATTAATGACCAATGAACTGTCGCCGATGATGAAGACATTATCAAATCCTGGAGCACGAAGATCAGGATTAACTTTTACACGGCCACGCATTGCTTCAAAACCGGATTTTTCAATAATCGCATTTCCACGGACACCAGCAGCCCAAACAACTGTCTCAGCCTTAATTTCATACGGCTCTTCGTCGCCTTTTCCTACAAGAATCGCACCAGGAGAGGCTTCCTTAATAGCAGTACCAATCAAAAATTCCACGCCTTTACGCTCAAGCGTTGAAACCGCGTAGTTTACTAATTCAGGATCGAAGCCAGGTAACACAGTTGGAGCAGCTTCCACACAAGTGATTTTAACTTTATTAAAATCCACATCATACTCATGGCATAATTCAGGAATACGGTTGGTTAATTCGCCAAGGAATTCAATTCCGGTAAAGCCTGCACCGCCGACAACGATAGACAGACGATTCTCGTTCTTATCTGCTTCCATATTATATGTGGCAAATTGGTATTCAATATGCTCGCGCAATTGACGGGAAGAATTGACACTGGTAATACCAAATGCATATTCTTTAAGCCCTTTAATGCCGAATGTTTCTGGTTCACCGCCAAGAGCGATAACAAGGTAGTCATAATTGACTTCCCCTTTTTCCAAGATCACTTTCTGTTCGTCTTTATTAATTTCAACCACTGTATCTTGAACAAAATCTACCTTGCTGCGGTCAATCACATTACTAATATCGTAACGAACCTTATCGTGATGCAATGTACCTGCAGAAGCCTCATGTAACCATGTAGTTTCGTAATGGTAATCATTCTTATTCACTAATACAATATCCGCTTCATTTACACCGATTAATTTTTGCAAACGAACTGTCGTTAGTAGTCCGCCGTAACCTGCACCGAGAATAACTATTTTTGGCTTTCTCAACGTGATCACTTCCACCTTTATAATATATTTGAATAAATCCTCTTTTTCTTATCTTCCACTGCTCGAACCATTTTTATTTTGATTTGCGGAAAAATGTATGTGATAAAATTCACGAATATAGATAAAGAAAAAGAACTGAATCTGAGTACACAAGGAATGACAGAGTTTGTAAAATAATGAGCAATTGAAGGATTAGAATTCCCAGCCATTCATAAAAATGTACTACTTTTGTCACAAAATCTTAACAATATATCCACAATACATCTTATGCTACTTTCACTCTATTTTCAAGCGATTTATAGAAATTATTTAACAAAGATTATTGGAAATTCACATTTAAAAATGCAGATACTTTTTTCCCAGTCAGAATATTTGATATAATGATGGGACGTTTTTTTAAATTGTGATATTATAGTGGATAGTTATTACTACTAGTTGGGGGGATTCGGAGTGCAGGAAAATCAAAAAATTTATGATATTACAATCATCGGCGGCGGTCCTACCGGTCTGTTTACTGCCTTTTACGGGGGAATGAGACAAGCTTCCGTTAAAATCATTGAAAGCTTGCCACAGCTTGGCGGTCAATTGTCAGCGCTTTATCCTGAAAAGTACATTTATGATGTAGCCGGTTTTCCAAAAATCCGCGCACAAGAATTGATAAATAATTTAAAAGAACAAATGGCTAAATTCGAGCCAACTGTTGCACTCGAGCAATCGGTTGAAAAATTGGAAAAGCTAGAAGATGGAACGTTTAAATTAACAACGAATAGTGAAGTTCACTATTCCAAGTCGATTATCATCACTGCCGGAAACGGTGCCTTCCAACCGCGCCGACTAGAGCTTGATAGTGCGGTACAATATGAAAAGAAAAATCTTTATTATTTTATTGAAGACTTAAACCAATTTGCTGGCCAAAAAGTAGTTGTGTTTGGTGGCGGCGATTCTGCGGTTGACTGGGCATTAATGCTTGAGCCAATTGCCGAAAAGGTGACAATTGTTCACCGGCGTGATAAATTCCGCGCTCATGAACATAGCGTAGAAAATTTATATAACTCCAAGGTGGATGTGAAGACTCCATATGTTCCCGCAGAATTAATTGGGGATGAAAACGGAATTAAGCAAGTTGTGCTCGAAACGGTAAAAGGTGAAGAAAAGGTAGCGATTGATGTCGACGCTGTCATCTGTAACTACGGATTTGTTTCCTCCCTTGGTCCGATTAAAGAATGGGGTCTTGAAATCGAAAAGAATTCTATTGTCGTGAATTCAAAAATGGAAACGAATACACCGGGTATATATGCGGCTGGCGATATTTGTACCTATGATGGGAAAGTAAAATTAATTGCCTGTGGATTTGGTGAAGCACCGACTGCAGTAAACAACGCAAAATCCTTTATCGATCCAAAAGCAAAAGTACAACCATTACACAGTTCTTCCATGTTTAATAAGTAAAAGAAAAAGCGTCCATAAGGGCGCCTTTATTTTTGGATTAGCATTCCTCTGGTGTACCGGTTGCTGTTGCAGTCCGGAACGATGAACCGCAGCCACATGATGCAATGGCATTTGGATTATCAATAGTGAATCCGCCGCCCATCATGGACTCTTTATAATCAATTTTTGTACCTTGAAGAATTGCGGCACTTTCTTTATCAACGATCACATGGATGCCATGCTGTTCAAACTGAAGATCATCCTCGTTTACCTCGTGTTCAAAACCCATGCCATAAGACAAACCGCTGCATCCGCCGCCCTTTACACTCACGCGTAAAAAGGCACCTTCTTCTTCATTATGCTTCATCATTTCTTTTACATGTAGTGATGCCGCTTCCGTTACGATTACCACTTCGTTACTCATCAAAACTCCCCCTTTTGGAAAAGGTGTTTCCATAATTGATGTTGTCTGGGACACCATATCGTTTTCCAAGGCCTTTATTATAGTATATACACTTGGTACCGGGTACTCAAATGTTTAGATTCCTCTTTTTAACATATGCTACCTATATATAAAAAGAGAGCGGTATGCTCCCTTTTTCGTCTAGCTGCAGCGCCTAGGCGCTTCCGCCTTTATTAAAACATTGGATTTTCTTCAAGGTATTGGTAAATGTTATCGACCAGTTCATCTGGTGTGTTTCCGGTTACGACTTCACCGTTAACAAGAGCAAATAGTGTGACGGCACATTTCCCGCAGTACCCAAGGCATCCATATTCAATAATATCCAAGTTAGGATCTTTTTGTAGTTTTTCAAGTGCCCTTTGAGCACCGTTTGCCAAGTTGCTTATACAAAATTCAATGATCGGTTTAAACATGTAATCACCTCTCCACCACTCATTATCCTACTCCATTTAACAGGCTCCGTCAATTATCATAATCATGGCATAAGTGTCAAGAAAAGCATGAAAGATGTTGTTATTTTGACACAATTTAGATATACTCTATTGTGGTTATTAAAACAGAAAAATTATCTATCTATACTTATGAAAACCGGTTAAACGAAGGGGAATAAAAAAATGAAAAACCTTGTCATCCTTGGTGGCGGATATGGCGGGATGAAGATATTAAGCGAACTTCTTCCCAACCATTTACCTGAGGACGTAACGATTTACTTAGTCGACCGCGTCCCCTACCATTGCTTAAAAACAGAGTATTACGCATTAGCTGCTGGCACGATTTCTGATAAGGAAGTACGTGTTGCTTTTCCCGAACATCCCCGTTTGGTGGTAAAGTACGGTGAAGTTACCGGGATCGATACAATTGGTCGAAAAATAAACATGGCGGATGCCGAACCACTTGCCTATGATGACCTAATCATCGGTCTTGGTTGTGAGGATAAGTATCATGGGGTACCGGGTGCAGAACAATTCACCTACAGTATTCAAAGTATTGAAAAAGCCCGTCGCACATACTCTGTGCTAAATAATCTTGGCCCTGGCTCTGTTGTGGGAATTGTTGGTGCCGGCTTAAGCGGGGTTGAATTAGCGAGTGAATTAAGTGAAAGCCGTGAAGACCTGAATATCAAGTTATTTGACCGTGGGAAGCATATTCTTTCGGCCTTTCCGGAGCGGTTAAGTAAATATGTTGAAAATTGGTTTGTTCGTAACAATGTTGAGATTATTAATAATTCCAATATTACCAAGGTGGAAGAAAATCGAATCTATAATCATGATGAACCTATTGATTGTGATGTCATTGTTTGGACAGCAGGCATTCAGGCCAATAAAATTGCCCGTGACATGGATGGTGAAAAAGATCGGTCAGGTAGGCTGATCGTAACCAAGCACCATCATCTCCCTAGTGATGAACATATTTTTATCGTTGGTGACTGTGCCAGCTCCCCACATGCCCCTAGTGCGCAACTAGCGGAAGGACAAGCAGAACAAATCTCTGAGGTATTGAAGAAACGCTGGAACGGGGAACCAGTACCTGAAAGCTTCCCTCCAATTAAATTAAAAGGTGTTCTTGGCTCTCTCGGGAAAAAACAAGGCTTTGGGATGATGGCAGATCGTGCTATCACAGGACGTGTCGCCCGGATGTTAAAATCAGGGATCTTGTGGATGTATAAGTTTCATAATGGATAATAAAAAGAAGAAGCATTCCGTCAAGAATGCCTCTTCTTTTTACATTGCTCTATACCCATACTTCTCAAGTTCAGCAAAAATGGTTTTTAACCGCGGGTTGCCTTCGCCGACGATTTTATCTTTAATGACGACGACAGGGTAAAACATGTCCTCATCGATTACTCTTTGGGCGAAAGATACTTTTTCACTCTCACCTGTTGGCTGTTGAATATCCACATACGTCATCTTAAACGGTTGTTCTGGGAATTTTCTAGCAATCGCTGCTTCCAGCCATTCAAATGTTTCTTTGGAAGAAGGTAAATTCACACAGCTTGGGCATAGAGTTTGTGCCCCATAAAGAACAATTTCCACTTCATTGCTATTCATAAAAATCATTCCTGTCGTTTTTCTTTCATTTTACTATAAATACTAGGGAAATGTATGTAAATGTGTATTTTCCTAATTTCTGAGAATGGATTTTTGCCACGGATGACATTATAATGTAAGTAGGAAAGGAGTCGATTAACATGGAAGAACAAGAAATGTTTGGGCAAGTTCAAGAAGTATTAGATAAATTACGTCCATTTCTTCTTCGCGATGGCGGGGATTGCGAATTAGTAGATGTAGAGGATGGTATTGTTAAGCTCCGCTTGCTTGGTGCCTGTGGTACCTGCCCAAGCTCTACAATCACATTAAAAGCCGGCATTGAAAGGGCTCTTTTAGAAGAAGTCCCTGGTGTTGTGGAAGTAGAACAAGTATTCTAATGAATGTAATTCAAAGCGATTGCCACAAAAGGCAATCGCTTTATTTATTTAACCAAAAAGCCACTCCAGCTGTGGCAAATTCAACTGTTTAACCGGCGCACCCGAGAGTTGAAAGAATCCGGCCAAGAACCGCTCATATTCACTTGATTGCCGTAAAATCTTACTTAACCTTTCCTCCAACACCTTTTTTTCCTGTTCAGAACGGGTGATATAATAGCTCTCAACGCAATCAAAATAATGCAGTGGAAAAACAAGTCGTGAATAGAGTAACCGCCATGAAAAGGACGATAATGGTGAGATGCTTTGGTACTCCTCGAAAAACTGCCTTAATTCTACATCGTACGTTTGGATATTGCGAAAATACCTCTCCCTTGTCCACTCAGCCAAATCACGGCTTCGATGGTCAAAAACCCAGTCAAACGGATTTTTAATCGTGTATTGATTATGGGGCCCCCATGTTTTATGGGTAAAACGTTCATGACAAACGGTCCCGCTATCCGTTTCTAACGGTTCATCATCAATCTCCGTGTCAACTAAATATTGAATCGCATTTTCTGTTAGTCCAAGGTAATAGGGAAAAGAGTCAATAAACATCCGTTCAAACTCATCTTCAGGTGTTTGAAAGAGGAGGCCATTCCAAAC
This sequence comes from Neobacillus sp. OS1-2, assembly GCF_030915505.1. GTDB lineage: Bacteria > Bacillota > Bacilli > Bacillales > Cytobacillaceae > Neobacillus. Next base: position 983,372 of record NZ_CP133265.1, read on the forward strand.
TCCCTCCATTTGCTCCAGGCGCCTTTCCCATAAAGCCTTCCATTCCCCAATCCTGCTTGAACGTTCTATTTGGAAAGGAACCCTTCGGCCCCGCTCATGGAATTTAGCCAGCTTCCGTCCCAATTTCATTTTCCTTTGCTCTTCCATCTGCCGGTTAGCTAATACGCAGTACTTATTTTGTTCCCAGGTTGTAATTAGCTGTCCTTCCTTTGACGGCAAAAAGATCGGAACATGTTGGTCACCATAATTTCGTAAATGCTCCGCAATTTTTTCAAGCTCGGTAATATCAGCCTCTTCCTTACCTGTCGGGCTTGAAATTAAATACAGCCAGCCATTGCCTCTCAGTGCGTCATAAGCATCTAATTTTACATACTCTTCTACTGTGATCCCATATTGGTTTTCAAGCATTTTTTGAAGCATCTATAGTCCCACCTTTTTTCAGACCTTCTCTATTGTCATGTATATGTATCGATTTCAAAAAACTTGTTGTTTTTCAAAGAGTACGCCTAGTTTAAATAGGATTTTTCCCTTTAATATTGCATAGAGTATATATATAGTGGAAATCCAAAGAAAAGGGGATTATCGAAATGGCAGACGACAAAAAAGTGGACCTATCCGAAGAAACCGCACGCAGATGGCTAAAGGAACGTGGCGTTGAAATCCAGGATATGGCCGATTTAGTCTTCTTTTTACAGGAAAAATATCACAAGAATTTAAAAATGGAAGATTGCATCGCGAACGTGGAACGTGTCCTTTCGAAACGTGAGGTTCAAAATGCCATCCTAACAGGGATCCAGCTTGATATGCTCGCTGAAAAAGGGTTGCTGGAAGAGCCTTTGCAATCCATCATCGGAACAGATGAAAGTCTCTACGGAGTCGACGAAATCTTGGCCTTTTCGATTGTGAATGTATATGGTTCCATTGGATTCACCAATTATGGATACATCGATAAACTAAAGCCGGGGATTTTAGCGCATTTAAATGATAAATCAACAGGGGAATGCCATACCTTTTTAGATGATATTGTTGGGGCGATTGCCGCTGCCGCTTCAAGCAGACTTGCACATAGGGCAGCTAGGGCTGAAAAAGAAAAATAGTAAAAGGGATGGGCGAAGAACCCATCCCTTTGTCATATTTCCCACTCATCTAATGAATCAATCGAATACGTCGGCATCCGGTCGTAACCGGCCAGCAATTCTTTTGTCGTGACACCCGTATGAACCAATAAAGTATCCAAACCAGCATTCATTCCCGCTAGAATATCGGTATCATAATAATCACCGACCATTAACGTGTCCTCTTTAGCCGTTCCTAACACCTTTAATGCCTGTTCCATAATAATCGATTCCGGCTTACCAATGAAAATCGGCTTTGTTTGGGTAGAAACAGTGATGACCGATGTCAGTGATCCGTTACCAGGCAAGAGTCCTCTTTCGGTAGGAATAGCGATATCACCATTTGTGGAAATAAACGTCGCCCCATTGCGGACAGCCAGGCATGCAACCGCTAATTTTTCATAGCTAATTTCACGGTCAATCCCGACCACGACATAGTCAGCATCGACGCCAGCAAATTGCAATCCCTTCTCTTCAATCGCTGTTCGAACCCCCTCTTCGCCAATTACATAAACAGTAGCATCATTCTTCCGTTCATAAATATAATTAGCTGTTGCCTGGCTCGTTGTAAAAACCAGTTTTTCCTCTGCGGGAATATCAAAGTCTTTAAGCTTTTCAACCACCTGTAGCGGGGTTCTTGATGAATTATTGGTCACAAATAAGTAAGGGATTCCTTGATCCCGTAGCTTTTTAACAAAGTCAGATGCCGCTTCAATCCGCTCTGTTCCTTTATACATCGTTCCATCTAGATCAATTAAATAGCCTTTATATTTTTTCAAGCTATATCACTCCTAAAAGTCTTTCTCATAGTAAAAAGACCGCTCTCCGGTCAATTTTTAAACGCTGAAACCGGCCCTAATTCATTTATGAGATAATCGCGGACATTTGCTGAAAAACCCGCTAATTCTGGCAGGTACTTTGAAAATTGTTCCTGAAGGTCGCGATGATCAATTTCAATGTAATCCTGGACAAGCATCTTTCGATAGTGAATGAGAATTTTAAAATGGGCGCCTGTTTCAGCTGTGATTACTTTCTCATCGATTAAAATGTCAATAATATCTTCATAACTACCCGGGTCCCGCATAATAAAACCATCAATCATGGCATTTCCAACATCCAGCACTGCTTCAAGCATCATTTGGCATAAGCGCTCTAATGCTGCCAGTTCTAGCGGTGTAGACCAGTTCTTTTGGCCGTGAAAGAGATTAATTAGCTTTTCTAAATAGTGCAATGTCGCTTCAATTTTTTCCCTGTCAACAAAATACATCCTGCCCACTTCCCTCTATGTAGTCATTCCTTTTTTATTGTAACATAATCCTGAAATGGTTCGTATTTTTCCGCCAGCAGAAATCAGTGAAACATGCCTCTAAATTTGTTACTATAGAGAAGATTGTACCAGTTCAAACCACAAAGGAGACCATTTCATGTCAGAACGCTATTATTTATACGATGATACAGAGGATACAAAAACAAGATTTATCAGCTTTGTTGGTGAAAACCAGCGCTTTGATTTAGCCATTGTTCAAACTAACCGCCATTACGGGAAGAGTCTTGTTCTAGATATGCAGGGCAATCGCTTTGCGATCATTGGACCGGATGATCTTGAGGAAGAGGGTTATTTAGAATTTGCCTTTCAATTAAACGAGGAAGATGCTGAGGAACTACGATCGTTCTTAACTGAAATCATCTAATCCACACATGATTTTCACCCCTGCTTGCAATACTAAAGGCTAAAGGAGTGAAAGCATGGGAACTAAAGACTCTGAAAACTATACGGAATTATCGAATGTGGAAAAACAACATAATTACCTTACAGCACAAGAATTTCCTGAAGGCCCGTTCGGTTCACCCATCAGGAAAGATGAACCAGTGCAAAATAAGAGTACACCTTGGGAAGAAGGCCAGCGAAGATACAGCGCCTATAATTGGGAGTTTAAATCACTGCACCAGGATAAGCCACGGCAAATGGAGGGTTCGCATCCGCCTCATGATGATCCGGATACAGATATACAGGAACCATATTCAGAGGCGTAGAAAAGAAGGATCAGGAAACCTGATCCTTCTTATTTTTTTACCTTTTTTAGTACAAAATACGCACAGCCAAAATTGCAGTATTCATATAGGTACTCATTTAGTGTGCTAATTTTTGTATCAAATGTAGCTTTTTGGTTTTGATCGTCGAAAAAACCCTTTAGGCGCAGCTGCCCATAGCCCCAATCACCAATAATATAATCATACCTCGTTAAAATATCACTATACCTGGCTTTAAAGGCTTCTTCGTTATATCCATTTCGATATTCCTGCAAAATTTCATATGCCGTATTGTTGATAACAATCATCTTAACTCACCTCATTTAACCCAGCAATTACCTAATATCCATTATAACCGATTCCCCATCAATTACTAAGAAAAAAAATCCTTCCTTTGGCCATTCTAATAAAAGGAGGTGTTGAAATTGAAAAAACTGATTTTAATCGCCGGATTGTGTGCAATCACCGCACTAACCGGATGTTCAAAGGATAATGCAAACCAAGATATTTATGAAGAAAGCGGCAACACCATTAACGTTAATAATAAAAGACATGAGCTCTACAACGAAGGTGCAAGTCGGGGGATTCGTAATGTCAGCAACAATTATGGCTTTGTCCGCCATCAAAAGAGTCCTGTGATGAATGATAATACGGCAAACAATCATTATGCTGCATTGGACCGAGAGCAAGTCGCTAACATTATAAGCAAGTACAGTACGTCTATTCCCCATGTCAATGACGTGGCAACACTTGTCACAGACCAAGAAGTGTTAATTGCCTATGATACCGATTCAAAGGATCGCAACCTAACAGCCGACCAGGTAAAACAGACCGCTATGTCAGTTGTACCTAGATATTACCACGTTTATATCACAGATAATAAAGTATTGATGCGTGATGTCGAAAATCTGGCTAATACCGATTCAAACGGTAAGAATGCCCGCAATTTAGTCACTGGGCTCATTACGCAAATGAAAAAGTCTCCACAAGGTACGAGGGTAAATCCGAGTGAAGATGAAAATGGTCTGACACCGGATGATCATACCACTAATCGGACAAATCGCTAAAAGAAAGAGTTCAACCCTTTTATTATTCAGGGTTGAACTCTTTTTATTACGCTTCTTTTGCTTCTTTTTCGCCAAGAAGTTGCTTGTGCTTTGCTGCAGCATTAACTTGTTCATCGGCATGATAAGATGAGCGAACAAGCGGGCCTGCTTGACAGTGGCTAAAGCCTTTACTCATCGCAATTTGCTGGAATTCTGCAAATTCATCAGGACTATAGTATTTTTCTACCTTTAAATGACTTCTTGAAGGTTGTAGGTATTGACCAATCGTCATAATATCCACATTGTTAGCCCGTAAATCATCCATTACTTCCAAAATTTCTTCTTTTGTTTCACCAAGGCCGATCATTAAGCTTGATTTAGTGGGAATGCTTGGCTCCATTTCCTTCGCACGACGGAGAAACTCAAGTGAACGATCATATTTCGCACGTGCTCTGACTCTTGGGGTTAATCGTCTTGTCGTTTCAATATTATGATTCAAGATATCTGGCTTTGCATCCATCAACATTTTTAAATTTTCTTCTTTACCGCCCATATCTGAAGGAAGTACCTCAATGCTAGTAAACGGATTTTTCCGGCGAATCGCACGTACTGTTTCGGCAAACACCGCAGCACCGCCGTCTTTTAAATCATCACGAGCTACTGCTGTCACGACGACATGTTTTAGGTTCATCAATTGAACAGAGTCAGCCACTCTTTCTGGCTCTTGCCAATCAAGTTCTGTAGGCAGTCCTGTTTTTACCGCACAGAAGCGGCAAGCGCGCGTGCAGGTATCTCCAAGAATCATAAAGGTTGCGGTACGTCTTTCAGCCCAGCATTCGTGAATATTTGGGCAGCGGGCCTCCTCACAAACCGTATGAAGATTTTTCTCCCGCATCATTTTCTTTAAGCCCGTATACGTCTCATTCGTGTTCAACTTTATTTTCAGCCACTCCGGCTTACGTAAAATTTCTTCATTTTTGCTCATAATTACACCCCTTAAATCCAATTATGTACGTTGTCACTTTATCATACTGCGATAGGAACGACAAGCCAACAGACCATTTTGAATTGGAGCTGAAGCTTTTACTAGGATTCCGCCAACATTTGTGGGAATTCCGCCAAACTTGCGATTAATTCCGCCAATCTCTTCCGTGTAACTTTTTTGATTACCAATTATTATCTCTAATGAAAAAGCTAAATCATCATAAACTAACCTTGTACATTAATTGGAAGGAGGATTCCTGGTGCGAGCTGTTCTCATTATAGGAACTATCCTTATATTACTTACCTCACCATTGTCTGTCAGGGATGCTCATGCTAAAGAAGCCCCCGATCCCTATCTGGAAAGAATGAAGCTATATAAAAAAGTGGAAACAGTAACCCAAATTCCTTGGTACTATTTAGCGGCTATCGATCAATATGAAAGAAGTATCCGTTTTGCTCGCCGCGATTTACCAAAACCGGAAAGTACCATTTCCATTTATTTTAGGCCAGAACAATGGGCGGGTTTAACGAATCCTAATCCTTCTGAAGAAAATCCAGCCATCATTCAGTTTTTTAATGGGATCGGTGTTGATGGGGATGGGGATGGAAAAGCGAGTTTAAAAAATGATGAGGATGTTTTATATGCGTTCGCCCATTATCTTCTTTCATACGGGGTGGACCAGGATAATATTAAAATCGGTTTATGGAATTACTATCATCGCGATAAATCAGTACGTATTATCACAGGAAAAGCTAAAATTTATCGCCAGTTTGGCAGGCTTGATTTAGATAAACAGGTCTTTCCCGTGCCGCTTTATAGCAATCACAGCTATCGCAGTACCTGGGGCGATGCCCGCGGCTGGGGCGGTAGAAGAATCCATGAAGGGACCGATATCTTTGCAGGCTACGGGGTACCCGTACGTGCCACCAGCTATGGGATTATTGAAATGAAAGGCTGGAATAAGTTTGGCGGCTGGAGAATTGGGATCCGTGACATTAATAATACGTATCATTACTTTGCACATTTGAGCGGGTTTGCCAAGGATTTAAAGGTTGGCCAAGTGGTTGAGCCGGGATTGGTCATTGGCGGTGTTGGCAGCTCTGGATATGGCCCTCCAGGAACATCCGGTAAATTCCCTCCACATCTACATTACGGAATGTATAAGGACAATGGGATCAGCGAATGGTCATTCGATCCTTATCCACATTTAGCTAAATGGAAGCGGCTTGAGCGGATGAATATGAAACGGAAATAGGACTGTCCATGAAGGATAGTCCTTTTAATTCTCTGATTTTTTTGTTTCTGATTTCTTTTCTGGAAGTTGTATGGATGGTGTGATCCCGCCACCACTGTTATAGAATTGTGGAACTTCCCCTTCCACTAATCGGCCACCAACCGGAATACTTTGTTTTAACTTGGTAATTTTTGTTGCAAATGGAGTGATAATTTGAACAGACACTTCGATTTCAACAGAGACTTGAATCCAGACACTATTAATGCCCATTTCTTTAGGTACAATATGGACATCCGGCTCGACTTCACCAATCGCATGGAATTTCACCGGAATTTTTGGCCCAATATTCCCTAGTAATGAAATATTGGTGGCCTGGCCTAATGGCACATACCAAACAATCCCATCTTCTTTTCCGGTATTTTCTGTTTCAATCTCTACATCTGATTCTAATAATGCTATATCCCCCTTCTTTGCTGTTTTCAAATTCCTTTGAATTTGGGCAGTGGTTTCTGCCAATACCCGATTGATTAAATCTGTATTCAATTCGGCGTTTTGTTTTTTTCCATCACTGCTTTCCGTTATTTTTATAACCTCATTATTATCTCCTACATTGGTTGTCCGTTTGGTAATGGCTCTATTAATAACAAGAGAAGCGATATTCCGTGTTTCCGTTTCAGCATATCTCATCAGTGTCGGTTCTAATCCTTTGTTTACAAGCACCAAACCGGTTGCTGTGGAGAAAAGGAAAAAGACCAATGTCAGGAGCATCACATAGCGGAATGGCAAAGGTCCCCGTTTGAAAAACCGCCGCCCTCTAAACTTTGCCAACTAAATCCCCCCCTTCAAGCTATATGTATGCTTGTAAAAGGGGAACTAGCCCAACTAGCTAAAAAAGCTTGCTTTCGTAAGCAAGCTTTTACACCATTTTCAACAAGGCATCTTTACCAATCATGCCTTGATGAATCCCTAATTCCTCTGCCTCTAACGTGACTGATTCTAATGGGGCATTTAGGAGTTGTTCTATCGTTCTGACTCCGACGGCACGGCCAGCAATGATTTTGCGATCCTTTAATTTTTCATTTAATAGGCTAACATCTAAAGCACCGCACATAATATATCCTTTATCATTTGATACCGTTAAAAGGGTGGTTTTAGGAAGTAACACGGTAACAGCCAAAAAAGTATGGCCGTCAATTTCAATTGGTGAAAGTTCAATCAAAGGTCCCACACTCCTTTCCTCACTATCAAAGTATGATAACAAAGGACTAAGCGTATGGGCTTGAAGGCGGCTGAAGCTTCCATTTTATTAAATCCCGTAAAAATTCCGGCAGAAAATAGTGCTTCTGCTTGTGAGGTAATACTTCTTTGAAAAAATGACCAAAGGTAAACATATCCGGCAGGGCTAACGTATAGGTTTTCCCATACACAATTTCACTGCCATTCACAAAAACGGTATTCTTTTCGAAACGAATGCCATCATAAACAAACACGCCTAAAACGGTTCCTCTAAAACCAAGGCCTTTAATTTGTTTATGTGGTAATGTCTCGTCTCTTGTTTGGAAAAGTACGGTTTGTAATTCCAGCCCCGTCAATTCCACCACACACGGATTAATCGGATGTGGACAAACCTCTAGTAAATCATAGTTAGTGACCTCACCAGCTAATGTTCCAAGCAAGAGCCCAGCATTGATCATGGCACAATCGGCATTGCACCACTCCCTCAGTGTCTGGGAAAGCAATTTTGAAAAATTTGTTTCACGAAAAGAGTCATGAACCAATGGCTCACGAAGTGTTGCAACCGGTTTGTTTAACATTTCTTTCCCTTTGTTTATAAAAGAAAGGATTTGTTCCTGTTCGTTTTTTATCATGGGGAGGTCAATAAAGTCATATAGAATAGCTTCCTTATTCGTAACCGTTTTTTGGTCATTCAGAGTGATCAGGACCTCACCAACATAGTAACCATACTTTCCCGCAGCACCAAGCAGGGTATCACCCACTTGCATTCCTTTTTCGAAAAAGTGGTGCGTATGGGCACCTAAAATCACATCGATTTCCGGAAACTCCATCGCAATCCGGGCATCCTCATTTTTACCAAGATGGGACAGTAAGATGATGAAATCTGCTTCCTCTTTTAATGGTGTGAGCCATTTTTTCAGCTCTGGTAGCGGTTCTGTCAACTTCCAGCCAAGCAATTCGTATAGTTGGGGAAACGGGGCCGTGAGTCCAATTACACCGATTCGCGTTCCCTTTTTTGTCTGATAAATCCTATATGGTTTTACCCACTCCGGATAGAGACCATCTTTTTTATACAGGTTAGCAACCAGTACATCAAAAGCAGCATCATCGTATAGCTGGTCTAAATCTTCATATGGGAGGTTAACCCCCTCATTGTTTCCAATCGTAACCGCCGTATAATGGGCATCATTTAATAGGGTAATGTTTCCCTGTCCTTTTGTTGCCTCTGTTAACGGATGCCAGCGATCAAGAAAATCACCGATATCAAACAGAAAAACATCCTCTTCTTGTTGTAGGTGAAGGGCATTCTTTTGGTTTAAAAATTGTTGTATTCGCGGCCAATGTTCTAAGTGACTATGGAGATCATTTGTATGATAAAGATGGATTGTTTCCATTTTTCACCCTTACCCTGTAATCCCTTGATAAATCAACCGGACAGCGACCACAACAAGGATGATTCTGATAATCAGGACAATCGTTTTGCTCTTTAGTTTTGAATTTAATAATACGCCTACCTTTGCACCAATCCAAGCGCCAGGTATTAATGCCAGCGCATAAAGCCAATTCACATTTCCCAAAGTAATATGGGTGATCGAGCTAAGGATGGCCGTCGGTAAAATCATAAACATGGATGTCGCCGTTGCCACATGCGGTGGAAAGAAAAACAGTAAAATCATTGTGGGTACCATTAGCGAGCCGCCGCCGATCCCAAAAATTCCTGATAAAAATCCAACAATGAAGGAAATGATGATGGCAGTGATTGGACTAAAACCATATTCGAAGGTCTTGCCGCTATTGTCAGTAAAGCTGCGAACAATACCCTTATCTTTTCTGTACGGAAGCGGCCTTAATTTGTCTTTGACCACCATAACAATGGAAACAAAAAGAATAAAGACACCAAAGTAAATATTGAACGAGTGTAAATCTAATTTTTCCGTTACCCAGGCACCAAGGATGCTACCCGGTCCACTGCCGATCAGAAAGATCAAACCACTTTTATAATCCACTGTTTTGTGTTTCATATAGGCTAACGTCGAAGATAGCCCGGTAAAAATCATCGTAAATAGGGAGGTCCCCACAACGACCTGTGGTGTGAGGTGGCTAAATGTTGATAATGTTGCTAAGTATAGCAAGGCAGGAACAACAATGATGCCTCCCCCCATGCCGATCAACGACCCTAATGAGCTCGCAAGCAGCCCGACTAAAACTAATATAATCCATTCCATATATTCTCACCTTCTACTGTCTGTCTTCTTAAAATAAATCTAACTGCCTTGGTGCGAGTCCTTCGTATTCTATTTGTAAAAGATTCATCATTTCTTTAGCGTTGTCCGCTGCATCGCCGCCGGAGTTGTTGTTAAACAGGAGATAGACGTTTTCGGTCTCCAAGGCCAATCTTTGTATATGATCCACCCATTCTGCCAGCTCTTGCTGCTTATAGCGATAAAGGTAGCGAACTTCACGCCAGTTTTCAGCAGTCCGCTTTTGCCAGCCATGGACGTTACGGCCGTGAAATCTGATAAGTACATCGTGGGGGTCAATCCCCTCAAGTACCATTGGAATCGATCCTTCGCCGGATTGGGGCTCATCACAAATGCTGTGAAGCCATTTTTCTGTTTTCATAAACTCAAGCGTTTGTTGGCGATATAACGGTGTAAACCATGATTGGTGCCGAAACTCTAACGCACAGGGAATGTCGTCCATTTGACGTTTACACCATTTTAAATAATCAACATTTTCACGTTTACATGAAAACCACGGCGGAAATTGAAATAAGACCATGGCTAATTTATTGTGTTGTATGTATGGTTCCAGTGAATCTTTATAGGCTGCGAACATTGCTTGTTTCGTTTCAAAAGGAATTTCGCCACGTTGATGACCCGTCATTCCTTGGTAGGCTTTTACGATAAACTGGAAGCTCTCTGGGGTTTCAGTGACCCATTTTTCAGCATTTCTTGTTGGCGGAATCGCGTAAAAGGCCGTATCTACTTCAACAATTGGAAAATGACCTGCATATACCTTTAGCTTATCACGTGGCGGAGTTTGATTCGGATATAAGCTATCATGGTCGCCCCAGCCTGTTACACCGATATAGATCAAGAAACTCACCTCTATTTATTAATAATAGCAGTAAATTACCCTTATACGCTAGTAAACGAATGCTATCCGACAGTAACCCGCAACCAGACGCAAAAACCCGCCTGCCAACGCAGCAAGCGGGTAAATTTTTCAATAAATATTAACCGATGGAACCTTCCATCTCAAACTTGATAAGACGATTCATCTCAACGGCGTATTCCATTGGTAATTCTTTTGTAAATGGCTCGATGAAGCCCATAACAATCATCTCAGTTGCTTCCTGCTCAGAGATGCCGCGGCTCATCAAGTAGAAGAGCTGCTCTTCGGAAACTTTCGAAACCTTCGCTTCATGCTCAAGAGAAATATTGTTATTTAATACTTCGTTGTATGGAATGGTATCTGATGTAGATAGATTATCCATAATCAACGTATCACACTCGATGTTAGAACGGGCACCATCGGCTTTGCGTCCAAAATGGACCAATCCGCGATAGTTTGTTTGTCCGCCATGCTTGGAAATAGACTTAGAAACAATGGTCGAAGATGTATTTGGAGCTAAGTGAATCATCTTAGAACCCGTGTCTTGGACTTGGCCTTTGCCTGCAATCGCAATCGATAATGTCATGCCGCGGGCACCTTCACCCTTCAGAATAACCGCCGGATATTTCATGGTTAACTTGGAACCGATATTCCCGTCGACCCATTCCATTGTCGCATTTGCTTCGCAGACAGTCCGCTTCGTTACAAGGTTATAAACATTGTTTGCCCAGTTTTGAATCGTTGTATAACGGCAGTAACCGCCTTTTTTAACGATAATTTCAACAACGGCGCTGTGAAGGGAGTTTGTTGTATAAACGGGTGCTGTACAGCCCTCTACATAGTGTACACTTGCCCCTTCATCCACGATGATCAATGTTCTTTCAAATTGTCCCATATTCTCAGAGTTAATCCGGAAATAGGCTTGTAACGGTGTATCCACCTTAATACCTGGTGGCACATAAATGAACGAGCCGCCGGACCAAACCGCAGAGTTTAATGCTGCGAATTTATTATCCGTTGGCGGAATCACCTTTGCCCAGTGCTCACGGAAAATATCTTCATTCTCGCGTAATGCAGAATCTGTATCCTTGAAGACGATTCCTAATTCTTCCAGATCCTCTTTCATATTATGGTATACTACCTCTGATTCATATTGAGCTGACACACCGGAAAGATACTTTTGCTCCGCTTCAGGAATCCCGAGTTTATCAAAGGTGGCTTTAATTTCATCCGGAACTTGATCCCATGATTTCTCAGACTTTTCAGAAGGCTTAACATAATAGGTTATTTCATCAAAGTTTAATGAGTTTAAATCCCCGCCCCATTGCGGCATCGGTTTGCTGTAAAAAATTTCAAGTGATTTCAAGCGGAAATCCAGCATCCACTGTGGTTCTTTTTTCATTTTAGAAATTTCTTCGACAATCTCACGTGTTAAACCACGTTTTGATCGGAATATGGAAACGTCTTTATCGGCAAAACCATATTTATAATCACCGATCTCAGGCATTTTTTTTGCCATCGTCGTTTTCCTCCTTCATAAACGAAAAGGGGTACAACTCCCCTTCTTGTTTTATTGTTGTTCCTCTTCCTTCAATCCTTTTTCCATCGCTTTCCATGCTAATGTTGCGCATTTAATGCGGGCTGGAAATTTCGCAACACCTTGAAGTGCTTCGATATCACCTAAGTCAATGGAATCATCAGGCTCTTTTCCTAGCATCATATCTGAAAAAACATGTGCTAAATTGATCGCATCATCGACTTTTTTTCCTTTAATTGCTTGCGTCATCATTGAAGCGGATGACATCGAAATCGAACAGCCTTCACCCTCAAATCTGGCATCTTCGACAATTCCATCGACCACTTTAAAGGTTAATTGAATTCGGTCGCCGCAGGTTGGGTTATTCATATTAATGGTGTGGCTGCCATCTTCCAAAATCCCGCGATTGCGCGGTTTTTTATAATGATCCATAATCACTCTACGGTAAAGTGCATCTAAATTAGAAGACATCGCTGAAATACTCCTTTGTTTTGACAAGCCCTTCAACGAGTTTATCAATATCCTCTTCTGTATTGTATAAATAGAAACTTGCACGCGCTGTGGCAGAGGCTTTCAGCCATCTCATCAGGGGCTGGGCACAATGGTGTCCGGCACGGACCGCAATTCCTTCCGCATCTAAAACAGTTGCCACATCGTGCGGATGAACCTCATTAATATTAAACGTAATAAGTCCTGCACGCTTAGCCGCATCAAGCGGTCCATAAATGGTCATGCCTTCTACAGCTGCCATTTTTTCTAAAGCGTAAGCCGCGAGCTTATGTTCATGCTCAGCAATATTGTCTAGACCGACTTCATTTAAAAAGTCGATTGCTGCACCTAAACCAACAGCCCCAGCAATAATCGGTGTACCGCCTTCGAACTTCCACGGCAGTTCTTTCCAGGTTGATTCGTACAACTCAACGAAATCAATCATTTCACCGCCGAATTCAATCGGCTCCATTTTTTCAAGTAGATGTTTTTTTCCATAAAGCACACCAATACCGGTCGGTCCGCACATTTTGTGGCCGGAAAAAGCAAGGAAATCACAATCCAAATCTTGCACATCTATGTTCATATGCGGTGCACTTTGGGCACCATCAACCACCATAACTGCACCGTTTTCATGGGCAATTTGGGCAATTTCTTTCACAGGATTAATCACACCAAGCACATTTGACACCTGCATCACTGATACAATCTTTGTATTCTCAGTGATCGTTGCACGGACATCATCAAGAGATAATGTGCCGTCTTCTTGCAGCGGAATATATTTTAACTGGGCACCAGTCCGTTTGGCGACTTGCTGCCACGGAATGATATTACTATGATGCTCCATATAGGTAATAACAATTTCATCGCCTTCTTTTACATTTGCGGCCGCATAGCTTGCTGCAACTGTATTAAGCGAAGTCGTTGTTCCTCTTGTAAAAATAACTTCCTGTGTTGATTTGGCGTTAATAAACTTACGAACCTTTTCCCGTGCACCTTCGTATGCATCTGTAGCTCTTGTTCCTAATGTATGCACACCACGATGGACATTGGAATTGATTTCACGATAATATTTATCAACCGCCTCGATGACTTGAAGCGGCTTCTGTGATGTCGCCGAGCTGTCTAAGTACACGAGGGGATTGCCGTTCACTTCTTGGTCAAGGATAGGAAACTGTTTACGAATATCCTGGATATTCATTAGCGTACTTTCCTTTCAATTACTTCAGTCAGCTGTTTCTTTACTCCTTCAATCGGAAGTTGTGTCACAACTGGTGCAAGGAATCCATGAATCACTAAGCGTTCCGCTTCTGTTTTCGTAATCCCTCGGCTCATGAGGTAATACAATTGAACGGGATCAACACGGCCTACAGAGGCGGCGTGACCAGCCATTACATCATCTTCATCAATTAACAAAATTGGATTCGCATCGCCGCGTGCTTTTTCACTTAAGATTAGAATGCGTGAGGTTTGTTCCGCATCGGATTTAGATGCACCGTGCTCAATTTTTCCAATTCCATTAAAGATAGATGTAGCACTTTCCTTCACAACACCGTGATTCAAAATATTTCCATTCGTATGCTTTCCAAAATGAACCACTTTAGTGGTAAAGTTTTGTATCTGCTCACCGCGTCCGACAACCACTGTTTTCGTATCTCCAGTAGAGCCATCGCCAAGAAGATTGGTTGTGTTTTCCGAGATCGTATTACCCTCGTTCATTAAACCGAGAGCCCATTCAATCTGGGAATCTCTGCCAGCAACGCCACGGCGGTTGACATAAGTAGTAATTCCCTTAGCCAATGTATCTACTGCACCATATCGAACTTTTGCATTCACATTCGCGATGACTTCAGTCAAAATATTCGCTAATGTATTAGATGTTTCCATTGTGGAAAAATAGTTTTCAACGTATGTTACTGAACTATTATCTTCTGCCACCACAATCACATGGTTAAACAGATTTGCTTCCGCATCATCATGGACAAAAACAGCTTGGATAGGTTCCGTAATTTCCACATTTTTTGGAACATATAAGAACACCCCGCCATTTACAAGTGCTGCATGAAGTGCTGTCAAACGATGTTCATCGACATTAATAGCCTGCGTCATATAGTACTTTTTCAACAAATCTCCATGCTCTCTTGCTGCCGTGAAGATATCCGTAAAAATAACACCTTTGCTTTTTAAGTCTTCAGACAAAGTTAAAAAAGCCGGAGTTTGATTTCGTTGAATGTATAAATTCATCTTTTCAGCATCCAGATCAACTAACGACTTTACTTCTTCCGGAAGCTCCGCAAGTGATGCATAGACATCACTTTTTACCGTATGCTGATTGAACCCAGTAAAATTCCATTTATCTATCTTCGTTTTATCAGGTCTAGGCATTGGCAATTGTTCGAAATCAGCTAATGCCTTTAGACGAAACTCTTCAAACCACACAGGCTCGTTCATTTCTTTTGAAAAAGAACTGATTGACCCGTTGTCAAATGGTAATTTTGTTTCTGTTGTCATTTTAATCCTCCTAACACTCTCTTACGCTTCTTGCCCAACTGTTTCATCTTCAATTCCGAGTTCTTGCTTGATCCAGTCATATCCTTCTGCTTCTAAGCGTTGTGCCAGTTCCGGTCCGCCTGATTTCACGATACGGCCTTGCATCATAACGTGCACATGGTCAGGAGTGATATAGTCTAATAGACGTTGATAGTGAGTGATCACTAAGCAGCCGAACTCTTCGCCGCGCATTTCATTAATACCCTTTGAAACAACTTTTAGGGCATCGATATCGAGTCCTGAGTCGATTTCATCAAGAATTGCAATCTTAGGCTGCAGCATCATTAATTGCAAAATTTCGTTACGCTTTTTCTCTCCGCCTGAGAAGCCTTCGTTTAAATAGCGTTGAGCCATATCGAGGTCCATTTCAAGGAATTCCATTTGTTTATCCATTTGACGGATAAATTTCATAAGGGAAATCTCATTACCTTCGCCACGGCGGCTATTAAGGGCTGAACGTAAAAAGTCTGCATTTGTTACACCATTAATCTCACTTGGATACTGCATTGCTAGGAATAAACCTGCACGAGCGCGCTCGTCTACTTCCATTTCAAGAACATTTTGTCCGTCTAATGTAATGTTACCGCTCGTTACTTCATATTTTGGGTGACCCATGATGGCCGATGATAACGTGGATTTACCAGTACCGTTTGGTCCCATGATGGCATGGATTTCTCCACCCTTTATTTCAAGGTTTACCCCTTTTAAAATTTCTTTCCCATCAATTTCTACATGTAAATCTTTGATCGCTAAAGTTGATCCAGCCATATCTATACCTCCGAAAAGAAAGTTTTGTATCTTATAGACCCATGGGGACTATGTTCTATTCTCATTTTATTCTCATTCCAATCTTATAACAAATGAAATGTATTAGCAACTCCTAAACAGTAAAAACTAGGGAGCCATTTTCATTAAGCCAATCCTAAATGAGAATGGGAGTATTCCTTTAAAAAAGATTCAGACAACCGTTCTTTTATGTAAAATGCACCCGTTTAAAATCATACCTCATTTTTTAGGCTTTTCCAACTGAATTCAAGTGTAAAATCCTTTCTATTTTTACCCAACCCACTGGATTCATGTATGCGGTTACCCTGCTCGCGTAGAAACAGCAAAAGCCAGTGAAGGGTTCACCGGCTTTTGCCTTTCTTCCTATTTATATATTACTCAGATACAGGTACAACGGCACCTTCATATTTTTCAAGAATGAAATCTTGAATTTCCTTTGAATGAAGGACTTCAACAAGTGTTTTAATGGCTGGCTTGCTTTCGTCACCTTTACGAACGGCAATCACGTTTACATACGGTGATTCTTTATCTTCAATGGCAATGGAATCCTTCACAGGGTTTAAGCCGCCGTCGATCGCATAGTTTGAATTGATTAACACGGCATCTCCTTCGCCATTGTTAAAAATTTGCGGTAATAACTTCGCTTCATAGTTAGCATCGAAATTAAGCTTCTTAGGGTTTTCGACAACATCTTTAATTTCAGCTTTTGTTTTATCGATTCCGTCTTTTAATTTGATTAAGCCTTCTTTTTCAAGTAATGAAAGTAGACGGCCATGGTCAGCGACAGAGTTACTCATGATTAAGTGGGCACCTTCTGGAAGATCGCTAAGCTTTTTGTATTTTTTTGAATAAATTCCGATTGGTTCGATGTGAATTCCGCCAGCATTAACAAAGCCATAGCCAAATTCTTTGTTTTGAGACTCTAAGTATGGAATGTGTTGGAAATAGTTAGCGTCTAATTCTTTTGACTTTAACGCTTTGTTAGGTAAGACATAGTCTGTAAATGTTTTAATTTCAAGATCAATGCCTTTTTCTTTTAAAAGTGGTTTTGCTTTTTCAAGAATTTCTGCATGCGGAACCGTAGATGCTCCAACAACTAATTTGCTTGTTTCAGATTTATCGCTAGTCCCTTCAGACTTTTCCTCTGATTTCCCACATGCTGCTACAACAAATACAATCGATAATGCTAAAAGTAAACTAAGTATTTTCTTCATTTTGACCTCTCCTTTTATCGTTTATCTAATTTTGAAGTGATAAAATCACCAATAAATTGAACTATAAACACAATGATTAATATGATGACGGTTGCGACAAACGTGACATCGTTTTGACCCCGTTGAAACCCATAATTATAGGCCAGATTCCCTAAACCACCGGCACCAATCGCACCTGCCATCGCCGTGTAACCGATAAGGGCAATCGCGGTAACTGTAATCCCGGATATAAGCGCCGGCATCGATTCTGGCAGCAAAACCTTCCAAATAATTGTTCCCGTTGTGGCACCCATTGACTTAGCGGCTTCAATGACCCCTTTATCAATTTCTCTAAGGCCAATTTCCACCATCCTCGCATAAAACGGGGCAGCTCCGATAATCAGTGCCGGCAATGCAGCGTCTTCGCCAATCATGGTTCCTACCAAGAATGTGGTAAAAGGGATTAATAATACAATTAAGATAATAAACGGGACTGAGCGAAAAATATTGACAATTCC
Organism: Neobacillus sp. OS1-2; assembly: GCF_030915505.1. GTDB lineage: Bacteria > Bacillota > Bacilli > Bacillales > Cytobacillaceae > Neobacillus. The sequence goes on from NZ_CP133265.1 coordinate 1,001,209, forward strand.
ACTGATTACGGCGTTAATCGGTTTATTTTCCCACATGTTTCCTTTTGTGGTTAAAAATAAGATCAATCCAAGTAATGTGCCTAAAATAAAAGTTGCTAGAACCGATATTCCCGTCATGTAAAGAGTATTTTTTGTTTCCTGCCACATGATCAGCCAATCCACATTCGGAAAATATTCTTTAATCATTTGTGACCACCTCCACTCCTACCTGTTGTGAACGAATAAAGTCGATTGCTTTGTGAACTTCATCATCGTCCCCATCGATATGAATGAAAAGCGTTCCGTATGATCCACTTTGTGTTTGCGAAATTTTCCCCTGCAAAATATTAACGATTACGTTATGATGGCGGATTAAATTCGTAATCAGCGGCTGCTCTGCAGATTCGCCAATAAACGTCAGTTGAACAATCCTTCCTGAACGATATTGGTCAAGTAAATGATCTGCTGTTTCCTTTGTTTCTTCAGGCTCTGAAACCTGCTGCACGAATCGTTTCGTAATCGGCTGCTGCGGGTTTTTAAATACATCGAGCACCGTACCGAGCTCCACGACACGACCGCTCTCCATCACCGCAACCCGGTGACAAATTTTCCGAATAACATGCATTTCATGTGTAATCAAAACAATCGTTAACCCAAGCCGTTTGTTGATATCTACTAACAATTCTAATATCGAATCGGTCGTTTGCGGATCCAGTGCCGAAGTTGCTTCGTCACAAAGGAGTACTTTTGGGTTATTGGCGAGTGCTCTGGCAATCCCAACTCGCTGCTTTTGTCCACCGCTCAGCTGTGAGGGGTACGCATTTTCGCGTCCTTCCAAGCCCACTAACTTTACCAACTCTTCGACTCTTTTCTTTCTTTGCGTTCCTTTAACACCCGCAATTTCAAGTGGAAAAGCAATATTTTCGCTAACTGTCCTTGACCACAGCAAGTTAAAATGCTGAAAAATCATACTGATCTCCTGACGTGCTTTTCGAAGTTCAGCGCCCTTGATTTTTGAAATGACCCGTCCGGCAACCGTGACACTTCCCTCGGTTGGCAGCTCCAGCCCATTTAACATCCGGATCAGGGTACTTTTTCCGGCACCACTGTAACCAATTACACCGAAGATTTCTCCATTTTTAATCTCAAGGTTTACATCATCTACTGCTTTCAGTTCACCTTGCTTCGAAGGATAAATCTTGCGGACACTTTTTATTGAAATCACCTAAAATCACCTACTTCTTATCCTGATTATCCGTTACTTGAATATAGGGTTTGACTGTTTCTGAGAAAATATTTCAGAAAAATAAAAGCGGAAAGCGCCTGAAGCTAGACAATTCTCAAAGTTGAAAATTTCTTTCCTTTTCCAAAATAAAATGCCTTTCTGCACAGGCAGAAAGGCATCACGAACTAGACCTTTCTCCCATCTTCCAAAGCCTACGCTTTGTGTGAATTGGCACCATTTCAATAAAATATATTGACGGTTGCCGGGCTTCATCGGGCACATCCCTCCACCTCTCTTGATAAGAGCTAACAGCATTCTATATTCAATTAACACGTTAAATTATTTAAGTAAATTATTTTACAAAAGCTATCGTATCACGGATAAAAAATAGTGTCAATAAAAAGATTCTTCATTTTCGGAAAATTGAGTGGAAAAGCGCTAGTCGCTGAAGCCGGTCCATTCTCTCAAAGTCGAACGTTTTTTTCTTTTCCTTATTACTTAGGCATTCGCCTTAACTGACGCCAAGCCTGTTGCTGCTTCAATTGCTGCTTCGAGATCCTCAATTAAATCCTCCACATTCTCAATACCAATGGAAAGTCGGATTAAATCCTCCGATACACCTGCCGATTTCAGTCCTTCAGCATCTAATTGCTGGTGTGTCGTACTTGCCGGGTGAATAATTAAGCTTTTTGCATCACCCACATTGGCCACATGCGCCCAAAGTGACAGGGAATCAATCAATTTAGCTCCTGCTTCTTTGCCTCCCTTAATGCCAAAGACGACCATTGACCCTGCACCTTTTGGTAAATACTTTTTCGCTAGCTTCTGATCTGGGTGCGATGGATGCCCCGGATAGGATACCCATGCAACGGCAGGGTGATCTTCTAAATATTCAACTACTTGCTTCGTATTAGCCACATGCTCCTTCATCCGGACATGGAGCGTTTCGAGTCCAAGCGTAAATTGGAAGGCATTAAGCGGACTTAGGGCAGGACCGAGGTCGCGCAATAATTGCACGCGGGCTTTAATAATGTAAGCTATAGCACCGAGTGCTTCGGCATAAACAAGGTCATGGTAGCTTGAGTCAGGTGTCGTGAAGCCCGGGAATTTCGGTGAATTCCAATCAAATTTGCCGCCATCAACAATAATTCCGCCAGTTGTTGTCCCATTACCTAGCAGCCATTTTGTCGCCGAGTGAATGACAATATCAGCACCGAATTCAATTGGACGGCAGAGATACGGTGTCGCAAATGTATTGTCAATAATTAATGGCACTCCCGCTTCATGTGCGATGTCCGCCACTTTTTCAATATCAAGGAGGCGTAGGCTTGGATTCCCAATCGTTTCTGCAAAAACGGCTTTTGTTTTTTCCGTAATTGCTGCACGGAAATTTTCCGGATCATCCGGGTTAACAAATTTCACGTTTATTCCATATTTAGGGAGGGTAACAGCAAATAGATTATATGTTCCGCCATAAAGGTTTGATGCAGAAACAATCTCATCCCCTGCCTGTGCAAGGTTTAGAATTGCGAGTGTGATCGCTGCCATGCCGCTGGCAACCGCAAGGGCGCCGACTCCGCCTTCTAATAATGCTACTCTTTCTTCAAAAACCGTTGTTGTCGGATTATGAATTCGGGTGTATATGTAACCTGGCTCCGCTAAACTAAATAGATTTGCTGCGTGCTCGGTATTTTTAAATTGGTAGGCATTGTTTTGATAAATGGGAACAGCACGTGCACCTGTTACCGGATCCGGAGCTAACCCTCCATGTACACTTAATGTTTCAAAACGATATTTCTTTTGATTTTCTGCCATTCTCGCTTCCTCCTTGTTTTAAAAGCGTAAGCGCCTTGCTCAGCCCCGACAAGCATAAGGCTAGCCCTGCAAGAAGGCGTTTTTTGCCTTCTGAAAGGGATTGACTTATGACCTCGAGGGGCTAGGCGCTGAAGCTAGATAGATTACAAATTTCAAACGGTAAACTAATTAAAAATATAAAACCCCACTTCATGAGAAGAGGGGTCACTCTCTTCTCATCTCCCAGAGCGCCATTGCTCTGCTGGATTTAGCACCGTGTTCCATACCGGTTGCCGGGCTTCAAAGGGCCAGTCCCTCCGCCACTCTTGATAAGAATGCTTTATTAAGTTATCTTAATTGATTGAATATTTAAGTAATACATTACAGCAAGTTCAATTCCGAGTCAATAACTTTGTTTAAATTATTTTTGCAAGTGGATGTTCCTGTGCTTTTGTTAAAAAGAAGATCGATTCTAGTAATAGTATGGTTCTTAATGGTGCTGAAACTTTTAGCCGCCCCTGCTGTTCAAGAACACGCAGCCTTTCCGTCCCATTGAGCAGCTGCTTCATTGCGGCAGGGGAGCCAGTGATCTCGTATTTCGACGGTTGTACTTCTGAATTTTGCAGGCTCATGATGGTGCTATTTTTGATTATTAATTGGACGATCTGTTCCCCACATCTTAGGTTAATTTGTACGTCCGCTTGATGAATGAGGGGAAGGACATGGGCTTGGTCCTGGATTTTTACTAAAAAGGTATTTAGCACTTCGATCATGTTCACCACTCCGGTCTCCTTGCTTATAAAGTACTAATTCAGCAAGCAGATACGGAATCCTTTTATTATCACTCGACAATTTCCTGAGAAATATGTCGGATTTACATGAGAAGGCCTTTTTTTTGGAAAGTGTTAAAAAGTATTCAAATCTTCATCTTCCTTCGCTAAGTTATTTTTATAAAATGAAAGTTAGAAAGGACGTGGAATATGTGTTATAAACCTCGAGCGAAACCAATGGAAGCAATTATTCTAGAATTCCTAAATGGTAGAATGTTTTTGGCTGAAAAGGACAAACAGCGCCTGCATTATCTCGTCAAAGGCTATGAGGGTGAAGTGATGTTTGACGCATTAACAGAGAAGCTTCACTGTCAAAGGTATACGCTAAATGACTTATTGCTTGATTCTAGCGGCAGTACCTTTCAAATTGATTCATTGATGGTAACTCAAGAGCCTTTATACCTTTTCGAAGTGAAAAATTTTGAAGGAGATTATTTTTATGAAAATGGCAGGTTCCATCTAGTTTACAAGGATAAGGAGATTAAGAATCCATTGCAACAACTAGAACGAAGCGAATCCTTACTCCGGCAATTTCTTCAGAATTTGGGTTATAAACTCCCAATTGAGGCGTACGTTGTCTTTATCAACCCCGAGTTTCACCTATATCAAGCCCCTCAAAACTTACCTATTATTTATCCAAATCAACTCAATCGTTTTATGAATAAAGTGAATAAAAGGCCATCTACTTTAAATGGCTTCCATAAAAAGCTTGCAGACCAATTAGTTTCTATGCATCAAGTTAAGTCCCCCAATGATAAGTTACCCCCATATGATTATGCAGGTCTGAAAAAGGGTAATTTGTGTGCTGCTTGCCACTCCCTTAAAACTTCTGTTGTTGAACGTAAACTTTTTTGTGATGTATGTGGTCACATAGAATTGCTTGATCATGCTGTTTTGCGAGGTGTGGAGGAGTTAAGACTACTTTTTCCTGGGATGAAGATCACCACTGTTGTCGTTTATGATTGGTGTGGTATGGCAGTGTCGATGAAGACCATTAGGAGGGTTTTGATGCAGAACCTTAGAATTAGTGGAAAAACAAAGGGATCCTTTTTTATGTAATTTTGTTGATTTGCATTTTCCGGGGTATAAATCACTTTTTTTTAGCGACAGTGGCTTCTTTTTCCGGCTACTAGGCACAATTATTTTTTTTGTGCCCGCGGCGGCTCTTTTTTCCGGCTATCGGTCACAATTTATCTTTTTTGTGACCGTGGCGGCCCTTTTTTTCGGCTACCGGTCACAATTATTTTTTTGTGCCCGCGGCGGCTCTTTTTTCCGGCTATCGGTCACAATTTTCCTTTTTTGTGACCGCGGCGGCCCCTTTTTCGGCCTCCGGTCACAATTATTTTTTTGTGCCCGCGGCGGCTCTTTTTTCCGGCTACCGGTCACAATTTTCCTTTTTTGTGACCGTGGCGCACTTTTTTCCGGCCTCCGGTCACAATTATTTTTTTTGTGCCCGCGGCGGCCCTTTTTTCCGGCCTCCGGTCACAATTATTTTTTTGTGCCCGCGGCGGCTCTTTTTTCTGGCTATCGGTCACAATTTTCCTTTTTTGTGACCGCGGCGGCTCTTTTTTCCGGCTACCGGTCACAATTTATCTTTTTTATGACCGCGGCGGCCCTTTTTTCCGGCTATCGGTCACAATTACTACCACGAATCCCCACACCAAAAAGCAGATGCTACCCGCATCTGCTTAAGTTAAATATTCTTTTATTTTTTCCAACAAATAGGGCACGGAATGAAATGCGTAAAGGGTCTCTTTCACTTGGCCGCCTCGTACAATTAATAAACACGGCACACTTTCTACCGCAAATTCTGCTGCTACATCAGGATAAAAATTCAAGTTCATTTTTCCCATTTTAACGTCTACGAGTTCCTCAACCACAGATAGCATCTTTGACGCTACCTGACAGGTGCCGCATAGGGGGGTATAAAAATATAGTATCCCGCTTTCCTCATTGCCAAGGAAAGCAGTCAAATCCTTTCGATTCCATTCGTTCATAACTATTTAACCCATTTCTAAAAACTCAGTATGCACATCGATATTCGCTCCTAGGAGAACGGTTGCCAAGTGGTGTACTGGCGCGGTCGCTACCTCGCGATACATGCGATCAATATATAAATGTTCAGCCTGTGGAAACTCCCTTTTAAAGCGTTTGCGAAGCTTCTCACCGGCAGCATCAGCATCAACAAGAATATAGACATCTTTGTCCTCGAGAAAATCAATCAATTCATCCAATTTGGTGTGACTGATGGTCCCGTTTGTACAAATGATTTCAACCGGTTCCTTAACAATATTCTTTACCTTATTTTTATCCGATTTCCCTTCGACAATTAGAACTTTGTCAACATACGAATCATTCATATCCACATCACCTGTATTAGAAAGTTGTTTATGTTAACATATTCTAAAATATTGATTCCGTGTGCATCTTTAACTATAGCATTATTGTTATGATAAAAGTAGGGTTTTGCATACTCATGAGGTCTACCTGCCCTTAGATTCAACCCGTCACACGTTCATTTTATTATAGGCTTCCCGATTTTAGTAGAAGAAAAAGTGGGAATTTAAGAGAAAAAGCACCCAACAAGGTGCTTTTTCAAATGTATGATTAGTCTTCTTTTGTCATTGCTTCATATTGTTCCGCAGTCATTAGCTTGTCTAACTCACTTGAATCAGAAAGCTCCACAACAACCATCCATGCTTTTTCGTATGGAGATTCATTGACAAATTCGGGGCTGTCGCTTAGATCTTCGTTTACTTCAACAACTTTACCGGTGACTGGTGCGTAAAGCTCAGAAACAGTTTTAACGGATTCAACGCTACCAAATGGTTCGTCAGCAGTTACTTCATCGCCTACTTCTGGAAGCTCAACGAAAACGATGTCGCCTAATTCATGCTGAGCAAAGTCAGTAATTCCAACACGGACTCTTTCCCCTTCAACCTTTACCCACTCATGTTCTTCAGAATAACGCAATTCTTTTGGTGTACTCATTAGCTCAAATCCCTCCATTATTTTTTCTTAAATCTATCATCGAAATAAATCGATTTCCCATTAATCATAACTTAAAGCCACATCTTCTCAAACTCTTCTTCTTTAAAGCCCACTGTGACACGTTCACCATCTGTTACTATCGGTCTTTTGAGTAACATTCCGTCAGATGCAAGCAAATCAAGCAGTTCGTCCTCGGAGGCAGATTTCATTTTATCCTTGATCCCTAATTCCCGATATTTCAAACCACTCGTGTTAAAAAATTTCTTTAATTCTAAGCCGCTTTTTTGATAAAACGCCTGCAACTCGTCACGGGTTGGGGGCTGTTCCACAATATGTATTTCTTCATAGGAAATCTGGTGCGCATCAAGCCATTTCTTTGCGTTTCGGCATGTGCCGCATTTGGGATACCAGTAAAAAGTCAGAGACACTTGTTTCACCGCCTTTTACTAAAATGTGATCGCGTCAATAGAATAGTACCATAACGTTTTTTAAAATCCTAACAAGTGGCCTTAAAAGTTCTCCCTAACAAAAATTCGACTAATTTCGTAAAAACCCTTCCCTATTCTAAAATTATTTTTTCAAAAAGGAAAACTCCCTTCAAGAAAGAAGGGAGCCTTGCTCAATTAAACAATATAACGTTCAGCTTCGATTAATACATCTGCTGCTTCACGTTTTTTCGCAATCACGTTGATTGGGGTATGACGTGTAAATTTGCGAAGGGAAGACAACATCATGCGAAGTGTGTCTCCATGTTCAACCGCTACTAAAGTTTCTTTCGCAGTAGCTTCGATTTCATTGAATGCTTCTTGACAGAAAATCTGTGTATAAAGAAGTTTTTGCTTGCTCTTTTCTAATCCGTCTTTGGCGATGGCCTTTTCTGTACGTAAAACGACAGATTCCATTGCGTAAACAGCAGAGACAATGTCAGCAATATTCGCTAGCACTTCTTGCTCTCTTTCGAGGGCCTTGCCAAATTTCTGTGCCGCTAAACCAGCAGATAGTAACGCAATCTTTTTCGCATTTTTTACAAGGTATTTTTCTTGTGCAAGTGGCTCATCACCTGGCTCCTCCGGCATGAGCATCATAAGTTCCTCTTGAAGCGCCATAGCTTTTTGGAATAGTGGAAGCTCACCCTTCATTGCTTTTTTCACAAGAGTTCCCGGAACAAGAAGGCGGTTAATTTCGTTTGTACCTTCGAAAATACGGTTAATACGGGCGTCACGATATGCTCTTTCAATCGGATATTCTTGCATGAAGCCATAGCCGCCATGAATTTGGACACCTTCATCTACAACGTATGATAATACTTCACTTGCGAAGAATTTGTTAACCGAGCACTCAATGGCATATTCTGCAATTGAATTTGCCACCTTCTTTAAGTCCTTTGCTTCTTCCGTAGAAAGCTGGCCTTGGTTGTCTTCATATAAACCAATGGTACGATAGACTGAGCTTTCAGCGGCATAGATTTTAGATCCCATTGTTCCAAACTTTTCTTTTGTCAAATTAAACTGGGAGATTGGTGTTTTAAATTGCTTGCGGCCGTTTGCATATTTTACCGTCATATCAAATGCCTTTTTAGAGCCGCCGACACCGCCAACTGCTAATTTGTAACGTCCAATATTTAAGATGTTAAAGGCAATGACGTGACCTTTGCCATATTCACCTAATAGGTTTTCAACAGGGACCGCAACGTCTTCTAAAATGAGTGTACGAGTGGATGAACTCTTGATTCCCATTTTCTTCTCTTCTGCTCCAGTAGATACACCCGGATACTCTCTTTCCACGATAAATGCGGAGAAATGTTCGCCATCTATCTTTGCATAGACAACAAAGACATCTGCAAAACCAGCATTAGTAATCCATTGCTTTTCACCATTTAGAACATAGTGAGTACCCGCCGCATTTAATTTTGCCGTTGTTCTGGCACCAAGGGCATCTGAACCGGATCCCGGCTCTGTTAAAGCATAGGCAGCAATCTTTTCACCTGATGCTAATGCAGGTAAATATTTTTTCTTTTGCTCATCGTTTCCGAATAAAACGATTGGCAGCGAGCCAATCCCCACGTGGGCGCCATAAGATAGAGAAAAACCGCCAGCCCCAGACATTTTCTCTGTAATGACAGATGAGGTCACCTTATCTAATCCTAAGCCTTCAAACTCTTCCGGAACGTCAACAGCTAAAAGACCAAGCTCACCCATTTTCTTTAACAGCTTTACCGTACGATCAAATTCATGGTTTTCCAAGTGTTCTATTTGTGGAGCCACTTCTTTTTCAATAAAATCGGCTGCTGTTTGCGCAATCATTAAGTGCTCTTCAGAGAAATCCTCTGGTGTAAAAATATCTTCAAATGACAAATCTTCAATTAAAAAGCTTCCGCCTTTAACGAATTTTTTAGTTTCAGTCATGAAAAATTCCTCCTAATCCTTTTTTCATGGGGCTAGAGTTGAAAGCCCCATGGTTGTAATTTAAAGTAATTCGAATACCCCGGCAGCACCCATACCGCCGCCGATACACATGGTAACAACACCAAATTGCTGATTTCTACGTTTCAATTCATGGATTAAGCTTAACGTCAGCTTTGCACCCGTACAGCCTAGCGGGTGACCAAGCGCAATTGCTCCACCATTAACGTTAACGATTTCTTCGTTAAGTCCTAGTTCACGAATAACTTGCAGTGATTGCGAGGCAAATGCTTCATTCAATTCAAACAAATTAATATCGGATAACTCTAAACCAGCTAGTTTAACGGCTTTTGGAATGGCGACAACAGGGCCGACACCCATAATTTCCGGTGGAACGCCGCCAACAGCAAATGATCTGAATTTGGCTAATGGCTTTAAGCCAAGTGATTCTGCTTTTTCACGATCCATTACCATCACTGCTGCAGCCCCATCACTTGTTTGCGAAGCATTTCCAGCTGTTACTGAGCCCGTTACGGAGAAGGCTGGACGTAACTTTCCGAGTGTTTGCAGGTTTGTATCCGGACGAACCCCTTCATCCTGTGAAAACTGAATCGTTTTTTCAACAAGTTTATTATCATTTCCAACCGTGCGAATCGTTACATCAACCGGTACGATTTCATCCACGAATTTACCTTCAGCAATGGCTTTAGCAGCACGCTGGTGACTTCTTACCGCAAAAGCATCTTGATCTTCGCGGGAAATACCATATTTCTGTGCAACTTGCTCCGCTGTATGTCCCATTCCCATATAATATTGCGGAGCTGTTTCGGCAAGTTTAATATTCGGACGAACCACATGCCCCATCATCGGGATCATGCTCATTGATTCCGCGCCGCCGGCAATCGCTGTATCTGTGTGACCAAGCATGATTCCTTGCGCCGCATAGGCGATGGCCTGCAAGCCAGACGAACAGAAACGATTAATAGTAATAGCAGGGACTGTATATGGCAGTCCTGCCAAGGCACCAATGTTACGAGCCATGTTATTTCCTTGTTCCGCTTCCGGCATCGCACAGCCGATAATTAAATCATCTATATTTCCTTCATAGTTTCCCGCACGTTTTAATGTTTCTTTTACAACTAACGCTCCCAAGTCATCAGGGCGAACATGGGCAAGCGTTCCTTTCTTTGCCTTACCAACCGGGGTACGCGCTCCGGCAACGATTACCGCTTCTCTCATGCAAGTTCCCTCGCTTTCTCTCAAATTAGGGGGTCAGACCCCTTGTTTAGTTTCTTAACGGTTTGCCCTTCACAAGCATGTGCTGCATGCGCTGCTGTGATTTTGGTTCTGCAATCAGGCTAAGGAAAGCTTCTCTTTCTAGATCTAATAGATATTGCTCATCCACTTCTGTTCCAAACGGTACTTTACCACCGGCGATGACATAGGCAATTTTCTTCGCAATCTTCATGTCATGTTCAGAAAGATAGCCGGATAAGCGCATTCCTTCTGCGCCCAGTAACAATGTCGCATAGCCCGTTTCTCCCACTACCGGAACCTTTTTGCGCACTTTTGGTTTATAGCCCTGTTCATGGAGGGCAAGTACGGCCTGTTTCGCATCATAGATCAGATGATCGCTATTGAAGCTGATACCATCTGAAGCATCTAAGAAGTTATTTTCACGTGCTTCTTCAGCAGAAGTTGAAACCTTCGCCATCGCAATCGTTTCAAACACTTTATTGGCTACATTTTGTAGATCAAATGGAATGCCATTTGGCAGGTTCTCTAAATGCTTCATGTAAAGCTCTTTATTACCGCCTCCGCCAGGCAGTAAGCCAACACCGACTTCGACAAGACCCATATACGTTTCAGCAGATGCTTGGATATGTGCTGTCGGCAGGCAAACCTCTGCACCTCCGCCGAGTGTCATTCCAAATGGTGCCGCGACCACCGGCTTCGCGCTGTATTTCACTTTCAACAACGCACTATGAAGGTGGCGGACAATCATATCAAGTTCATAAATATTATCATCCTGCACTTCCATTAACATCATCGCCAGGTTCGCGCCAACACAGAAGTTTTTGCCCTGGTTGCCAATCACAAGACCTTTATAATTTTTCTCAACTTCATCCACCGCATAATTAATCATTTGCACGATATCGAGACCAATCGCATTGTTTGGTGAATGGAATTCTAAGAGGGCAACACCGTCGCCAAGGTCAATTAAACTTGCGCCACTATTCTTTTTAATAACACCCTTTTGTTTTTTTAGTTTTTTAAGATCAATTGCTTTTGGATTATATTCCACTAGTCTATATTGACCGTTATCATAGTAGAACTGCTCCCCGTTTTCTTCTAAGTAGAAAGAGGAATTTCCTTTTTCAAGCATTTCTGTCACCCATGCTGGAACTTCTATACCTGCTTCTTGCATCTTTTTAACAGATTTTTCAACGCCAATTGCATCCCATGCTTCGAATGGACCCATTTCCCAGCCAAAGCCCCACTTCATCGCACGGTCGATTGCTACGATATCATCGGCGATTTCACCTAACAGCTGTGCAGAGTAGACAAATGACGCTGTGAAGGTGTTCCATAAAAATTGTCCAGCTTTGTCATTTGCATATACAAGCGCTTTCAATTTATTCCCTGTGCCTTTTTCCTGCTTTGCTAACTCAACGGCAGGTGTAGACAGCTTTTTACGTGGGCCATATTCTAATGTATTTGGATCTAATTCCAGAATTTCTTTTCCTTTTTTCAAAAAGAATCCTTGTCCGGATTTGCTTCCAAGCCAGCCTTTTTCAACCATTGCTTTTAAGAAGGCGGGTACTTCAAATACTTCTTTCTCCTTGCCATCCACTTGGTCATACACATTCCCGGCAACATGATAGAAGGTATCTAAACCAACTACATCAAGGGTACGGAAGGTAGCACTTTTAGCGCGGCCAATTAATGGTCCAGTTATCGAGTCGACTTCGCCAACACTTAAACCGGCTTTCAGCATTTCTTGCACAGTGACAAGCAGGCCGTATGTCCCAATCCGGTTAGCAATAAAGTTTGGTGTATCTTTCGCCACTACCACACCTTTTCCAAGTACATCCTCACCGAATGTTTTCATGAAGGAGAGAACTTCCGGGTCTGTGTATTGGGTTGGAATGACTTCTAATAATTTCAGGTAGCGCGGCGGGTTAAAGAAGTGGGTGCCAAGGAAATGCTTTTGGAAGTCGTCAGAACGGCCTTCTACCATTGCTTCTACCGATATTCCCGAAGTATTAGAGCTGATAATGCTGCCTGGCTTACGGTATTGGTCCACTTTTTCAAATACCTGTCTTTTAACGTTAAGGTTCTCGACAACGACTTCGATGACCCAGTCAACCTCTTTTAATTTAACTAAATCATCTTCTAAATTTCCTGCTTCGATAAGGGCTATGTTCTTTTTCGCCGCTAGTGGTGCCGGCTTTTGCTTCAATAATTTTTGAATGTTTCCTGCACTGATGCGATTACGTACTTGTTTGTCAGCTAATGTGAGCCCTTTTGCTTCCTCATCTTTGGTTAATTCTCGCGGCACAATATCCAGTAATAATGTTGGAATGCCGATATTTGCGAGGTGGGCAGCAATTCCTGAGCCCATTACTCCAGATCCTAGGACAGCTGCTTTTTTTATCAATTGGTTCAACATTGTCTCCCCCTTCAAACTTTGAATGAATACTCATTCATTTTTATGTCAAAAAAAATTCACTTATGAATGAGTTCTGCTACTACTTACTATAAAATATTTCGAAAATTTGTGCAATCCATAAACGCGGAAAATTGAAATTTTTTTGAACTTTTCTTTTTAGCAAAATAAAAGTTCCTGATTGGGCATGCTATTACGTGAGGTGATAACGATGGCGAAAATGAAAAAAGATCCTTCCAAAGCAGGCGTTAGTGCCGCTAGTGTGAAGGGAAATGCCGGGCCTGGCAACGAAGAGGCTCATTTAGATAAGAAAAACAGCCAAAATAATCAATATAAAAGATAGGAAATCGGAGGGATAACGATGCAGCAGCAAAATATGAATATGCCAAACATGAATGCACAAAACCAACAAATGAAGATGCAGCAGCCCCCTGGGGTGGTTTCAACAAAAGATGCACTTTACTTAACCGACATGATGTCATGGAATTTACTATCTGCCAAAAAGGCACACTTCTTTGCCGGCCAATGTCAGGATCCTGAGGTAAAAGCAGCGGCGGCAAAATGCGGGCAAATGCATCAACGTCATTACCAGCAGCTCCTTCAACACATGGGTCAGCACGCTAGTCAGCAGCAGCCGTTAAACAACATGCAATGAGAAATGGAGGTTTTTATGATGAATCAAAACCAGCAAAAAATTCAAAATCCAGAAACGCAAGTACCAAAGACACCGCAAATGAATGATCGTGATTTCATTAACGATTTATTGACAACAGAGAAATATATGACGACTTCCTATAGCATGGCAATGCATGAGGCGAGTCATCAAGGGCTATACCAGGATATCATGCAAATTTTCAACGAAACTGAGCAATGCCAGCGCGAACTTTATAATTTGATGTTCCAAAAAGGCTGGTATGCCATTGAAGCAGCTGACCAGCAGAAACTGCAACAATCGTATCAGCAATTCCAAGGGTATACCAATCAATTTCCTAATGGCGGGACGCTGCAATAAAATAAGAAACCGGGGGATTTAAAATCCTCCGGTTTCTTATTTACTAGAATTTTTTTCATTGGACTTTGAGAAATGTCCAGGCCATACGCCGCTGACCAGGGCACTTCCGCTTTTCTTATTTCGCTGATTTCCGATGTTCTTCATTCAATTGTTTGATTTCCTGAATCATTTGCTTCATTTCTTCCCGTGCATCAGGGTATAGTGAACTCCAATGGTTGATTAATGCCGGCATCGACTTGGCAATATGAGAGTACAGCGCCCAGGCCTTTACCTTTTCCTTTGTTTCGGCACCCGATTCCCCAACTAATAGTTCACTATATTTTTCAAGCAAAGCGTTGAACTGCTCCGCAAATACTTTCTCCATCATGACACCTTCCATCTTTCGCCAAATGAGTACATGGACATGTTTTGCAGCGTTTCCCTGCAGGTAGCTGATAGGTAAAACAGCATGTCTTTCTAATTCTAATCTCTTCATCTCGCTCTTCTACATACGTCTTTTCAGTAAAGTATTTATGCAATGGGTTTAAATGGTAATCCCCAAACAGTTGTCCTTCTGCTTCTAGCAATAAATAGCGAAAATCATCTCTCACGTTAGCATTCTCGCTATCTTTCCATTCACTTTCATAAAGCCAGAATATGTATATAGCGATATTCTCCCACAGAATCAGTTTAGAAATTCTGACTGTCTTTTCCATCTGTGCAATAATGGGGTAAATATTTTTCGCAAACAGATCCTTCAGAATATGATCGCGCCATTCGGAACGATTCTCACTTGCATCCAATTCTTCCACAGCTGAATCCACCAAAGTTAAGGACGGGAGCCAATTTTCCCCTTGTACCGGTAGCTCCATCTCCACATTTTCCAATGACACATTCAATTTTTTATTCCAGGCGGTCATCGCATAAAGCGCCATTACTGCTATGAAGGCATACCTTTTGATGAAAATCGATGCCGCTACTTTTTCATTCGGTGCCCCGAGCGTCTCTGCTAATTTTTTCAAATAGTCCTTGAGGAACGACTCATCCAGCAGTTTGGCAACGCAGACAGAATGATTTAAACTGGCATCGAACCTGTATTTTTTTAACTGAATTCTTTCTTGATCTGTCATTGGGTTAGCCATTTATCGCTACCGCCTTATCAATAATACATCTGCCTTTACCGTAAGGGATGCACAATGGAGTTCCAAATAGCGGATCCATCGTTACCTCACAGTCCATGCCAAAGACATTTTTGACCAAGCCGCAGTTGATGACATGCTCGGGTTTCCCTTGTGCGTAAACCTTCTTGTCCTTAATGGCAACCACATTATGGGCATAGCGGCAGGCAAGGTTGAGGTCGTGAAGCACCATCACAACGGTTCTATTTTTCATTTCATTTAATTCAAACAGCAAATCAAGAATTTCAATTTGGTGGGTCATATCCAAATATGTCGTCGGTTCGTCCAAAAGGATAATATCCGTATCCTGTGCCAAAGTCATCGCAATCCATGCCCGCTGTCTCTGCCCTCCGGAAAGAGAATCAACTGTTCTCCCTTTTAACTCTTCCAAACGAGTGGCTTTAAGGGCATCATTGACCTTTTTTTCATCTTCCTCAGACCATTGTTTGAGCCAGGTTTGATGCGGGTAACGACCTTGTTTGACGAGTTGAAGAACGGTTAACCCCTCCGGAGCAGTCGGTGACTGCGGCAGTATCGCCATCTTTTTGGCAATTTCTTTTGTAGAAAGCTTAGCAATTGCCTTTCCTTCAAGGAGGACTCCCCCGGACTTCGGCTTTAGGAGACGGGCAATTGAACGAAGCAAAGTGGATTTCCCGCAGCCATTCCCGCCAATAAAAACGGTAATTTCACCCTTTGGAATTTTCAAATCCAACTCATTAATAATGAGTGTCTCTCCGTAGGAGAGGGATAAATTTTTCGTTTCAATCGCATTCATCATCCTGCCAGCTCCTTTATGACTTTTATCTTAAGCGTTCCTCGTTTTAAATAGTAAGTAAATAAAGTACGGTGCGCCGATTCCGGCCGTAAACACTCCTGCAGGCACTTCTAACGGTGAAAACATCGTTCGACCGATTAAATCAGCCACCATCACTAAGATTCCGCCCAGCAGTGCTGAGGTCGGAAGCAATGCGCCAAAAGACGATCCCACTAACCTTCGGGCCATATGCGGTGCCATCAACCCAACAAAGCCGATGCCCCCGGCAAAAGCAACCGAACTGCCAATCAAAGCCGTACTGATCATTAACAGTAGAAAACGTTGTCTTTGCACCTTGCCACCTAAACCGGTTGCCACCTCATCACCTAGCTCTTGAATATTAATCGCTCTTGCTGCCACCATTGCAATGATGAGAAAAATGACCGTCCACGGAACAAGTGTCGCGACATTTTTCCAATTGGATCCATAAACCGTGCCAGTAATCCAAATATTTGCTTGGCTCGCCTGGTAAATCGGCCCCATAATCATCATTAAAGTCGTTAACGCCTGCATCAAGGTGGAAATTCCAATACCAATCAATACAAGTCTAATTGGCGAGACCCCATTTTTCCAGGCTAGGAAGTAAACGAGCAGCGCCACAATCCCTGCACCCAAAAAGGCGGCTAACGGCAACCAGGCTATGCTGATGGTTAACGCATTATTTTTGTCACTAAATAGGGCTAAGAAGGCCACTACCGCAACTGCGGCTCCCCCGGTAATCCCAAGGATATCCGGTGAGGCAAGCGGGTTACGAATCATCCCTTGTAAGATGCCGCCCGCTACCGCTAAAGACATTCCTACCATTAAGGCGACAATAATTCGTGGTAAACGAAAGGATGTAATGATTAGCTTTTCCATTTCAGGGCCGCCACCAAATAAAACTTTAACCACCGTTAACGGGTTAATTTTCATTTCCCCTATACCGGTACTAGTTACAAATACGATGAAGGTAACAAGTAGCAGAATGATAAAGATAAATGCAGCCCTTTGGTCGATTAAAAAGGACAGTTTGCCCTTAAACGGACGAAAATTTTTATATTTACTCATCGGCCATTGAACCCCCTTCTCGCAATGTAGATAAAGAATGGAGTTCCAATAATGGCTGTCATGACTCCGACGGGTACTTCGGAGGGCATTAAAATATATCGTGCAGCGATATCGGCGGCAAGTAACAGGATTGCCCCCAGAACACCAGATAAAGGAATTACCCAGCGATGATCAATACCAATGATCGACCTCGCAATATGGGGAATGACGATTCCGACGAAGCCTATCGGCCCTGCCACTGCCACGGAACCACCGGCCAATAAAATGACTATCACACCAATGGCAATTTTAATTAATCCTGTGTTGAGCCCAAGACCCTTTGCGACATCTTCCCCCATGGACAGGATATTCATTTTTCCAGCAATCAGAACGGCACCTAACCAGCCAACGCCGATAAATGGTAACACGGACATAAGCGTCGAAAGCTTCCGGCCTTGTACAGACCCGGCAAGCCAAAACAATACCTGCTCAAGTGCCGCTTCATCTACAACCAGTAAACCTTGGGTAAAAGATGAAAACATCGCGGCTATTGCAGCACCCGCCAAGGTAAGCTTCATCGGTGTTAATCCCTCCAGGCCGAAGGAACCAATCCCGTAAACACTAATGGCCGCAACTGTTGCGCCAAGAAAGGCGAGACCGTTGAAGGCTGTTAAATCATTGACTGAAAATAAGGTAACGGCTGCAACGACAGCAAAGCCTGCACCGGCATTAATCCCGAAGATTCCCGGTGAAGCGAGCGGGTTCTTGGTTAATGTCTGCATCAAAACCCCTGCTATTGCTAGGCTTGCTCCTACTGCTGATGCAATTAACGCACGTGGAAGTCTAACAGTTTGAATAATAATATGTTCGTTTGAGCCATTATAATGCGTAAAGGAATCCATTGCCGTTCGCCAGCTAGTATCTGTATAGCCGAAAATAACACTGGCACACATTAATAGAAGCATGACTAGAACCGCGGTTATAAACCCAACCCATTTTAATGATATATTTTTTAACAGCATTTGCTTGAAACCTTCCTACCAGCTTTATTGTTCATTACCATTAGTCTATCTTTAATTGATAACCATTGTCAATGAATTTGATAATCACTTTCAATTAGTCATTGACAACTTGTGCAAGGCACATTATGATAAAAATGTCATTGAAAATGATTATCATTTACATTTATAAAAGGAGGATACATACTTATATGAAGTCAGTAAAAACAGTACTTTCTCTTTTCTCGGTCATGGCGCTTCTTTTATTAGCGGCTTGTGGTGGAAATGAGGAAAAGACAACAGACAAGAAAGATACACCAAAAACAACGGAAGAAACGTCCTATACCGTTGAACATGCGATGGGTTCTACTCCTATTAAGGGTACCCCAAAAAGAGTTGTCATTCTCACGAACGAAGGAACGGAAGCACTTTTGGCAATGGGGGTAACTCCTGTCGGTGCTGTTAAATCTTTTACTGGTGATCCTTGGTACGATCATATTGCCGATAAGATGAAAGATGTAAAGGTAGTTGGGGTGGAAAGTGAAGTAAACGTAGAGGCCATAGCAGCACTAAAGCCTGATTTGATTATCGGTAATAAAATGCGTCAGGAAAAAATTTACGATCAATTAAAAGCGATTGCACCAACTGTATTTGCGGAAACCCTTCGTGGTGATTGGAAAGAGAACTTTAAGTTATATGCTAAAGCACTTAATAAGGTAGATAAAGGCAATGAAGTCATTGAAAAATATGACGCCCGCATTGCTGACATGAAAGAAAAACTTGGTGATCGGAAAAATATGAAGGTGTCTATGGTCCGCTTTATGGCCGGCGAGGTTCGTATTTATCACAAAGATACCTTCTCAGGTGTTATCTTAAATGACCTTGGCTTCGCCCGTCCGGAAAGTCAAAATGTTGAGGATTTTGCCGAAAGAAACGTGACGAAGGAACGGATTCCAGCAATGGAGGGAGATATTCTTTTCTACTTCACGTATGAAACAGGTGATGGCAAAGGTTCTGAATTGGAGAAAGAATGGATTAATGATCCATTGTTCAAGAATCTAGAGGTAGCTAAGAAGGGTGAAGTTCACAAAGTGAGCGATACGATTTGGAATACCGCAGGCGGCGTCCTTGCTGCCAACCTGATGCTTGATGATATTGAAAAGATCTTTTTGAAAAAATAAGCTTCAAGGACCGCCTATGTGATGGGCGGTCCTTTTTTTATTCTGCGTTTTTTTGGATTTATTCCGCCAAACACGTTTAACAGCATCAAAAAAGAGCGAAACAAACCTCGCTCTTTAAAATAGCCTTATGCGGTTGTCGAAAACATGTATTTTTTATAATGGTAGCGAATCGAAAAAATCAAGCCTAGTGCGAGCATGTTCCCCATTAACGCGCTCCCGCCGTAGCTAATGAACGGCAACGGGATTCCTGTGATTGGCAGGACGCCAATCGTCATCCCAATATTTTGGAAAACGTGGAAGGTAATCATGCTGATGACCCCGACACAAATATACGTATAAAAGTTATTCTTCGTTTCCATGCCAACTTTTGTAATATGGTAGATCAATAAGAAAAATAAACTGATTAATACGCTCGCACCAATAAAGCCATATTCCTCGCCGACCACACTAAAGATAAAATCGGTTTGGCTTTCCGGTAAATAAACTTCGCGGTTGCCGAACCCTTTGCCGCCTGTTTGCCCTGAGCCAATGGCAAGCAGGGATTTCGTCAGCTGGTAGGCATCCGTCCCTTGATAGCTATATGGATCAAGCCATGAATAAATCCGGCGAAGCTGGTATTCGCCCACGCCAAGATACTTTGCCAAAAATTCAGGATTCCATAGGACAAAATAAAAAACAGTTCCAATCAGGACTACCCCGGCAGAAAACATCGGCACCAATATCTTCCACGAAATACCAGAGATAAAAATCATCCCTATCAAAATGGCAATAAAGACAAGTGCTGTTCCTAAGTCCTGCTTAATGATCAGCACTAGTGGGGCCATTGCGACAATCCCCATTTTGATCAATAGCCAGAAATCAGACTGCATGGTCTTGACCGCATTTTTTTGATGATGTTGATCGATAACCCGTGCCAACCCTAAGATAATAAAGATTTTGACAAACTCCGATGGCTGCAAAGAGCCAATCCCTGGAAGCACGAACCAGTTTTTCGCACCGTTGATAACCGGAGCGATACTTGCTGGTGCAACAATTAGAAAACAAAGCAGGAAAATACCAAATCCATAGGCATACCAGGTGAGCTTTCGCAGCTGGTCCGAATCAAGCGTCATAACAGCTGCGATAATCCCGCCGCCGACACCATACCACACAATTTGCTTAATTAAGAAATTTTCCTTATACTGCCCACTCGCCTGCGCACTATAAATGGCCAAACAGCTAGCTAAGAAAAGTAAGATCAATATAAATACCAGATTATAATCGAGTTTTGTAGTTGCGTTATTTTTTGAAGTCATTTACGTTCCACCTTACTAAGAACTTGTCCATTCCTTCATTATATTTTTAATAACAACAAATCTCAACTTCTAACCCTATAATGGTTTAATTTACATAGTAAAAGCGGAAGACGCCCGTTTATCGGCGTATGGACTGGAGCGCTTCGACTGAGATAAAGGAAACACGGAGAGCGTAGCGCATCCGTGCTTGACTTATCGTAGGGAGAAGAGCGAAGTACACTAGCCGATGGCGTCTGAAGCTGGATCATTCGCAAAGTCGAAATTCGTATTGCTTATCTCTTAAAATAAATCCGCCGCACTTCTTCTGCCATCCACTGTAAATTACTTGGTACCTGGGGGATGCCATAGCCAATATAAAGTGGGGTGGTGACAAAACGGGAAACAATTTTCGCATAGATTTTATCGTCAATATGATGAAAAAATACATTGTAGCTTGTTGCTCTGAAGGGAAAATGGTTTAGGATATAGTCGACCGCCACCTGCATATATTCCGAAAACTTCTCTTGATAGGCGGTATCAGGCATTTCTACATTAAATTCATAAAACCCCACGCGAGGCTTTGTCGACAGTGTAAACCGAACACTATCTGCTTCGGCAATCACAATCCCCTCAAACATTTCATGGGTTACCGTTTCTTTGTAATCAATATCATGTAAACCAATGATTTGCATATGTGGATGGGCAAGCGTCCCGCCAGACAATGGTCCATGGTTTTTGAAAAAAATGACCGAATGATAGTTGCCGGTTTCCTCCATTGCTAACCAATGCTGCAAGCCGAACCTAATCAATTTATGTAGATGCTCTTTTGAATAGGTTGATAAATCGGCGTGACAATCGTCTGTTTCTATTAATACGGTTTGGTAGGCATTTTCTAATACAGGATATTTATTTTTCAAAAGAATAATGGATCCATCCACAGCGATGAGATCCGTCAGTTTGTCTCTTTCGCAAAACGGGCAGGCCTGCTCTTTGTTTCGAATATTTTCCGGTTTCTTGACACCGATGGATGTATTAAAATGCAGATGTTTCGTTTCCAAACGTTTATCCCCTCTCCAAAAGGCTATAGTTCTATTTTATGGGAGGAAGTGTTTCATTTGCACTTAATTTGTTCTAACAGCTTATTATTTTTATTTACCTTATTGGAGAAATTTCATTAATTGAAAGATATTTGCATATCTTTACATTGTACAGGCATATGAATACTTTAGAATGTGAGGGACCTTATGTTAACAAAACTAGAAGCATTGATCCTCGGGATTATTCAGGGGTTAACGGAATTTTTGCCGATCAGCAGTACCGGACATCTTTATTTAGGAAGGAATTTATTCGGCTTACAGGAAGCGGGGCTTTTGCTCGATACAATGCTTCATGTCGGGACACTCTTGGCAGTCTTTGTTTTTTATAAGGATGAATTTATAAAGGTCATCAAAAATCCTTTTAGCAAATTAACGTTTTTATTGATTGTGGGGACACTGCCCGCGGTCATTTTTGGACTTGCCTTTAAGGATTATATTGATGAGATTTCAAAGACAGGGGTGACGATTGGCTGGGAGTTTTTAATTACAGGATTATTTCTGTGGCTCGCCGATTCCGCAAAAAATGGTTATAAGAAAATGGATGATATTACCTACAAGGATGCCCTTATCATTGGAACATTCCAGGCAGTTGCGATTATGCCCGCAATTTCCCGTTCCGGAATGACGATTGTTGCGGCACTTTGGCGAAAATTAGATAGAGAAACGGCCGCTTATTTCTCCTTCTTATTATCGACACCCGCGATTGCCGGCGCGATTGTCTTACAAACGAAGGATTTACTTGGCGGCCAAGGAGAAGAAATCTCTTTATCTGCCTTGCTTGTCGGCATCATCGCCTCGGCTATCTTTGGATATATTGCCGTGAAATGGATGATTGGTTACTTGAAGAATCATTCTTTAAAGCCGTTTGCGATTTATGTATGGGCACTAGGCCTACTCGTATTGTTTTTTCAATTTACAGGGAAGTTCTAGGAATGTGGTTTCGCAAATAAATTGGTTGTTTTCGCAAACAAACTCATCAGTTTCGCAAACAAATAGCCGAGTTTCGCAAATAAACTCATCAGTTCCGCAAATAACGTAATCGATTAGAGCCTTCATCGTTAATTTTAAATTCAAAAAAGCGACTCGATGGACTCGAGTCGCTCTTTTCAACTATTAACAGGTTGTTTTGCCATTTCTCTTGCTGCTTCCGCTGCTTCTTTCTTTGCTTTTGCCATAATTTCCGGAACCTTTTTCGGAAAATGATCCATTCCTTCGGCAACGACGGTATCACAAATTTCAAATCCGAGGAATTGAAATACCTTTTGGAGGTACCGGTCCCCCATTTCGAATTCCACCATTGGTCCACTGGAATAAATACCGCCACGGGTTTGAATGTGAAGGGCTTTTCTGCCGGTCAAGAGCCCTTTTGGTCCTGCTTCCGTATTGGTAAATGTCTTTTCTACAATAAATAAGTTATCAATAAACTTTTTCAAAATCGACGGGGCACCGAGATTCCAAATCGGTGTCACAAACACATAATAATCGGCGGCGATAAAGCGATCGGCTAGTGCATGCATATTTTCCAGCTTTGTCCGCTCTGCTTCCGATAGCTGTTCCTTCGTATAACCCATAAACGATAATTTTGCCCGGGCATAGAGCAAATCCATATCGATATCAGGGATATCCATATCATATAAGTGCCAGCGTTCGATCTCTACATCCGGCTGTGCTGCCTTAAACTCCTCTAAAAATACCTCACCGATTTGCATCCCTTTAGATAACTTACTATCATTTTTCGGATTTGCTGTAATATACAACAGTTTTGACATATACATCCCTTCCCTTTAGCTACAATTTTCTCGACTATTATTATTTTACAACAAACTTTCTTGCTCACCATTGAACGATATGGAAAAATTGTGAATTCTGGGTGATTCCTTTGAACTATTTGTGACAATCCTAAACAAAACTAAATGAAACTTAACAAAACTTAACAAAAGTCACATTTATTATGCTATTCTTTTACTAAAATAAACGGGAAAAGGAGGTACCTAAATGGATGTGAAGGCGTATACGCCCGATGATGTCGCACAAATCTTTCAAATCTCAAAACATACTGTTTATGAGCTGATAAAAAGAGGCGAGCTGCAAGCCTTTAAAATCGGTAATAAAATGAGAATTGAACATACCGAAATAGAAAGATTTAAAGAGAACATGAAAGCTCCTGCAAAAAAACAGCCCGCAGAACAAACAAGCACGGGGAGCCAGACCAACCCACCTATCCGGCTTTCCGGCAGTCATGATTTCCTTGTCGAACATTTTGCCAAACAAGCGGGAAAGAAGTTAGATATGCAAATTCAGCCATCCTTCATCGGCAGTTTAGAAGGGCTGATGATGCTTTACCGCGGGCAGTGCGATATTGCCGCAATTCATCTGTTAGATCCAGCATCACAAGAGTACAATCTGCCATTTATCCATCAACTATTTGTCTACGAATCAATCTTGGTGGTGCGATTGGCCGAGAGAGAACAAGGCTTTATTGTCGCAAAAGGCAATCCGAAAAGCATTCTTGATTTTTCAGACCTGACGAGAAAAGAGATTCAATTTATTAACCGTCAAAAAGGGTCAGGTACCCGCTTTTTACTAGATTCCAAGCTTTCTAGCTGCGGAATTGCCCCTAGTAAGATTAACGGCTACGGCAATGAAGAATGGAATCATTTGTCGGCGGCTTCTTACATTAGCCGGGGCATTGCCAATGTGACCTTTGGGATTCAGTCTGCCGCCAGTCATTTAGGACTTGATTTCGTACCGGTAGCGAAGGAACAGTTTGATCTTGTTTTCCGCTTTACCGATGAGAACAAACAAAGGTTAACAGACTTACTTCAATACTTACAGTCGGCCAGTTTCAAAAATAGCCTGCAAGATTTAGAAGGCTATTCGATTCACGATCTAGGAACAATCATCTATCAAACTACTCAGACGGAGGAACTCGTATGAAAAAAAATCGCTTATTCATCGCATTAATTGCATTAATGCTCCTAGTTTTATCAGCTTGCGGAAATTCTGACACAAAAGATGCTGCCGCAAAAGAGACAAAGAAACCTGCATCAAAACCGGCTCCAACAGAAATGATTCTGGCCACGACAACAAGTACACAGGACAGTGGCTTGCTTGAAGTATTAATCCCCATGTTTGAAAAAGAAAATAATGTAAAAGTGAAGACGATTGCCGTTGGGACAGGCCAAGCATTAGAAATGGGAACAAAAGGGGAAGCCGATGTCCTTCTTGTTCATGCTCCAGCAGCTGAAAAAGAAGTTGTCGATGCAGGTGATGCGATTAACTACAAACGTGTGATGTATAACGACTTTATTTTAGTAGGACCAAAGGAAAATCCAGCGGGTGTAAGCGGGAACGATATTAAGGACGCTTTCAAAACATTAGCTGGTACAAAATCTATTTTCGTTTCACGCGGGGACGACTCTGGTACACATAAGAAAGAACTTGGCATCTGGACTGCTGCCGCCGTTCAACCAGCCGGTGATTGGTATGTGTCAACAGGTCAAGGTATGGGACAAACTCTCCAAGTTGCAGCCGAAAAAAAAGGCTACGTGTTAACTGACCGTGCCACATGGCTCGCCCAAGAAAAGAATTTGGATACTCTCAAGATTGCCGTTGAAGGCGGAAATGATTTAATGAATATTTATCACGTTATGCAAGTAAATCCTGAAAAACATGATAAAGTGAATAGCAAAGATGCCGAAAAGTTTGTAAACTTTATGGTAGATGCGAAAACACAAGACGTAATCGAAAACTTCGGTAAGAAAGAATACGGACAATCCCTATTCTTTAAATATACGGAGTAATTTTAAAAGCGCAAGCGCCCTGATCAGCGGCGCATGGCATCCTGGAGGCATTGCAAGTATGGAACTACTACTAGATGGACTCAAAAAAGCGATAGAAATGATCTTTTCCGGTGATCAAGAAATTTTTGCGATTACCTGGCTTACGCTCAAGGTCTGTCTCATTTCCATTCTAATTAGTACTCTGATTGGATTGCCGCTAGGGATTTTCCTTGGTTTAACTAGATTCAAAGGGCGCAGGATTCTATTATTATTGATCAATATTGGTATGGGCCTGCCCCCGGTTGTTGCCGGACTATGGATTACGATGCTGTTATGGCGTTCTGGTCCATTAGGCGACTTAACCCTGCTCTATTCACCGACCGCGATTGTGATGGCACAAATATTAGTCAGCCTGCCGATTGTCACGAGCCTGACATGCACAGCTTTTCAGCAAATCAGTGAGAAGATGCTCTTACAAATTAAAGCGCTCGGAGCTACAAAGCTGCAGACATTAATGATTCTTATTAAGCAATTAAAAATTGCGATTTTAGCGGCGGTAATGGCTGGCTTTGGACGCGTCATTGCAGAGGTTGGTGCCGCAATGATGGTCGGCGGAAATATTCAGGGCGATACGCGAATCTTAACCACAACGATTGTGATGGAAGTTTCCAAAGGGAACTTTGACATTGCCTTAGCCCTTTCGTTTATTCTCTTAACTGTTGCCCTATTGATTACGGCTGCCTTAACATTTTTACAGCAAAGGAAGCGAATATCATGAACCCGTTAATTGAGCTAAAAAATATTACTTTTAACGCCCATATGAAAACGATTCTAGATATTCAGGAATTCCAGGTTTATGATGGCGAATTTCTCGGAATTATGGGGCCAAATGGCGCCGGGAAAAGTACTCTGTTAAAGCTGTTAGCATTTCTCGATCAGCAAACGAGCGGTGATATTCTTTTTCGTGGGCAGAGCATTCCCAAGGGAAATGCCCCGCTCGATTTACGACGGAAATTCTCGATTGCCCTTCAGCAATCGTTGCTGTTAGATGGAACTGTTTTTCATAATATCGCAATTGGTTTAACGTTACGAAAGATTCCGAAAAGCATTATAAAGGACAAAGTGGCCCATTGGATGGAGCTGTTTGGCATCAGCCATTTGGCCAAAAAAAATGCGCTGTATTTATCCGGCGGCGAGGCGCAGCGCGTCAACTTAGCGCGGGCGATGATTGTTGAACCGGAGATTCTATTTCTTGATGAGCC
Organism: Neobacillus sp. OS1-2; assembly: GCF_030915505.1. GTDB lineage: Bacteria > Bacillota > Bacilli > Bacillales > Cytobacillaceae > Neobacillus. Next base: position 1,027,703 of record NZ_CP133265.1, read on the forward strand.
TTTTTCCGCATTGGATTTTCCGACCAAAATAAAATTAATGGAAGATTTCAAGGGCATTATCGAAAAGGCCCAAACAACAGCCGTGTTTGTCAGCCATGATTTAATGGAAATTAACTACCTCACGAATCGGCTGGCCATTATTGTGAATGGTGAAGTGAAGCAATCCGGGCCCACCCCTCGGGTCCTAGAACATCCTAATTCTTCTACTCAATCCTTCCTAAATGAGTGGAAGAAATTTTATCCCTTAGCACGTTAACTTGCAGTTCCCATTGGGACTGCCTTTTTATTTGCTTTAAAAATTTGTGAGACATAAAATGGAGATACATAATGTAACTGGATCCAAAGGGGGAGTATTACGATGAAATACGCAATCATTACCGGTGCATCAAGAGGTTTAGGTGAAGCGATTGCTAAACGACTTATTCACGAACAAATCTCTATCGTTTCGGTTTCACGGACAGAGAATGAAGAAATTAAAAGTCTGGCAATCAAACATGGAATTGATTATAAGCATCTTTCCTGTAATCTTTCATTAGAACAAGAAGTTCAGGAAGTTTTCATGGAAATTGCTCATTGTATTTTTCAAAAGGATCCGAAAGAAATTCTTCTATTTAATAATGCCGGTGTGATTGATCCCATCCAAAAGGTTGGCAATTTAGACCAAACGCCAATCATCGGGAACATTCAGGTCAATTTAATTGCACCGATTCTGATTACGAATTTATTTTTTAACAAGGCGCAATTAACCAATACAAAGGTAACGGTTATTAATGTATCCTCAGGTGCGGCAGTTCGTTCGATAGAAGGCTGGAGTGTGTATTGCAGCGCAAAGGCGGGATTAAATATGTTCACGCAAACCGCTGCATTAGAGCAAGTCGGGTTGAAAACAACCAACAAAATTATTGCGTTTAGCCCTGGTGTGATGGATACGAACATGCAGGAAACGATTCGTTCGTCCCACGAGGAGGCATTTAAAGATCTAGAACAGTTTAAAGAATATAAAGAAAAGAATCTGCTTTTAAAGGCAGATGTGGTCGCGGATGCCTTAGTCGATCTCGTTCTAAGGGGTGAGTTTGAAAGTGGGAAACTATACACTATCAAAGACCTGTTAAAATAATGATAAGGCCGCTTCAGATAGGCGGCCTTTTAGTCTTCCCGTGGAAACCATAGGATGATACTGGTTCCCTTATTCAACCTGCTTTTGACCTTGATGATGCCTTTATGGGAATCCATCAAGGCTTTTACAATCGACAGGCCAATTCCGACACCGCCCGTTTTGCGGTCACGGGATTTGTCACCGCGATAAAAGCGTTCGAAGATATGCGGAATATCCTCCTCTTTCATCCCCGAACCTTCATCTTGAATCCTAAAGCCGACATACCCTTCCTTTTCTGTCACCACCGATAACGTAACATTCTTCCCTTCTGGTGTGTACTTCAGAGCATTATTGAGGATATTGGAAAGAATTTGCATTATGCGATCCTTATCAGCAGCAAATATTTCTTCTTGAGCAGGCTCTTCAATTTGCAGCCCCACACCTTTTTCTTTAAAAATAGGCAAAAACATTTCCCATAAGGCTGCCAATACACTACCGGCTTCAAGTTCGATCTTTTCCAGCCTGATTTGCGGGTTCTCGGCCGCTAATAATTTTTCTAATTCATTCACGAGCCGTACTAAGCGCATCAGTTCTTCGTGACTTACCTCTAACCGTTGTGGTGTTGGCTCCCAGATCCCGTCCTGAAAGGCCTCAATCTGGCTCCTTAAAGTGGCAAGCGGCGTCCTTAATTCGTGAGCCAGGTCACCGGTAAATTGCTTCCGCAGCATTTCCTCCTTTGCTAGTGATTCAGCAAGATTATTGAAGGATATGGCAATCTGCTTTACCTCTGTGGGCAAGCCTGATAAAGGAATGCGGATATCCAAGTTATGCTGCTGCAGCTCACCAGCAGCAAATGACAGTTTTTTCAATCCAGAGGTTAATTTTTTTGAAAAAATCATGCTAAAGACAATTGCCAGCACAATCGTTAGACAGACAGCGGCTAAAATATATAACTGAATCGTTTGGATAAATGTGTATTCATCGTCAATTAATCCCTCTGGGTAGATGGCCACTAGTTTGCCAATAATAGCATGATCGATTTTGAGTGTATAGGTTTTGGAGTGCCACTCTTCCTCATCAGGTGCTGGTTCTGTTAAGCCAAAGCTATTCAACATGCCACGAATATTGGAAGAATCCATCTGAATTTGCCCAAGGCGGTCATATAATTGAAAATAAAGCTGATCTGTCATTGCATGCTCATGGAGCAGTCCAAACACCGGATCACTGGTAAAATGGCCATTTTTTCGATAGTCTTTCTCAATTTCAGTAATAATTCGATCTATTTTTTTTTCACGATTACGGTCTAAATAACTATGAAAACTTTCCTCAAAGCCATATTGAATAAAAAAGCTGACAATTAAAATACCAATCATTGAGATGAGAACTAGATAAAACAGGATCTTAGACCGGAGTGTTTGCAGCATCTAGGACCCCTCCAAATTTATAGCCCATCCCAAAAACAGTTACGATAAAATCTGGCTGCCGCGAATCTGATTCAATTTTTTTTCGAAGATTTTTGATATGCGTATCGACACTCCGCTCATACCCTTCATAATACATTCCTTCATCTTGAATCTTTTCCAGTAAATCCATCCGGCTGTATACTCGGCCGGGATTGACTGCCATATTGGTTAACAATTTATACTCAATCGGTGTTAAGGTAACATCCTCACCGTTTACCATCACTTCTTTTTTAATTAAATCAATGGCTAGTTTCCTTCTATTAAATTCGAGTCTCTCCATTTTCTCGGTCTTTTTCACTCGTCTTAAAATCGCTTGGACACGGACAACCACTTCCCGCGGGCTGAATGGCTTTGTTAAATAATCGTCGGCACCCATGACAATCCCGTTGATGCGATCATCTTCAGCTGATTTTGCCGTCAGCATCAGGATTGGCACATCCGACTCTTTTCGGACTAAGCGGCAAACTTCTTCACCTGAAATATCAGGCAGCATTAAATCTAATATGATTAAGTCTGGGTTGATTGTTTTGGCTTTTTTCAAGGCATCAATTCCATTATCGGCACTATGAATTTCATAGCCTTCTCTTTCTAAATAGGCTTCGAGAACTTCTATGATTCTGCGTTCATCGTCAACTAATAAAATCTTCATGAATCACCACTCCCCATACCATTACTATATCATCTTGGGTCTGTGATTTTTGTAACTTCACAAATTCACCACAACTTCTCCATAACATCTTCAATTTTTCCCGCTAAAATGTGATTGTAGTTAAGTTGTTGTAGTACATGGTTCGTAGCCATCTTACTCATCCCAAATTTAACCTCTCTCTTCCTATAGTTAGGGTGCCGCGATTTACGAGGCGCCTATTTTTTTGATTTTAAAAACCAGAAAAGAGACATCGGTGAATTCCGATGTCTCTTCCATTTCCTATTTATGGATCCAAACTGCACCAGCAGAGTTATCTTTTGCTTCGCCGATGACTTGGACTTTAAGTGGGTACTGTGCTGGAACTTTAACTCCGGCATCAGGAATCACTGTGTTAATGTACGATTTAGTAGAATCAAACTCCGTTATGCTTGGAAGGCCTTTGTAATCATAGATTCCACGACTTGGAGAATTTACACTCCATGCAGGTGACTTGTCTAATGAGAACGCAGCATCTGCCACTTGGTAGCGAGTTGTTTGGCTAATAGAGTCCTTACCATTTAGGTTAAATACAAGTGCTTCAGGATGAGAATCCACTACACTTAGGAATCCTTCACCTGGGTGGACGCCACCCCAGTTATCTGTAAATGTATCATCCCCATACCAAACTACTAAACCAGTATTATATTTTGCGTCACGAGAGAATTGAAGTGCTGTATCAGAACCAGCATAATTTCTCCACTCTAAATAGTAGTAGTGTGGTTTGTTGATCCAGCCGTCAGATACTTCGAAACCGTTTAGGAATACTTGAGGTGTACCTTCCGCATCGTCAGAGAATGTAACTTGCCCATCTACTGTTAATGAAAGGTTATCAAGCGCGAAACCGTTTGGAGCAAGACCGCCGTCCGTTACATATTCAAATACCAGTTTTACCTTTTTACCTGCAAATTGGCTTAAATCAAGCTTTCCATCTACCCATTTGCCTTGGGAAGTTTCAAGCCCGCCTGCCGTGTTTTCATCACCGATCACATCTAGGTCCACGCTCTTGCCATCTTCAGTTACTGCACTCACTGAAAGATAATCATAATCAGTTTCAACCTCATACCACTGTTTATAGTCGAACGTTGCAGTTGTAGCACTTGTTAAATCAAACACTGGTGTTTCTAAAACAGTGTGAAGGTCATCCCCTTTTGTACTGTAATAGTATTTGGCCCCAAATTCTGGCGCAATGCCTGGAACCCTCTTATTAGGCAAGTTTACCTTCACAATACCCGGGTTCTTAGATTTTGTGACACTCTGATCGATAACTGTTGCTAAACCGTTTTTATCGATATCTTGATAGTTTACTTCCGTTATATTAGCCCAGTTACCGCCAATTGTTTTTTGATAGAATTCTTTGACCTGCGGTGAGAAGCTTGGCGGTTGTGTGCCGGCAATATGACCGCTCCAGCTGCCGCCGCTCATAATAGACCACTGTGCAACCGTATCACCATTGCCGGTATATTGGGTATCATACTCATCCGGGGCACCTAAGTCATGACCATATTCGTGTGCGAATACACCAACTGCTCCATCTTCCGGCTCAACTGTATAATCGAATGCAGCCATATTTCCGCCCCAGTAATCTACTGTAGCTGTTGTGTTTGCAACTGGATAAACGCCATTTAATGTCCAGCGGTGTGACCAGATGGCATTATCGCCAAGAGCTCCGCCCCCTGCTTCCTGACCAACACCAGCATGAATGACCATTAAGTGGTCAACCAAACCGTCCGGCTCGTTAATATTTCCATCGCCATCAAGGTCATAGATATCTAACTTATCGTAATCTCCTAAGTTAATTCCAGATGCAACCGCAGCATTTAAGGAATCCTTAATAAATCCACGTGGTCCTTTTGTGCCTGGCATGTTATCATTGCCACCTTCCGGACTATCACTGCCGTAATCTGCCGCATTTCCCGGTACTGTCAGCCAATTTGAAACAGTTCCATCAACCGTATAGCTGCCGCCAGATTGTTCTTCATAATATTGTTTAAACGTTTTTACCTTCTCACCATTAAACAGGGTAAAATCTTGATCGCCAAATAACATTTTTTGATAGTGTTCTTTACTGAAGTCACTTGCATACATATAGCCAGGTTCTTGTTCGACATTATTATGCTTAAAATCAGCATACTCAACTAAAAGAACTAGTACTTCATCTTTTCGTACATCTCCGTTATAAGCAGCCTGTTTGGCAGAATCTACTTTAACAGCCCCGTTTGGCTTGCCTTTTTTGAAGTTTTCATGACCTTTGGCTAGCTGCTTCGCAAGCTTGTCCTTTTGTTTAGTAAGAAAGTCCTTTGCTTTTTTATCTAACTTCTGTTCTTCCTTCGTTTGAGCCTTGCCTGCTTTACCAGGCCTTTGGCCTTGTTTTTTCTCTATGTAGTTCTTTGCAGCTTTGGTAATTTCAGCAGGTGTTGCATTCTTTGCAATGAGCCCTCTTTTTTGCAATGCTTCACCAAGGCGATCCAAATCCACTACATTTAAATCAATCGGAGCTGATTCGACTGTTGCTGCCGCAGATGCCGGTTTTGGTGCAACCGTACTGCCAGCAAATGCGCCTGCAAACATGGTAGTAGCTACCATTGTACTAGCTGCAAGGCTGGAAAAGACTTTTAAAGTATTTTTCTTCTTCAACTGATTATTCCCCCCATACTCTATATCTCTGACCGCCCCTTTAAAGAAACGGTGCTCTATTATTCTATCAGTTGAGTACGAATATTATAAATAGTCTGAATTCAGTGTTGTAAACTATTACAATAGAATCACTTTAGTAGTAAATCAAGGGAAACTTAGGTACTATAGCACATAAAAAGCCGGTTAGATCCACAGTTAACCCACTTTTTACCCTTTCCTCTATTAAACAAGAATATTTCGGTATGCTAAAGATGAATATTTAGACCCACTCGAAACTACTAAAAGGACCTTAACAATGGTTAAGGCCTTTTTGGTGGTATTTATTCAGTTTTATTCTTTACCTCGTCAGTTAGTTCCTCAATGCTCTTTCTTACATTCCCTTTACCAGAATAGTTCTCGATTAGCTCCTTCACGTCAATCCCGCTTGAAGCTTTTAATGACTCTTGAAGGCTTGCCATTAAATTGGTTGCATAGCTGGTAATCTTATTGGCGCCGCCATTTTCTCCTGAACCGCCACCCGTATCGACAACGGTAATTTTATCAATATTGGACAATGGAGCAGCGACTTGCTTCGCATATTCCGGAAGCATTTTGATAACCATGTCGAGAATGGCCGCTTGGCCGAATTGTTCGAATGCTTCCGCGATTTTTTCCTTCGCTTCGGCCTCCGCTAAACCTTTTAAACGGATTATTTCTGCCTCTGATGACCCTTGAGCCTTTTGTGCTTCTGCTTTGGCAAGACCGTCGAGACGAATCCGCTCCGCTTCCGCCTTTGCCATTGCTTCAATCCGGTATTTATTTGCCTCTGCTTCGGCCATCTCTCTTGCCTTGTTAGCAGCAGCGGATTGCTCGACAGAATAGCGATCGGCATCCGCTTTTTTCTTCACTTCAGAATCGTATTGACGCTCGCGGCGTTGAATTTCTTTTTCTTCTAATTCAATTTGCTTTTGTCTCTCAATAATCTTAATTTGCATTTCCTGTTCCATAACGTCTTGTTTTGATCGAGCCGTTTCAAGGTCATACGCTTGGTCGGCTTTCGCTTTAGCGATATCCTGTTCGCGGCGGAACTCAGCAATTTTTAACTGGTTAATTTTTTCAGCTTCAGCGATTTCTGTTGCACGCTCTAATTCGTTACGCTTTGCTTCCTTAGAAGCCTCGGCTTTTTTGATACGGGTTTCTTTTTCCGCTTCAGCTGTGGCGATATCGGCATCACGCTTCACTTGTGCAATCCGTGGTTTACCAAGGGAATCAAGATAGCCATTTTTATCACGGACATCTTTAATGGTGAACGATACAATCACGAGACCCATTTTAGCAAGATCTTGCGAGGCAACCCTTTGGACTTCTTGTGAAAATTTATCACGATTTTTATAAATTTCTTCCACCGTCATCGAACCGAGGATAGACCGTAGATGACCCTCTAGGACTTCTCTGGCTTCATTTTCACGATCTTCCTTCGGCTTTCCAAGGAACTGCTCAGCAGCAGTGGCAATTTCACTAATTGAACCGCCAATTTTTATAATGGCAACCCCATCGGCCATGACCGGCACACCCTGCTCCGTGTATACTTCTGGTGTGGTAACTTCTAGTTTACTAGATAACAAGCTAAGCGGCTTTGCCTGCTGGAATACTGGTAAAATAAAGCTACCGCCGCCACGGATAATTTTAATTTTATTGCCAGCTTCATCTACATGGACATTTCCGTTTCCAAGAAAACTACCAGTTACAATCAAGGCCTCATCCGGTCCAGCAGTCCTGTACTTTGTAATAAAAACGCCAATTAATGCTAGGAAAATAAGTACGACAATCCCAACGATAACCCAAATAATGTTAAAATCCATTTTTTTATTCCCCCTACTCTATATAAAACTTTCTAATTGATGATGAACCGTTACCTGGAGCACTCCATCTTTCACCTGGACAACTAACACACTTGTTCCATTAGGTATTTGGTCGCCATCAAAGCTTACAGCTGGTTTAGCAATTCTTCCACTTGTACTCTCAATCATCACTTCACCAAAGCCATCTGCCGGGATCGAGGTAATGACTGTCCCGATTCGGCCTTGTAAATCTGATTCTTTATAAACAAGTGATTCCTCCGCGGAAGACAGTGGCAAGAGAACAAAGACATTTAATAATGTAACCACAATAATAGCGATGACTGCAGATATAGCCAAAATGAGTAAATAATGCAGCGATGACAAACGTTCAAACAAGTAACCGCTCGCTGACAAAATGGTCACGAAGGCAAAGATTAGGACCGGGTTTAGGAAGTGCAGCCCGCCATCCCCTGCTCCGTGAAAATGAAACACATCGGCAAATAAAACATAGAGTACCGTCAAAACACCAGAAATAATTAATCCATATAAATAAATTGTTTCTAAAGGTATGCTGAAAGGTTCCATAAGCATCAATCCTTTTTTTGATTATGGTAAATAGACAAAGGAAAGTGTACCTTCTGACTGGAATTTCACGAAAACTCAAAGCATAGTGCATCCTTCCCTTCCCCATAAGTTATGTATGTTAGGTAATACGGATAAACATGTAAAAGGTTTCACACATAATACAATTTTATCATTATTTTCCAATTAATAATATAGCAATCTTCGACAAACCTTGGTGACATTGTTGATTCGAAAATATTTAAACAGGTAGATGTTTTGGAGGATTCAAAGGTTACACTTTACTGAGGCATTACAATTCGTTTTCATTTACCGTTTTGGATCCTGATATGCTTTATCGGGCAATGAACCGCCATTTCATTTACCTTCTATGCCGAATTTTTCTTCAATCGGTCAATGTAAGTCGTTTTCATTTACCGTTTGTGCTGAATTTTCCCTTTTCGGTCAATGTAACTCCTTTTCATTTACCGTTTGTGCTGAATTTTTCTCATGCGGTCACGTAGACCCTTTCTACGTGACCGCCAACAACCCTCTTGGTCACATAGAGTAACTCACTTAAACTTCTTCCCGTGGAAAGGCACAAAAAAAATGCCATAGCCCCCATGAGCTACAGCACCTTACTGAATCATATTCAAAAACTTCTTTGTTCGTTCTTCCTTTGGATTGGTGAATATCTCTGCTGGCTTGTCTCGTTCGACAATGACACCCTGATCCATAAAAATGACCTCATCGGCAGCATCGCGGGCAAAGCGCATTTCATGGGTCACGACAATCATCGTCATTCCTTCAGCGGCAAGATCCTTCATTACTTTTAACACCTCGCCGACAAGCTCGGGATCAAGGGCAGATGTCGGTTCATCAAACAGCATGACCTCCGGTTCCATCGCGAGCGCCCGGGCAATCCCGACACGCTGCTGCTGGCCGCCTGAAAGCTGGGCAGGATAATAATCCTGCTTATCACCAAGACCGACTTTTTCTAAAAGTGCCGAGGCATTTTTGCGTGCCGCCTCTTTACTTTCCCCTTTAACAATCACTGGGCCTTCCATGACATTTTCTAGGGCCGTTTTATGTGGAAAAAGATTGTACCCTTGAAAGACCATTCCCGTTAACCGGCGGAAGGAAGTAATATTCTTTTTCGGGACGGCCTTTGAAAAATCCAAACTTTGACCTTCAATCGAAATCATCCCTTTGGTAGGCACCTCCAACGCATTTAAACAGCGGAGCATGGTGGTCTTCCCGGAACCGGATGGACCGATGATAACCACTACTTTTCCTTTTTCCACCTCAAGGTCAATTCCCTTTAAAACTTCTAATTGGCCGAATTGTTTATATAAACCTTTAATTGAAATCATCATAAAACTCCCTTACTATGATGCGTAGCGATCCAATCTTTTTTCCATAAATCCTTGGATCATGGAAAGGAAAAAGCAGATTATCCAATAAAGGAGGGCCGCTTCGATATAGACCAACAAAAATTCATAATTGGTTGCCGCAATTTCTTGGGCACGGCGAAACATCTCAGTTACAAGCACAAGTGACGCTAGTGATGTATCTTTGACAAGACTAATAAAGGTATTCGATAATGGCGGGATTGATACCTTTGCAGCCTGTGGCAAAATAATCCGTTTTAATGCCTGTGTATAGGTCATACCAATCGAATAACCAGCTTCCCACTGCCCTTTTGGAATCGACAGAATGGCAGCACGGATCACTTCAGACGCATACGCACCAACACTTAGGGAAAAGCCAATGACAGCAGACGGAAACGGATCAATCGTTATCCCAATATTGGGAAGGCCATAAAAAATAATAAATAATTGCACTAGTAATGGCGTACCGCGGATGGCTGAAACATACACTCTTGCGATGATCTGAAATACCTTCACATTGGAAATCCGGGCTAGGGCTGTCAGTACAGCCAGAATAATGCCAATGATAAACGAAATAAGTGTTAAGGGAATCGTGTTCATAATAGCACCCTCCAGCATCGGCTGGAGGGAGGTTTTGGCGATATCAATCAGTCTTGAATCTCGTTCCGGGTCAGCAAAAATACTATTTAAGTACATCTACACCAAACCATTTCTCAGAGATTTTTTTGTATGTGCCATCATCGACCATGTCTTTCAATGCTTTATTAACAGCATCTACAAGAGTGTCATTTTTCTTTCTGAACATAAAGCCACTTGTCGACGCATCATCAGCTGTAGCCACAATCTTGATTGGTGCATCAGGCTTTTGTTTTGTATAGTCTAAAAAGGCAATTTTATCATTGACCGTGACGTCAACACGTTTTTGCGCAAGCAGTTCAACCGCTTGTTGGAAACCATCGACACCCACAATATTGGCACCGTTCTTTTTCGCAATATCTGCATAGTTACTTGTTAACGATTGTGCTGAATTTAACCCCTTCATGTCCTCAAATGATTTCACATTATCATTGTCCTTTGAAGCAATTAGAACAGCCGCAGACGTAATATACGGATCAGAGAAATCATATTTTTCTTGGCGGTCTGGGCGAATTCCCACCTGGTTGGCAATCATATCGAAACGCTTTGCATCAAGTCCGGCAAAGATGGCATCCCATTGTGTTTCCTTGAACTCTGCCTTCACGCCTAAACGTTTTGCTACTTCTTCGGCAAGCTCTACATCAAATCCGGTAAGCTTTCCGCTTGGATCATGGAAGGTGAAAGGAGAGTATGTACCTTCTGTCCCAATGACAAGTTTTCCTTCATCTTTTACCTTCGCCAATAAATCCTTGTCAGCCTTTTCAGCTGTTTTGTTATCATTCTTTTTCTCAGCATTATCATCCTTACCACATGCTGACATTACAACCATAAAGCTTAATAATAAGGCAAAAATAACCGTTAGTTTTTTCATGTTACATGTAAACCCCCTAATTCTGATTGTTCTTCTTGGATTTAATCATCATATAATATCCCTAACATCCTGTCAAAAGATATATTTCAAAAAGACTAGGTTTATTTTACCCTTTTATAAAAAATAAAAACCTATCAGAGAGGATCTGATAGGTTAAGCGGTAAGAGCTTCTTTTTGATCGATTCTTTTACGCCTTTTCCTTAGCGGCCCATAAAACAGAATGCCGCTAGCGATCAGGATAATGCCATACGTGAACGTTTTGGTGTCCGCGGTTCCGGCAATAATAACCCAAACTGAATAGATGGTGGAAAGCAGTGCCACCACACCATCTATAACCCGGGAACGAACGCTCTGATACGTTTCACCGGCTATAACCAATTTAAGCTGGTAAATAGATGAAATAAAGTAAGGCACTAAATAAGCCAGCGTAGCAATCAGAATAATAAAATCAAATGCACCGAGAAATCGACTTTGAAACCGTTGAAAAAATAAACAACTGGCCAATTCCACTTGTCAGTAGAAGCGAAAACGATGGCAGGCCCTTCTTATTTTCTTTTAAGAAAACCGGTAGAAATACTCCCTGTTTTGCAGCCTGATACGGCACTTCCGCACTTAGCATTACCCAGCCGATTGTTGAGCCAAAAAGACTGATTAAGCCGATTGCCGCCAACACCTTGCCGCTAAGTGGTCCTAAAACAGATTGAATCGCATCAATCATCGGTTTGTCAGAGTGGATAAGCGTATTTTGATCTAACATCCCCATCACAAGGGTGCTGATCCCCATATAGATGGCAAGGGCTATAAATAAACCAAGGATTGTTGCTCTTTTAACATCATTTTGTTTCTTTGCACGGCCGGCAAACACAACCGCGGTCTCGATACCAATAAATGCCCATAATGTGTTCACCGCTGCATTATTCACTTGCGACATCATCCCGAGGGCATGTCCTGCCTCATCTGCCCTAACGGCTACGAACGGGAGAATATTGCTTTTTTCAAACGCGAACAAACCGATGAGGATAAACAAGAAGAAGCCGATGACTTTTGCCGCTGTTGCCACAAAATTTAATTTGCCGGCCCCTTCCATCCCGCGCATAATGATCAAGTGAATCCCCCATAACATCAGCGAACAAACAATAAACGTTAGTCCGTTGCCAACCATAAGAGTGAAACCGCCGATGGTAAACCACGGGGTCTTACTTGTTAGTATCGGAAAGAACGTGGATAAGTAGCTTGCGAAGGTGGTAATAACGGCCACAATCCCGGCAACATTTCCAATCCAGTATCCCCAAGAAGACATAAATCCTGATAGGATAGATGCCTGTGAACCTGATTTAAAAAGTTCTTTCGCATAAATCTGCGGGCCGCCGGTTAATCCTGGTTTACGCTTCGCTAAATTACCAAACACAAGGGCAATCATTAAAACACCTAAGCCTGTCAATAGCCAAGCCATAATCACCCCTGCCGGACTAGCTGCCTCTGATAATGACCTGGGCAGCATAAAAATTCCTGAACCAACCATATTGCCAACGACGAGTGCCGTTAATATCCAAAATCCTAATTGATTTGTTTTCCCCATTGTGAGAACCCCTCTCGCTGCAACTCTCTCTTTTTATGATTTCCATATACTAATTATGTAACTAGGATACGCCTGGAGCAATTCTTTGTCAATGGAAAATTTTATCGTGATAAAGTATTAGAGAACTAAAATATCCGGACAAAAAATAATTAGTAACCTCAAAGGGTTACCTAGCAATTGAAACGTAAAAAAGAAGAGATTACCCTTTTTCAAAAGTAATCTCCCATTGTACTCGATTTTATTGCCACCATTCATCAAACAAACTGGCAGGCATATTCCGCTTATGTTCCGTTAGGAGATAGCGTTTTTCAACCTTTTCCGCCACTTCTTTGGAAACAGGTTTACCTTCGAGATAATCATCAAGTTCATCATAGGTGATCCCCAATTCAGTTTCATCCGCTTGCCCCGGTTTCTGATCAAGCAAGTCCGCTGTCGGAACCTTTAAATATAAACGTTCATCTGCTCCCAGCTCTTTCAGCAATGCTTTGCCCTGCCGTTTCGTTAAGCCTGTCAATGGCAGGACGTCAGCTCCGCCATCGCCATACTTTGTATAGAAGCCGGTAACCGCCTCCGCCGCATGGTCTGTCCCGATCACAAGCAGTCCTTCCATACCGCCAATGGCATATTGAGCAATCATTCTCATCCTTGCCTTGACATTGCCTTTATGATAATCGCTTAACGGGCTGCCATCATAACTCTGGTCATATTCGCTTTGCACCTCATCGACAGCTGCTTTAATATTAAAGCTTGTTTCACGATCAGCTCGGATAAAAGCTAGCGACAGTTTCGCATCTTCCTCATCCTGTTGAACGCCGTAGGGAAGTCGAACCGCAATAAACAAGGCTTCTGTTCCTGCCTCCCGCAATTCCTCCACAGCCATTTGTGCCAGACGACCCGCAAGTGTCGAGTCCTGTCCGCCACTGACACCTAATACATACCCATTTGCCTTCGTTTTTAACAGATAATTTTTTAAAAAGTCAATTCGCATTCGAATTTCTTCTTGCGGCTGAATATTTGATTTGACATGTAAATCCTTCATAATCTGTGCTTGTAAGCTCATTAATTGATCCCCCTACCACTTATTGATATAAATGTAATGTACCACAAAAGCCTCTATTTCACTAAATCAAACAAATACATCTGGGTAAACTAAAAACAGGTAACTATAGGAGGAATTCATAGTGGAAGCAAAAACATGTAATGAATCAAGAGTTGTGAGAACGAGCAGGATTTTTCCAAACGATGTAAATAATCATAATACTTTGTTTGGCGGGAAGTTAATTAGCGATATTGATATGATTGCCTCTATTTCGGCAGTAAGGCATTCTAGAGCGGAATGTGTAACAGCCTCGATTGATTCTGTCGATTTCTTGAGTCCAATCACACCAAAGGACTCTGTTTGCATTGAAACCTTTGTTACATCGACGGGTTCTTCCTCCATGGAGATTTTCGTCAAAGTTATTGCAGAAAATCTCATTTCCGGTGATCGAAAAATTGCCGCTACTGCCTTTTTAACCTTTGTCGCGTTAGATGATAATGGAAAGCCAACAAAGGTTCCTGGCATCATCCCTGAAACCGACGAAGAGAAAAAGCTTCATGAAACCGGTAAGGAACGAGCGGAGAAACGAAAAGTGCATCGAAAGAGCAGTAAAGAGTTAGCGATGGTTTTTACTACTCATAAGCCTTGGGAATAAGAAAAGCGGAAGGCGCCTGGAGCTGGACAATTCTCAAGGCCGAACTTTATTTTTTCTTGTATTTGAAGACACAAAAGGTTCGCACATGTTAGTGCGAACCTATTTCAAACGCTGAAGATCTCTTCTACTAGGTGCATGGGGCGGTTCTTGCGCCCAACCACGGTCAACCAAAATATCAAAACCCTTTGCCGAGTAAACCAAAATATCTACAATATACTTCTGATAATAAGCGGTAAGGTCCGTTCTCATGGACAATGATAATGCATGTCCAATCAACGTAATATCAATCGCGTTTAACGAATGAAACAGTGTGACCACAAGCCTATCAGAAAAAGGTGAAACCGTTGAATCCGTCACTTCCATATCGGTCGAAATATTACCAAGCAGTTCTTCCTTCATGAATATATCATTAAACGTTTTAATTTGTTTTTCCGAAATCTTTTTACCCTCTTCAATATATGAATGAATCTCCTTGTCTTTTACCACCTGAAGCAAACCCATACATAATAAAATCGAAAAGTAATTCCGTTTCGTATTGAAGAAAAGTTCGGTTATCTCAGCGACATTTAATGGTCGCTTTTTCCCAAAACCACTTAAATAAGAAAGTTTTTCTACGTATTCCACTTCTTTAGGATAAGGAACCATCGGCGGGCGATCATAGATTCCTTTTGAAAGCATTATGGTTGTAGACTCCTTATATAACAGCGAAAATTCCTGAATCATTTTTACAAATAATTCCTGAATATCTTTACGTACAACACTTGTGGTAATAAATCCCGTGCTAATCATACTCATACGCGACATCGAATAAATAAAGCTTAGGCCGAACATATCATAAAATAATGGCGGCACTGTCAAATCCAGATCCTTTTCCGTAAATCCATCAGGGATGGGGATGCCTTCCTCCGTAAAAATAGTCGTAATTTGCTTTACATGACCATCGGAAATATCAAAGGCATGCCGTAAGATCTTTTTTACCTCTTCATCTTGATTGTGGTGGAGAAAATAGGTAATTAAACAAACAGCCATATTTTCCTGCAGATAGGTTGCCCATAAACCACCAATCTCTGCACTAGATAGTCTATTATTATATACTGCCACGAAAAAATCCTCCTACTAAAAACACTTTAGGGATAGATTACCTAGCAATGGAACAAATTATTCAAATTCCTTCAATCTATTCTGCCGGCGATTCACCGCGGCTTTTCCACGTCATCACACCATCTTCTTCATCAATCTCAATCGTGACATCCACAACCCCTTTTTCCGCCATGATTTTTTCTTCCAGTCGATCTTTAATATCATCGGCCGCAGCGACTGTTAGATTTGGGTCGATCTCAATTTCCAATTCTACGTGCAAGTCTTCTCCTTCTTTAATGACGGTGATGTCTTGAATATCCTTAACATCAGGATCTGCCATAACCATCGTCCCAATTATGTTTTCCATCTCCTCATCCGCCTGACCAATCACCCCGGCAGCATTGTCTAAAAAGACCTTTCCTACTACAAAGAACATCATTCCGCCAATCAACATTGAGGCAATCCCCTCTAATTGATGAATGTTTGTATAGTGAGCAATCACGACAGCAAGGATTGCTAGTAACCCACCCGCGGA